>NZ_JAUBOS010000073.1:0-30868 GCF_036700365.1 Microcoleus sp. w2-18bC1
CTAAAATCTAAAATCTAAAATCTAAAATCTAAAATCTAAAATCTAAAATCTAAAATCTAAAATCTAAAATCTAAAATGGTATGAGCTATCTGGTTACGAACCGGATGCGATCGCTTTGGACAGGCAAGGAACGGACAGCGAACCGAGATGAAATAAGGAATCTATCATTACAATGGGTAGTTCTGTCCGGCTAATTGTCGAAGGTGTCAGTACCAATTGGCGTGATGATTATGGCTACAAATTGGTGGATTACGAAGCTTTGGGCATTTCTGAATACTGGATTGCGGACTATTTGGGACTTGGCGGCAGACGCTATATTGGCAACCCCAAACAACCTACTTTTTCTGTTCACCATTTAGTTGACGGTGAGTATCAAGTCAGTCAATCGATTTTAGATTTTAGATTTTAGATTTTAGATTTACCCCACGGATAAATGCGGGGGTTTGAGGATTTTCGATTTTCGATTTTGGATTTATTCCACGGATAAATCCGGGGGCTTGTACCCTCAAGAAATTCTTGGTCAGTTTCGGGGGAGTGATAGGGTTGTGTCACCCACATTTGGGCAGTTGAATTTGAGTGTTCAACAGATTTTTAGTGCCGGCAAAGATACAGTAGAAAAGGCGAGGCTTGAAGATAGTTAGTTGAGGGTATTTGTACCACATTTTTCCTCAGTTGGTAGTGAATACTTCTGTCCTATAACTGGGAATGAATCAGGAGTGAAGTTATTATGAACCTTAACTATTGATTTTCAGGAGCCTCATTTTCAGCATGATCGGGGATGTCTGGTTTCTGTTCTGGTAAATATTTTTCTGGCAGGCTTTCGGCGACTCCTAGAGATTCATGTTTTTCATGGATAGCAGAATCGATTGCTGCTAAGGTTTTAGGGCTGGCACTCCACTGGTTTAGAATATCTTTAATGAGGGCTTCCCTAATCCAAACTTGAGCTACAACGGTGAGGGGGAGGGCTAGCAATAAGCCTAAAAATCCAAAGAAGGTGGCGAAGAATACTTGAGCTATTAATGTTACTGCTGGCAGCAGTGATACTTGCTGTGCCATGACGTAGGGGGTGAGGACGTTGCTTTCAAACTGTTGAATTAGAAAGTAAAGGATTAGGACAAAACCTGATTGTAAGGGAGAATCTAAAAGTGCGATCGTCATTGGGGGGATGACGCTCAAAGTGGGGCCTATATTGGGAATTAGGTTAAGAAATCCTGCTACTACAGCGTGAGCTAGCGGTAGGGGGACTTGCAAGACCGACAAACCAATTAAGCTCAAAAAAGCAATCACACTCATGCTAATGAGAGCGCCGATGACCCATCGACCGAGAGCTATTTCGCATTCATCTAAGATGCCATCGACTCGTCGCCGATAAAAAGATGGAAATAGTTGGATGAATGCTTTGCGGTAAGATAGAGGTTCTGCTAATGTCATCAATGTCAAAGCTATGACTAGCAAAAAGCTTAGAATAACGCCTAATGTGTTACCGACAAAGGCTCCTGCACCGCCAACGAGTTGGTTGAATAAAGGTTGCAGTTGTTGCATGATGTCGTTAACATCAAGATTGGGCAGCCGCTGGCCAAATTGTCCAGAAAAACGACCTTCAAATTGATCTATCCACTGATTTAATCTTTCTATTCCTTGAGGGGCTCTTTGGGTAAGTTGTTGAAACTGTTGGGTAAAGGGCGGTACAATTATCAGGAATAAGCCTACGAATACGAGGATTAGGAAGCTAACTGATAAGAGTACGGCGATCGATCTTTTGAGTCCGAATTTTTGTAAGTAGCGTGCTAGTCTGTTTAAGGCGGTGGCTAAGACGACGGCCGCAAACAGCAGCAGTAGGGCCTGCCTGATTTGCCACAAAATGTAACAAGATGCGATGAGGGCTAATAAGCCCATCCACTGTCCTAGCTTCATTAGATTTTAGGTTTTAGATTTTAGATTTTAGATTGAGGAATAGGGTATGGGAATTACTGCTTGCTAATTGCTCTGCAGCCCAGAAGCGATAAATCGCATCTCTATAAGATACCTTAGATGCGGGCGATCGCATCTTTCATCAGATACCCCTACTCGGACATCAGTATAAGCAGCCTCCTCAATTCCTTTTGGCGAACACCTGCTGCGCTGTCAGCTTCAGTTCCGGGAAAGTTGGGGACTCAATACCCTCGCCGCTTCTGAAAAGTTTGACTTGGTATTCGCCGTCAATTAGTTGGTAAACCGAAAAGGTTGGTTGCTTGGGGTTGCCGATGAACCGTCTGCCGCCCAATCCTAGATAGTCTATAATCCAATATTCTTGAATACCCATTGATTCATAGGCCTCAAGCTTTAGGGCATAATCATCACCCCAATTAGTGCTAGTTACCTCGACGATTAGGGGGACTGATGAACCCATTGTGATAATTGATGATTTTTCCCATCGCGGCTCGTTTCCAATGGTTTGTTCGTTAAGTACAATAATATCTGGTTCATACCCGGATTCCTCGCGCATGGGTTTGATGACGCATTCTTTGGGGATGAAGTAGGGCAAATTGAGACGCTCAATCTCTATTCCGACTTTCAGTGCGGTAAAACCGGCCACTTTAGAATGTTTGCCTGTTGCTTTTGGCATCTCAACAATTTCTCCATTGTGCAGTTCGTAGCGGTGTTCTGAATTTTCAGGGTACCAGTCAATGAATTCATCGAATGTTACTAATTCAGGTATGATTTGAATCATGGTGAGTGCCTCAACTTTGCTTGTGATAAGCTGTACGGGGAATTAAGATTTTGGCAAAAACATAGTCTTTAGACCAAGTAGCGATCGCACTTTTTGATGGCGTCTCTACTGCTGCTGTTGGCGCGATCGCCAGCCCAGGATCGCAGCTAAGATGATACTCGGGGTAAAGACGGCGATGAGGGCGTTGAGGTCGGTTGAGGGTATGGATAAGCTAGGCCCTGCGTACTTGATGGCTAGGGAAAGGGCGGCGGAAAAGGTGAATACTTTGAGGATGGGGCTGATGTTGGTGTTCATGGAGGAGGTCGTTGGTTGTATAATTAGGCATTGAGATTATTATCGCAAGTATTGTGTTGCGGCTGCGATCGCGCCTTAGAGTTTTTAACAGGAAAGAGGCGATGAATGTTGTTTTAAACCCCGAACTTGATTGAGGTTCTCATGATGACACAGACACTTTTACAGCCACTAGACCAACGGTTTATTCAGTCCGGGATTAGCTGGGAACATTTCAAGCTAATTGAACAGGGATTTTCAGACTCCCCTGGGACGAGGTTGTTTTATTACAGAGGAGAGGTAGAAATCTTGGCAGTTTCCCCAGAACACGAATTTTTCAGTCGGACAATTTGTACGCTGCTGTCTATCTATTGTGCCGAAAATGAAATTGAGTTTGCACCTACGGGAAGCTTTACCCAAGAAAAGGAAGGGGTAGTATCTGCACAAGCTGATGAATCTTATTTTATTGGGAGACGCATAACCTCAAATTCCCCCCCAGATTTATGTATCGAAGTAGTCTTCACTAGCGGTACTGTCAAAAAATTGCAGCGCTATCGAGCACTAGGAGTTGCTGAAGTGTGGTTCTGGGAGGATGGTGTATTGGCTATGTATCGCTTGGGTTCTGAGGGTTATGAAAAAATTTCTTCAAGTGTGGTTTTGCCAGCTTTAGATATTAATTTACTGTGTCGCTGCTTGCTGATGACTTCGAGTGTGGAAGCGATGAGGGAGTTTAGGAGGGGAATTTCTGGTTAGGGCAGGCGTTTCAGACTATTATTATTGCAAGTATGTGTTGCGGCCCGGTGGGCGATCGGCTATTTTCTGAGATACTAAGATAATTTGCCAGCGTTGAGTGTAATTAAAAATGGATCACCAAAATTTAGAGTTAATAGAAAATATTCGACAGCAATTTGACAATACTCCTTATCCCA
This sequence comes from Microcoleus sp. w2-18bC1, assembly GCF_036700365.1. Classification (NCBI taxonomy): domain Bacteria; kingdom Bacillati; phylum Cyanobacteriota; class Cyanophyceae; order Oscillatoriales; family Microcoleaceae; genus Microcoleus; species Microcoleus sp. w2-18bC1. The sequence goes on from NZ_JAUBOS010000073.1 coordinate 3,910, forward strand.
GAACCCCGCTGGAAGAATCTCCAAAAGACAAGAGTGAATTGCTCTACCTTCATAGTCTTGTAACTGCTTACTACTTCAGAAATAGAAGAGTTATTAATACAGAAGGTAAAGTTATCCTGGATGCGGGATGCGGCACCGGTTATAAATCCTTGGTTTTAGCTATAGCCAATCCGGGAGCGAAAATAGTAGGCATCGATTTATCAGAACAATCGGTGAAACTAGCTGAGCAACGTTTACAGTATCATGGGGTTGCTAATGCAGAGTTTTATGCTTTGAAGATAGAAGAGTTACCAATTTTAGGGTTACAGTTTGACTATATCAATGCTGACGACGTTCTGTATATCTTGCCCGACCCTGTTGCTGGATTGCAAGCGATGAAATCAGTTCTGGCGACCGATGGAATCATCCGCACAAATCTTCACAGTTCAAATGGTAGAGCCGGAGTATTTCGCGGTCAAGCTGCTTTTAAAGCAATGGGATTAATGAATGGATGTCCAGGAGAATTGGAGGTGGAAATAGTCCGGCAAACAATGGAAGCATTACAAGATCAAGTAGGGCTTAAGGCATTAACCTGGAATTCCGATCGCGTGAAGGATGAGGGATGGATTATGGTTAACTATTTATTCGTGGGTGATAAAGGTTTTACCATTCCTGAAGTGTTTGCAATGTTGAGAGGTGCTGATTTAGAGTTTATCAGTATGGTGGATTGGCGTCGGTGGGAGTTGATGGATTTGTTCAAAGATCCAGATGATTTGCCTCCGTTTTGGGCGATGAGTCTCCCAGAAACTTCTGTGGAAGAGCGACTGTATTTATTTGACTTGTTACATCCCGTGCACCGTTTATTTGATTTCTGGTGTGGCAATCCCGATCAAACTCAGGCTTTTGTGCCCGTTGCGGAATGGACGGAGGCTCAATGGCGGGAAGCACGGGTACACCTGCACCCTCAACTGAGGACTTCTCAGGTGAGGGAAGACTTGAATAATTGCATTGACAGCCAGACGCCGTTTGAGATTAGCCGTTATATTATTGTGCCAACTCTAGCGCCGGTGTCCATCGACAGTACAATCGCGGCTTGCTTGCTACCTCTGTGGGAGGGGCCGCAGTCTGTGGTGTCCCTAGTAGAACAGTGGCTCCAAATCGGCTCGCAGATCGGTGTTAACCTAGAGTCTGTTAGTGATGAGACTGCCTTTGAGGAAGTCAAGGAACTGTTTATTAGGCTGGAAGTCTTTCTGTATGTGCTTTTGGAGCCTTAGAGCCACAAGTTTAGAAAAAAAATAGTTTGGGGTGATATTAAAGCGCTGGTAACTGGGTAAGTTACATATAAGAGTTAGAAATCGAGCATCCCACCCCTCAAGGAGAAAAGACTTATGAAGACTGAATTTAAAGCCAAGTTCCTGCAACACATCAACAAAAGAAGACAGGATCAAGGTTTCACACTGATTGAACTGCTAGTTGTTATCATCATCATCGGTATTTTGTCTGCTATTGCTTTGCCTTCCTTCCTCAGCCAAGCAAACAAAGCCAAGCAGTCAGAAGCTAAACAGTACCTCAGCTCAATCAACAAAGGTCAGCAAGCATACTTCGCAGAAAATACCAAATTTGCAGACCAGATTACGAATTTGGGTATTGGGCTGAAAACTCAAACCAGCAACTATACATACAACATAGGAGTGCCAGCAGGCGGAGCTACCTCTGGTGCAACCCCGGCTACTAACAGTCCTCTGAGATCTTATGCTGGGGCTGTGGGATTAGTTACAGCCGGAGAAGCAAAAAGCACGCAGAGCATACTTTGTGAGGGTGGTGCGGGATTAGCTCCGACAGCCCTTGCACCCGATGGTTCTGCTGCGCCTACCTGCGGCACCATGACAGAAGTTACTAAGTAAGTGTTTAATTCAACAAGCTACGCTTGTTGAGAAACAATAAAAAGCGGGTGGTGTCGCGTGTGCTGCCCGCTTTATTGCGTCCAATCAAATTCTTGTATGAATTTGCCCTATGATTTCTAATGATTTATTAGCTCTTGCTCCTGATTGGCAGCAGCAAGCACACCAATGTTTACTTCAAGGAAATTACATTAAAGCGGCATTGCTTTATGAACAAGCGATTGTAGCAGAACCCAGTGTTAAGTCTCACTACTGGCACTTAGGATTGATGTTGCTGTTGCAAGAACAAGAAGTGGAAGCTCAGACCACTTGGCTGCTGGGAATGAGCGAGGGAGAGCCAGAAGAAATAGATTTCTGGACAGAAGAATTGATAGAGGTTCTGCACGCCGAAGCAGAGCGGCGCAGGTGGGAAGTGGGCGATTATGCAGTAGCTTGGGCAATTCGGCAGCACATACGGGAAATCAATCCTAACGATGTTAATAACCTCCTGCATTTGATTGGACTGTCCACTTTGCAAAGCTCCTACACAGGAGAGCAACTAAAAGATTTAGGCGTGTTAGAGATTCTGAAGTCTGAATCGAATATCGCAGTAGATTCTGAGCTATTACTACAAGTATTGAGCAATGTTTTAACTCAGGCTCCTTTCGACCCCTCATCCTATGAATTAACAGAAGCGTGCCTATTTTATGTCAAAGAATCCAGAGATTTGATGGAGGTTTTGATTCCGTTTATTTATAAAATAGCTTACTCCGCTAAGCAATATCAACTGGCAATACGTTTCACTGAGCTAGGGTTGCGTTTAGAGCCTCTTCATCCAGAATTACTGCGCTCTTTGTCTGCTTTTTATCAAGACAATAGTGAATTTAGTAAAGGAATAGAATCGGCGAAATTGTGTTATTCAGTCATGGAAACTTTGGCTGATAAAATTTATGCAAATATGTTGATCATGCGGTCATTGATGAGCGCAGGGGGGTATTGGGAAGAATTTTGTTCAGCATTAGAGTTGCAGAGGTCCTTGTTAGCATCGTTGCTTGAAGAACAACCGAATTCACTGGATTCAAGTGCCACAATTCGCTTATTTGCTTCGGTTTTTTTCTTCCCATATTTTCAGGATAAAGCCCATGAAAATGCACAAATTCGCCTTCAATTAGCTCAATTGTGTCAATTAAATATTGAAAATTATGCCAAAGAAAAGGTAGAAGAATGTCGCCAATGGCGGGGGCGGATTTTGAAAGCAGATGCTCCTACTAAACGATTGAAGATTGGATATATTTCCCATTGTTTCCGCAGTCATTCTGTGGGTTGGTTAGCACGGTGGGTTTTTCAGTACCATGACCGGGAACATTTTGAAATCAACGCTTATATGATTGGCGCAGAAATGAGCCAGGGCCAGTTACATGAATGGTACATTAGCAAAGCTGACAAAGCTTATAAATTAGGATTAGACGGTCAAGAAGCGGCTCAGAAAATTTATGAGGATGAGATTGACATTTTGGTCGATCTCGATAGCATTACACTTACTACTTCCTGCGAAACGATGGCGATTAAGCCAGCACCAGTTCAAGTAGGTTGGCTCGGTTGGGATGCGTCGAGTGTGCCAACTATTGATTACTATCTTGCCGATCCTTATGTTTTACCGGAGTCTGCTCAGCAATACTACACGGAAAAAATTTGGCGCTTACCTCAAACTTACATAGCAGTAGATGGTTTTGAGGTGGGGGTGCCAACTCTCCGGCGGGATGAATTAGGTATCTCTGAGGATGCAGTTATATATCTCAGCACTCAGAGAGGGTATAAATATAACCCGAATACTGCACGGCTGCAAATGCAAATTATCAAATCTGTACCGAATAGCTACTTTTTAATTAAAGGTTTGGCGGATCAAGAATCACTGAAAAACTTCTTTATCCAAGTTGCAGAATCAGAGGGGGTGTCGGGCGATCGCCTGCAATTTTTACCCTTAGCTCCTTCTGAGCAAATTCACCGCGCTAATTTAGGGATTGCTGACGTGGTACTCGATACTTACCCCTACAACGGAGCCACAACCACTATGGAAACCCTGTGGATTGGCGTTCCTTTAGTGACGCGAGTGGGGGAGCAGTTTGCTGCGCGCAACAGCTACACGATGATGATGAATGCTGGTATTTCCGAAGGGATTGCTTGGACGGATGAAGAGTATGTAGAATGGGGAATTCGCTTAGGAAAAGATGCGGCTCTGCGACAGCAAATATCTTGGAAACTGCGGCAGTCACGACAAACCGCTCCGCTGTGGAATGGCAAGCAATTTACGCGAGAGATGGAGAAAGCATACGAGCAGATGTGGCAGATCTATCGGGACAAAAATCATTAATGGTGCTGATCCGAGTGAGTAGTTTGTGCAGCGATTTGCTGCACAAATTCCCTCGATTCATCAGTAACTCTCCTTCATAAAACGGTCTAGTTCTAATGAGGGAATGTTTTCCGCTGTTGCGTGAGCCATTGCCTTTATATTCTCATTCTCCAATACAATTCGACCGTGAAGTCGAGGGATCAAAGCTGACCACTGAATTTCGCTCAACTGTCCAATCAGTGAAATTTCTGGGCCGTCGGAAACATCTAAATCTTCTTCCATTAAAAGATTCATCGCCACGCCTGATAAAGCCAGAGTAGCATCTTCGTCAGCAATATTGCTGTTGTCTACTAAGAGAGTCATCTTACTTTTGTCTCCATGAGTGGCGATCGCCCTTACCACTCGTTCCAATTCTAAACCAAGAGACTCTTCTGGCTGCGACCAATCTGGAAAAACAATTAGGTTAATTTCTCTCAATTTCATCGACAGCGACAAGGCTACTGACCCGCCTTCATTTTCGTGGCATTTCTCCATTTGCGGAGTGTAGGAGCCGAGCATTTCCAGAAAACGCAAAGCTGTAGGAACAGGAGCGTAATTTTCAATAGCCCACTGCCGACCTTCTATAGAGATTTTCTCTAAAATTCCTGGGTCATCAGCAATCCGATCGACAGTATCTTGCATATTGTCTAGATCGATTCCTATATAGTGTCGCCAGTTTTCGGGCATTACTGGCAGTTTAACTCCATACTTATCAAAATCTACGTGAAACGTTACGCACCCAGCCGCCAATGACTCCCAAAAACGCCAACTGTCCCACCATTCTACGATTGGTTCTCCTGTCAAATAGCTGGAGGTAACAACACCCCCAAAGCACGCACAAGCCGCAGATTCCTTCAAACGCTGGTAGTAACTTGGATAGTGGCGTTGACCTGTTTGCTTCCACTGCAAGTAATGGTAACTGTCTGAGGGAGATTTCTCAAAATCCTCAGTGATATCATCCGGCGGTATAATATGTTGAATCAATGGCAAGAATTGTTCGCAAACAATCTGCCTTATGGGATTGTCTAATATCATCACTCCACTGTCAACCCATAAATAACCCTGGCGAACTTTCATCACAGTGTTAGTGTATCTCAATCGCCGATGGTCGTTGCGGAAGTTGACAAGTAAGCGTCTTTTTTTGTTCTGAATTTTTTCAATTTCGCTAGTCTCTCGAAGGATGCGGTTAGAAAGCCCAAAAACCCACGTTAAACAGTTTGAAGGCTCTATAGATTTGCTGTTGCAGTGAGTTCTAAATCTAAAATCGAAGTTCTCTAACTCGGAATTCCAGATGGTAAAACCATCCATGTCATCTAGATAGACCGTGACATATTTGCGTTCGGATTGAAATAATTCTTCAGGAAAAGATCTCGAGTTTATCATCCATCTGAAGTCCAAAATCACAATTGAGCAATCGCGATGACTCACACTTGGGTCATAACAGAAAAGATATTCTTCTGTGCCGGGCGCAATCTTCCAATGATTGATGTTTGAATAAAAGGGTATTCCCAGCTCTTTAAAGCCTTCCGCTAAACATATGCTTAAAGGTGAATAGACTCCTTCACAGCAATAGAAAAATATAGGTCTGTCCAAAGTTGGTTTGAGAGGGAGTGGGGATTTTGACATATCACTGTTCATAGTAATCATAGTTATAAAATTATTGCGTAGCCTTTATCTCTAAACAGTCCAGTAGATAAGATGGGATTTCCTCATATCCTGCGGCTGCGATCGCCTGTATATTCTCATTCTCCAATACAATTCGACCGTAAATTCGAGCCTTCAAACCTGACCACTGGATTTCGCTCAATTGTCCAATGAGTAAAATTTCTGGTCCATCCGAAACATCTAAATCTTGTGTCATCAACAGATTGAGCGCCACGCTGGATAAAGCAAGATTAGCATCTTCGTCAGAAATATTGCTGCTGTCTACCAGCAGAGTGATCTTATTCTTGTCTGGATGAATTGCGATCGCCTTTAGTACTCTTTCTAATTCTAAAGTTAAAGACTCTTCCGGTGCTGACCAATCTGGGAAAACAATCACATTTATCTCGCTTAAACTAAAATTTAGAGTCGTATAATTTTCCTGTAAATTGCTATTTTCCGTGGAACATTTTTCAGTATTTATATGCTGCAAAAAACCCCTTATAGCGTCAGAATGGTGACTATTAACTTCCCATTCCCTGCTTTCCCTAAAAATACTTTCTCCGTTAAAGTAATCTTTAATATATTTTTTAGTTTGCCACCCCTGAAAGTGAATCATATTAAACTTAATTGCTCGATTCAATTCCAGATGTTTACAAAAAGGCTGATCTTCAACAAAATAAATGTTCTTCCTTCCCTCTCGCATTTCAAACCCTTCACATACATTAATATTGTGATCGTTTTTTGAATTATTAGTAATGTTTGAGATTTCACCTATACTAAAACTTTCTCGGTTAGCAAAGAAATAAAATGCCGACATATCAGAGACATTAGGGAATTTTTCTTGGATGGGTTGATATATCAAAGGGTCTTTGTACATTTCCAATAGGAAACTACAAAAACTGTCTAAAACATTTAGATTGTTAATAAAATTATAATGGGGACTTTGCCTCTGAGACAAAGTGAGGTCACAATTGGCAAAATTTTTCTGTTCTTCTGTGACGTTAGCGTATAACATAACGTCTGAATCTATGTGTAGACATTGGTGTATATTTCTAGATTGCATTAATTTTTTAAGAACAAACCATCTTTGAAAGCAAAATAGTTCCCATTTTATACCGTTTATACTACGATGTTGATAAGAACTGTTAAATTCTTGAAACTCATTAGCATAATCCCAAAAGTTTTCATAATCAAAAAAACTGTAATGTTTCTCTATACAGTCTCCCAACCAAATAACAGGTGATTCTGGATTAGTTTTTTTGGCTTGAGCCAAACAATACAAAATATAATCACTGTTTCCTACATGCAGTACAATAATAGGTAAACCCATCACTTTGCTTCCTTATTATTTTGATATTTTTATTGAGTTTAGTAGCAAAATGACTAAAACTCAAAACTATTTATTTCATGGAGGGGAACGATCGGAGTTTTTGCCTGCCTATTTTCCCTGTATTTGTTGAAAGCAAGAATAGACTCTGTATTCTCATTTTCTAAGCTAATATTAGCACTAATGTAAGGAATAAAAGCTCTCCACTGAATTTCGCTCAAACTTCCAATCAGTGAAATTTCTGGACCGTCAGAAACATCTAAGTCTTCTTCCATTAAAAGATTCATCGCCACGCTTGATAAAGCCAGATTAGCATCTTCGTCAGAAATATTGCTCGTGTCTACTAAGAGAGTCATCTTACTTTTGTCTGGATGAGTTGCGATGGCCCTTACCACTCGTTCTATATCTACGCCCAAAGATTCTTCCGGTTGCGTCCAATCGGGAAAAACAATTAGATTAATCTCTTTCAAGTTTAAACGCACTAGAGTTTCGTCAATCAGCACTGAACTAACCGTTTTCGCCATTTTTGACCAAGAGAACTTTTTAGCTTGTTCCAACCCAGCCGCAATTAATGAGTTGCGAACCTTCGGTTTTTGGATCTCGCAAAGTGCATCTGTTAACCCCTCAACATCCTCATCATTCACATATAAAGCTGCTTCTCCGGCCACTTCAGGAATCGAGGCATTAGGACAAGTGATAACGGGACAACCGCAGGAAATAGCTTCTAGCACAGGTAAACCAAATCCTTCATACTTGGATGGATAAACCAATGCAACAGCACCCGCATAAGCTAATCTCAACTCCTCGTCATTTAGCTGAAGCTTATGAACTACAGTACCTAAAGTGAAATTTCTCAATTCTCCTTCTAATACAACTCCACTCCCCGTACATACTATTTCAAAGCCTTGTTTGCTGGCAAGTTGAGCAAAAGCTTTGAAGAACAAGATACTATTTTTATAATCCGCAGCCCCACCTACTGAAATAAAGTAGGGTTTTGAGATCCCATACTTATTTTTAAAACCCTTAATATCTTCTTGACTAGCCGGTGAAAAAAGACTTTGAACTCCACAATGAGCTACAGTTACAGACTTAGAGGCAATTTCTGGAAAAAACTTTGCTAAGTCACTGGCTGTGTTTTCTGAAATAGCAATATAAGCAGAAGCATGGCGGATAGCATGATGTTTCTCCCTCCACATTGATTCATTCAAATTTGCTCCCAGCACTTCGGGAATCATGTCATAGGCCATGAATACAGAGGGAGTGGATAAAGGTGTTGTGTAGTAAGTGGATATAAATAAGTCTGCACCATTTTCATCACATACTTGCTGTAACATTTCCCGGTCAGCATCAGTTTTACTGTAGTCATAAGCAGGCACGGTGCAATACCTAATTCCCGCAATTTTTGGCGAGGTTCCCACCCGATCCAATACTATTATATGCTTAGCCCAACCATTTTCCGCCCATTCTTCTAGTAGTGACCTCCAAACGCGGGCAATTCCTGTTCTGTACAGTTGAAAAAATACACCGTCAACCAGTATTGTTAACCCGCTTTGCGAGTCGCCGTCCTCTTCTATTTCCGCAGGCTGTATCTTTGCTTCTTGTTGAAGATGAGTAATTTTGCTAACAGCTTTTAAGAAGTCATTCTGTAAAAGCGACACCTTATTAACCGCTGCTAATCCTCCTTTTGCCAATTGTTGAAATACATCGTCAGGTAATTCTTTTTCTGTTAGTAAATGCAAAGATGAACCATTCGAGTAAAAATTGAGATTAAACTTGGCAGCAAGGATTGAAAGAGATTTAGCTGTGTAAAGAGAAACGTGCTGACCTTCGTGAAGCACATAGTACCACCACTCATCAGGTTTAGGATGGCTTTCTGGCAGCAATTCTGTACTAAATAAAATATTTCTGGAATTTTTTAACAATTTTTCCAGCTCATATATGGGGTGAACCAGATGCTCAAATACTTCAAATGCCGTCACTAATTCAAATTGGTTATTTGCGGCTGCGTCAATCTCAAATCCTTGAGCAAATATATTTTGACAAAACTTGTCTAGCCAGTAAAAGTCAAATCCCGCATCTCTCATCAGCCTGACAAATAGACCGTAGCCACCTCCGTAGTCCAGAAATCTTGTTTGATGATTAAAAAAGTTAAATAATAAACTTTGGGTGATTTTTGAAAATGACAAATTTCTGAACGCTAAGCCAACATCGCTGCTTGCTATTGGTTGAGAATAGGCTTCGTCTAGCCAGTATGGTTCTTCGGTTTGAACAAATCCGCAGTTTGAACATTGAAAATAATCAACATCATATTTACCCATAACTTTACCCTTGGCCAAATGATGTGAATCTGATTCGCAAACTTTGCATTTCATCGGTATAGCGTTGAGTAACTTCGGAATTTGAGGCAGTAAATCTTGATAATTCCATTCTTGTAAACTTAGCTGCGTGATGTCGGGTATATAGTAATGAGGCATCCCATCTCTAGGATTATCCTTCATATATTTTTGAACTTTTTCTTTTCTTTGAGATTCACTGTTAACTAACAAATCTAAGTGATATACACCCAGTTCCCCAGAAGTTATTATAACTCGCTGTTTTAGACCATGAATCACCCAATGAATTTGTCCAGTGTAAAAAATATCTTTGTCATATCTATAAAGGCGACATCCCATATCGGGAAAATGAGGCTCGCTATTAACGTAATATTTTTTACTGAATGGACTAATCCACTTTCTGGTAATCAAAAAGTGATCGGTATCTAACTGAGTACCATTAGCTTTTACATAACGTAAAAACTCCAGAGTTTTCCGGTCAATAAATTCATCTGCATCGATAATAAAAACCCAATCAGTCTTAACTTCTTTCAAAGACACGTTCCGCTGGTCAGAAAAATTGCCTGTCCAAGCTGAGTTTATAACTTTGGCTCCATAGCGCAAGGCAATTTCGCAGGTGGAGTCGGTACTGCCACCGTCAACAACTATTAGCTCGTCATAAACACCGTCAAGAGATTCGAGGGCAATCTCCAAAGTTTTTTCAGCGTTTTGAACAATCATGCAAACCGAAAGACTTTGCATTGGCGACCCTGAAAACTCACTGCTGACCTGAACAGGCTTATGATGATAAACCTGATTTTTGGTTGGCGCGAAAGAAGGATTATGGTCATTTTTAAATTGAGTTTTGCGTTGTTCACCGAGGCTTGTTATTGATTTTTCTGAAATATTTTCTCTCTTCTTATTTTCTGGTTTTTCCAGCACTGCAAGAAGACCGTTGTTAGCAAATTGAGTTCTGCCCGGATAAAGTTTTTCTAAAGTTTGTTGAGTATTGTTATCAATTTGGATTAAACCAATAGGTTCTAGCCGCTTTACTATGAATAAGCTTTGGTTGATAAATTCCACATAATCTTCAGTAAAAAAACGATTAATGTGGGGAGAGTTGTACACATAATGTGCGATAGCATCTGCCGTTTCCTTATCAGTATGCTGATACAAGTAACGGCATAGCTCTGGGGGTCTCATCAGTAAATGTCCCCACGGCGGAATCGGAGAATTCTGAAAGTTGAAAGTTTTTCCCTGGTTAGGTTCAGTTATGGGGGGTAAGTGATGGCCGTCATGAGCTGACCAAATGGGTGTAAATATAGAAAATAGCTGACCTCCGGGCTTCAGAGCCAAAAACATTTTTTCTAAAGCTAAAGGAAATTTATGGATGTGTTCAAAAGCAGCGATTGAGAAAATTAAATCGTATTTTTGGTAGTACGCGGGAGGTAATTCTTCGATGTAGCCCGCAAAAAAGTTATAATTACTCAGCTCTCTATCGGTAAAACCACAAGCAGAATAGTCTACTTTACCAAGCTTAGAGCCTTCAGCAGCACTGGCAACTCTATCTAGGTAAACTTCAAAATCTGGGGCTTCTAGGGCCGACCACGATTTAACATTTAGATAATCTAGTACAAACTCTTTAGGTAAGCTTCCTCCTACTTCGAGAACATCCTTACCTTTAAATCCCACCATTTGTTGACACGAGTGAGCAAAGGGAACGTGATAGCTGAGGTTGAACTTTGCTTGACACTCTGAGATATTAGATTCAGTTAATTTTTGGGTCATCTATTAACCTCCGTTCCTACCTTAAATTTTTAACTATTAGCTCTATTTTTTTCCTTGCCTTGCTTGTCGCACCTGCCCCAACAGCGCCTTATAATCAGCTCTGTTAGGATTTAGTTTGACCAACTTCTCCAAAGGCTCGATCGCCCCCACCTTATTATTCATCTGCAACCGCACATTTGCCAACCCCTCCAGAGCCGTCTGATTCTGCGGTTCCCGCTGCAAAACCGTCTCATATCCCCGTTCCTGCGCCGCCAGCAAAGATTCCTGAGAAACAGCCACAGGCGTCGGCTTTTGCTGGTGCTGGCTGCTCAAACCGCTGCTGAACAGACTGAAAATACCAAAAATCGCAGAACCACCAAACGAAACCATTGATACTAACGCAAAAATCTGCTTAATTCGATCGCTCCGATGAACCCGACTATCACTAGATTTTTTCTGTGTACTTTCCATTGCTAACTCTTGGCGTCGCTGTTTTTCAGGCACTCAAGAAGCGCCTATATCTAGATTGCCCAAGTTCGATCGCAAAACGATCGCCCTTCGCCATTTAAAATTTGGAACCAATTCTAGCCCTACACAAAATCTCATATTTGTCAATGACATTTAGGTGAGAATAACACGCGGGCGAGATCGATGAAGCGCGATCGCACCCTTACTTTTTAGCCCTTACTCTCAGGCAATTGGCCAAACCGATGTCGGTAACGCGGTAGCAAAGATGTGAGTTCAGGAGCACGCTGGCGTTCCGCTTCTAGTGCTGAGGCTAATTCATCAGAAAGCCGATCTAATTTTTCTTCTAATGTTGTTGCAGTCATGCCGATCGCTCCTTAATTGTGGTTATTTTTAATCTCAAACGCCCTTGCTGACTCGATTGTGCAATTAAAATGGGATTGGATTAAGGGCCGAAAAGTCGATCAAACTCCCACACCTTCAAATGCCATCAGGATCGATACCCTGACGAATCAAGTATGCCATTAGTCGATCGGCCCTCTGGCGTTCCTCTTGGGCGCGCTGGCGTTCCTGTTCCACCCGTTCCGCACCCCACAGCAGCAAATTGCCATTCTCATCCCACCAGCGCAACCAATAACCCCTTCTCTGAGATTTTTCACCTTCCCAAACCCCCAGAAATAAACCCATTGATTCTATCCAGAATCGCTGATTAGCATCCGGTTCTTGCAATTCATATTCTCCCGAAGCAGAGAGTCTGTACACTTCCAATACTCCCGATTTCGGTTCAAAAGTTACATAAATTGGTACTTGCAAAATTCGCTCGTAAAACCGCCATTTCCCGTAAGGATATGTCGGTTTATTTGAATATTCACTGCCGTCAGTATCCGATAAAAATTCCATTACTACTGCGGGTACTTCTCCCTCAGCATTGGGCGTATAACTGCGGCGAACTTCTCCTGGTTCTGCTGGCAATACCGAGGGAACGTACACCCAATCCGGTGCTTTTACTACTGTTTTGTCATTGACTTTGGCACACAGTCCAAAATTGGAAGCTATTAGCATTGAAGCTAGGATAAATCCTGCGATATCCAAGGCTTCTCGCAGGGCCGCAGCTAAAAGTGGTTGGTCGATGTTTTCCACAGGATCGTCGGGTAATTTAAAGTCGTCTGGCAATTTTTCCCAAGTCACAGTATACTGGGTTTTGGTTGCGTCCGGTTTCGATAATGTTTGCGTCATTGGTTTTCCTGGTTGCGATAGAAAGAGTTTTTTATTAATAGGATTTGGACAATAAGTTTAATGCCTGGTGCGAAAGCCGCACCTGATTAACTAGCTGTAATCAAAGTGCGTATTGCCAATATTACTAACTAGAGTAAGTCGCCAATATTGCACTGGCGGTTATTCAATTATACCGTGTTTTAAGGAGTAGTTTCGGGAGCCAATGGTTCTGCTGACCTGGCAGTTTCAGAAGGTATAACAGGCAATTTTGGCTGTTTTTGCAAGCTGGGAAATTCAGGCTCTACTGATTGATTTCTGGCAGGCGTACTCGCATTTACTTTCTCAGAAAGGGGAGCTAATGTTTGAGTCACTTTAACTTGCTGTCGCAGTTGTTCTGTTGAACCCAACAAGCCTCCCAATCCGTTGAACAACCTGCGAATGTTGTTGCGGAAAGCCGGATCTCCCGTCAAATCATCCACGTCGGAAGTAATTTTTTGCACGTTCTGAAATGTAGCTCGTGCAGAATCTAGAGTTTGCTGCAATAATAGCAAAGTGGCGGGATTGTTTACCTGGCTGGATAAATCTCGCAAATTACTAGAAGCTTGGGCAGCATTCGCTGATAAAACTTCTAAATTGTTCAGCAATTGTCCTTGGTTGATGCGATTAATTGTCGGACTCAAACTACTGACAGCTACCCGCAGTTCCTGGCTGCTTTGATTGATGTTATTCAGAGTTGAGACTAAACTGGCGCGGTTGGTTGTTACTAAAGAATTGAGTTGGTTGGCTGTTAATGTAACTTGATTGGCTGCTTGACTTACTGAATTAGCCGAACTTATTACAGATGCAGATACGGCTTTTGTGGAAGTATCCGCCGTAGCTGCTACTTTAGAAACATCAGCGGCGGCTGCTGATATTTCTGTCTTGAGCGATTGATTTAAGGTGCTTGCTTCTCCCTTTAATGATTGATTCAAACTGCTTGCTTCCCCCTTTAATGATTGATTTAAACTTGCTATTTCAGTTTTGACAGATTGATTTAAACTCCCAATGTCTCCCCTTACAGATTGATTTAAATTTTTTATTTCCGCTTGGGCAGTTTGAGTTAAATTCGATAAATCTTGAGTGAGTTTAGCTGCACCTTTAGCTGTGTTGGCTGTATTTTCTGCAAGAGATTTAATATTGTTAAACAGGGCGGGGTCAGTGTAGAAATTAGCTAGGCGGACTGTGGATTTAATGAGTTCGTCGATAGTGACACCAGCTTGACCTTTTAAGCGCGAATTTTGGCAGATAATCTCTGGGGGACAGTCGGCACTAGCGGGATTGGCGGTAAGTAATGATTCTGGCAAAATCGAGTTGGGGGTAATGTCGATCGACGATTCGCCAATTAAACCCGATTTATTCGCTTCGATCGTAACATCCCTGGGAATCACTAAAGTTCCGGGGGCAATCTCCAGCGTCACGTCTACGCCGTTGGAACCCGGTTGGAGGGCGGTAATTTTACCGACTGCAACCCCACGATACCTGATGGGCGTACCTATTTGCATTCCTTGGGCGCTGCCAAATTCTACGGCGAATTTGTAGCTGCGGTTCCCTATTTGCACGCCCCGCAGCCAGAGCACTAAGCCGCCAAATAAACCGATTCCTACTAAAATTAAGAACCCGACAGAACCTTCTCTTACAGTTCGCGATTGCATATTACCTCTTTAGTCAGTTGGCAGTTGGCAGTTGGCAGTTGGCAGTTGATAGTTGGCAGTTGGCAGTTGGCAGTTGATAGTTAGCAGTTGGCAGTTGGCAGTTGATAGTTGGCAGTTGTTAATTTTTGTCTGATGTGTTGCCTATAGATTTTAGATAGGCGTTTAGCCTTGGCGACAGTTCGTCAATAATTGGCTTGAGTGTTTCTACTTGCGTACTTGTTAGTAGTTGCCTAGTATAAGCCCGTCTCAACCAGTGCTTTGTTTCATATAAATAACCTCTGGCAATCTTGATAAATCGCCGATGATCCTGATAGCTACCTCGACCATCTCCTTCAGCAATATTAGCACCAATACTATCAGCAGATCGAATAATTTGCTTGCCGACCGTATCTTTTGCTAGTGCGTCCCATTTGATAACAATATTCCAAATTTCATCAGCTAATTTTTCATCTAATTTATAAACATCTAACTTCTGAAAGTTTGTTTGTGACATATACTATCTCCCAACAAGACAAACCATTGACCACGGCCAACTGACAACGGCCAACTGACAACTGACAATTGACTATCCCAGCGCTTGAATTGGCCCAGTAACACTGCCACTAAAAAATTGTCGGATAAGTAAATTATCTGTCGATGCAATGTCATTGACAGTTCCCTCCCACTGCACTTTGCCTCGATAGAGAAATACGATGCGATCGGCAGTGCGGCGGATGGTACTGTCTTGGTGAGTGACGATCGCATAAGTGCTGCAAACACCTTGGGCTGCCTGCAAGTCGCGGATTAAATCTTCAATTACCGTCGAAGCGATCGGATCTAAACCCGCCGTCGGTTCGTCGTACAGCAAAACCTCTGGATTATCCCTGTCATTATCAGGATTCGCCATGATAGCGCGGGCAAAACTTACCCGCTTCCTCATTCCCCCAGACAACTGCGCCGGATAGCGTTCGCCAATTCGCGGCAAACCCACCATCTCCAACTTTTCCTCCACCAATTCCCGAATGCGGCGGCGCGGGAGCTTAGAATGCTGGTAAAGTAAAAAACCGACATTCTCCTCCACCGTCAGCGAATCAAACAAAGCCGCTTGCTGAAACACCATCCCAATTCCGATCGGATCTGCCACGTCGTCCACCCATCCGACCCTGCGCTGTCCCTGAACAAAAACCTCACCGGCATCCGGGGCCAACAAACCCGCAATTATCCGCAGAATCGTAGATTTCCCCGTCCCGGAAGGGCCAATAATTGCCAGGGCTTCTCCCCGATAAATCCTCAGATCGACTCGATCGAGGATCGGGTTCTGACCGAAGGACTTACTTACCCCCTTGAGTTCGATTAGTGGCTCAGCCATAGGATGTTATCAATAAGTTGTCAGTCCTCAGTCCTCAGTCTACCTAATGACTCATGACTTATAACTAATCACTAATTACTTAAATTGACTGCCAGAATCAAAACTCTCTTGTATTGTAAATTTGTCAGCTCGAGCTGTTCCAATACCCTTAAGACTAATTAACCATGTCAATTAGTTCACTTCCTAAAGCCCTCCGCGTCTTGGCTAAAGCCAAGCAGGTTTTTGCCCAATCCAGAAATCCTTACCCCCCTTCTTTGCGGAACGGGCGAGTTCACCAGTGGTTTAAGTGGTTAGCCCCCGGACTGCTAGTGAAACGGTGGCTGCTGATTAGTGCCAGCGGCGTGGTACTTGCCACTTTGGGTTTAGCGATTTGGACTGGGATGACTCCCATTTTCTTCTTATTGCAATTATTGAGAAATTTTTTGGCGTGGATTGCGGAAGTTATTCCCAATTACGTGTCGGGCCCGATCATCATTGCTGGCGGGATTTTGTTAATTCTGTGGGGACAAACTCGCAGTTTGAACTCTATTACTCAAGTGCTGATGCCCGAAGGGAATGAGGAATTGGTCGATCGACTCCTCAACCACCGCCGCTTGCACCGCGGCCCGAAAATTGTGGCAATTGGGGGCGGTACGGGCCTTTCCAATTTGCTCAGGGGATTGAAGGATTACAGCGCCAAAATCACTGCTATTGTCACGGTGGCGGATGATGGCGGGTCTTCCGGGCGGCTGCGGCGGGAAATTGGGGTATTGCCGCCGGGAGACATTCGCAATTGTTTGGCGGCTTTGGCAGATGAGGAAAAGTTATTAACTGAGTTATTTCAATATCGTTTCCGGGCTGGTGACGGTTTGGTGGGTCACAGTTTTGGGAATTTGTTTTTGACGGCGATGAGCGATATTGCTGGAGATTTGGAACAGGCGATCGCGGCGAGTTCTAAAGTTTTAGCAGTGAGGGGAGAGGTGCTGCCGGCTACTCTCAGCGATGTTTCTTTGTGGGCAGAACTCGCTGATGGCCGCAGGATTGAGGGGGAATCCAGCATTACAAAAGCAAACGGGCAAATCCTCAAAATAGGCTGCAATCCTGCTAATCCTCCGGCATTACCTAGGGCTGTGGAATGTCTTCGGGAAGCGGATTTTATTATTATTGGGCCGGGGAGTCTTTATACGAGTGTCATTCCGAACTTGTTGGTGCCGGAAATTGCTGATGCGATCGCCAACAGCGAAGTTCCGCGCATTTATGTGTGCAATATTATGACTCAGCCGGGGGAAACTGACGGATACAGTGTTGCAGACCACATTCGGGCGATCGACCGCGCTTGCGGCCGGCCGCTGTTCGATGCTGTAGTAGTTCAAGGCAAAGTCCCTTCTGCAAAGGCTTTGATCCGCTATTCTCAGGAGGATTCTTATCCGGTTGTGCTCGATCGAGAAGCCGTAACGCAATTGGGGCGGCGAATTGTCATCGCAAATGTGATGGATGAAGATAAAAATACGGGTTTAATTCGCCACAATTCGCAAAGGTTGGCGGGGATGTTGCTGCGTTGGTACGGCCGCGCGCAAAACATTTAAGCTGCTGACTGCTGACTGTTGACTGTTGACTGTTGACTGTGCAGACTAATGTTATTGATTATTAGCAGCCCCAAGCGAGTAACTAATGACTAATGACTAATGACTAATGACTAATTATTGAAATGAAAACTTTGCTTCCCGATTCTGAAGCTACGCGCAAGTTTGGTGTTGTGTTAGGTCGATCGCTCCCCGCCGGCACTCTAATCTTATTACAAGGAGATTTAGGTGCTGGTAAAACTACCTTGGTTCAAGGTATCGCTGAAGGTTTAGGAATCTCAGAGTCGATCGAAAGTCCTACTTTTACGCTGATTAACGAGTATTTTGGAGGACGAATTCCACTGTATCATCTAGATTTGTATCGACTAGAACCCGAAGAAGTGGAGGCTTTGCACTTAGAAAGTTATTGGGACGGGTTAGAAATGGATTTGGGAATTGTGGCGATCGAATGGGCGGAAAGATTGCAGTACAAACCAGAAAATTATTTGCAAATTTCTTTGAGTTATCTAGATAACGGGCGGCAACTAGAAGTAATTGGTAATGGCGACTTATTGGATTGGCAATTGGAAATTTGAGAAAAGGCGATCGAACTTACTGCGGACGGTTGACACGAATCAATTTACCTCTCAAAGTTGCTTCACCAGCAATAGCATCATTGATGCGTGTTGCCAACCTTCCTAGATTTTTATCGTCTGTACACACGATAATACCAGCATGATTTGGTTGTTGAGTGTGCAAGCGAATGAAATGCCGACGATTTTGTGTCATAACCGCCCGATCGTTATTCACAGCAAAGGTCAATACTTCGGGGTCATCATCTCCGGCATTTCCTGCCTCTTGAATAGTCAGGGCATCGTGACCTAAATTTCGCAGCAATGCCACAATAGGAAACGGGAACTGTTCATCTGCATAGAGACGTGCCATAAATTATACTTCCTGCATCATTGCTGCTGCTTCTTCTCGGAGTGCTGTTTCAATTTCTTCGGAGTTAGCCTCAGCATAAGTCCAAACATTTACTAAGTTTGCAGCATTCAACTGGGGATAAAATTGTAGAAGTTCAGCATCACTTGAACCTTGACGACGCAAACTCACGAACAGCCAAACGGGAAGTCTAGTTTTGGCAATGCAAGCATCGCCGCCACACACGTCGGGAGTTTTGGTAATTCCTGGCCAGTTATTGTTTAAACTTTGGGTTAAAAGCCGGATGGCTTCAGCTTTCTCCGTCGGAGTTAAGGCCAGGAGTTGTGTTTCTAGTTCTTGGAGAAGCATGGGTAAAATCGCCTTTGCGAGCGGGAATACCCAATTATAACAGTTGACCTGAATTCATGCTTACTCAGCGTCAAATGTCAAGGCTTCTCCCCTAACCGTTGTATCCAATTTACCATTTTCAAAAACAACTTTTCCTCCCACAACCGTGACCACAGGCCATCCAGTTAAATTCCAACCTTCAAAGGGACTCCAGCCGCACTTTGTCACCATTTCTTCTCGCACGACGGGTCGATAATTATCCAAATCTACTAATACCAAATCGGCATCAAAACCCGGAGAAATTGCCCCTTTGTTGGGAATCTTATAAGCCTTAGCAACGGCCGCCGACATCCAATTAGCAACTTGCGCCACGGTACATCTTCCCTCTACTGCTTGCGTCAGCATCAAAGGCAAAGAAGTTTGGACTCCCGGCATTCCCGACGGCGTATTCGGATAATCTTGAGCTTTTTCTGCTAATGTATGCGGCGCGTGGTCGGTGGCGATAAAATCAATTACGCCGTCGAGTAAAGCTTGCCAAAGTATTTCGTTATCGCGGGGTTCGCGCAAAGGCGGATTCATCTGAGCTAAACTGCCAATTTTTTGATAGGCGCTGGTATTTAACAACAAATGCTGCGGCGTAACTTCTGCTGTCACCCAACTCGGTTTTTCCTGGCGCAACAACTCAGCTTCATCCCCAGTTGAAAGGTGCAGAATGTGCAGACGGCGCTGATATTTATTAGAAAGTTTTAATGCTAGCTGAGTTGCTAATAAAGCTGCTTGATTGTCTTGAATTTGCGAGTGCACGGCAACATCGGAAATCCCGGCAAATTCCTGGCGCCTCTGGTTGATTCTAGCTTGGTCTTCTGCGTGCACGGCAATTAGTCGATCGCCCTTGGCAAAAATCGCCTCTAAAGTTGCTTCTCCATCCACCAAAAGCTGCCCGTGCATCGAACCCATAAACACCTTAATTCCCGGAGTCGGATTGGCATTCAACAAATCCGGCAAATTCTCGGGCGTTGCACCAATAAAAAAGCCGTAGTTCACCAAACACTTCTCGGCAGCGCGACTTAGTTTATCATCTAAGGCAGCTTGGGTTGTGGTCAGAGGTCGCGTATTCGGCATTTCCAGAAACGATGTCACGCCGCCTTTAGCGCAAGCGCAGCTAGCGGTAAATAAGTCTTCCTTGTGTTCTAAACCCGGTTCCCGGAAGTGTACCTGGGGATCAATTACTCCGGGTAACAGAGTTAAGCCTTTCGCATCTATTTCTCGATCGCCCGATTCGACAATTTCAGCAGCAACTTTGACAATTTGGCGATCGCAGATTTGCACATCTCCTACCAAAAACTCACCATTGGGCAAAAGAATGCGAGCGCGACGGATTAACAAACTTGATTTGGGAGTCATAAGATATCATTAATTGAGTAAACAGCGTGCTAGCATGGAAGCATTATTAAGTTTATAATTCGTATCCAGCTCAGTCACTACAATACCCTATGACTCGTCTAGACAAGTCAGCCGACGAAAAACCTCCGCAAGACACCGAAAATCCTTGGATCGAAGGAATTAAGACGATCGGCTTAGCAGCATTTTTAGCCTTTGGTATCCGCACCCTGGTTGCCGAAGCACGCTACATTCCCACCGGCTCGATGCTCCCAACCTTACAAATTAACGATCGATTAATTATAGATAAGGTCAGCTATCGATTCCAAGAACCCCAGCGAGGAGATATTATTGTATTTATGCCTCCCGATCCGGCTAGTTTGTGCACGGGACAGCCGCCACCGATCAAAGATGCCTATATCAAGCGAGTGATCGGACTGCCGGGGGACAGTGTGGAAGTCAGAGAAGGAAAAGTTTTTATTAACAAGCAGCCGCTACAGGAAAAATATATTGAAGAAATTCCGCAGTATCCCTACGGGCCTGTAGTTGTAGCTCCAAATTCTTACTTGGTACTCGGCGACAACCGCAACGCAAGCTGTGACAGTCATTATTGGGGCTTTGTACCCAAGCAAAATATCATCGGTAGGGCAATTGTCCGTTTCTGGCCACTCAACCGCACAGGTTCGATCGACCCCACGCCCCTTTATCCCGCTAAAAATTAGCTCTAACGGAAGGAAGAAGGAAGAAGCAAAAAAGCCCATTCAATAATAGCAATGATTTAGGTGATTAAGAACATCCTAATCGTCTTATCGTTTGCTATACAAAACGCTAAGGATATTAGATCCCCGACTTCTTTAAGAAGCCGGGGATCTAAGCTGACTGGCTGGATCAATTCTAAAATCTAAAATCTAAAATTTAAAATCACCTGGCGTTTCGCGATCGAGAACTTTCACAACTTTGTTATACATCTCCTCAGCTTGTTGCGGCGAATTGCCGATACTCGTCACTCCCAATTTGCCAAACTCCGACAAACAACCCATTAAATGAAACACACTGCCCGTCTCTGTACCGCTGTCAAAGTGCAGTTGATTGTCAGCAATAATATCCATCAAATCGTTCGGTAATAATCCCCGATAGCGCTCTTTTTTCAAATTGTCCGAAGCGACATAATATTTCGGACGGCCCTGCTGGCTGTAAAATAATCCGGTAGTACGCTCGTAACGACCGTTTGTTAACAGCTTCAAAGCCATAAACGGATGAGTTGTACCTCCTTTACGTAAGTTAATTTCTATTGCTTGAATATCCCATTTTCCGTCGGATTGCTTTACAGCGAGAAAATCTACTCCAAATCTTTCTAAAGCGCCTTTTTTAGCTAAGTTTTGCCCGACTTTCCATCCCAATTCTTGCAACGCCAGCCGATAAGATTCGTCCGCCGGAAATCGGCAACCCAAGAAAATTTGACCGTCTGGGCCTCCTAAAATCTGGTCGTGAGTGGAGAGAATTTCTACTTCGCCGCTGGGAATAATTCTGCCTTGAACGCTGGGGGAGAACTTTTCTTCTCCTTCGATAAATGCTTCGGCAATTGCCCCTAATTCTGGAATGCGGCTGCTAAAGTTTTCCCAGGTTTCGCCTTTGGATTGAAAGCGTAAATTATGGAAGTGATCGCCAATTGCCTTCGCTCTTTCTGTATGCGCTTTACCTGCCAGGGACTTCAGGTCTAAAATTGCATTCCCTTCACCCGAAAAACCTTCATTTAACTTAATTACGATCCGCTGCAAATGTGGCTGCCGTTCCCACAACCCTGCGGCAGCTTCTGCTAAATCTTCCGCATTCCAAACCAACTCGGAACCGTCAGGATAAGGCACGCCACATTCTTGGAAAATTTGCCTGCTACCGCTTTTTGTTCCCCAGTATAACAGATCGGGATCGCTGGCCCACAAAGGAATCCCCAATTGAACAGATAACTCGCGTTCTAAGGGCGTCGAGTTATAACAAACCATATAAGATTTTTTCGGCCGTACTGCTTGACGAATGCGCTCCATCAAGCGGGGGCGCTCTAAAATTTTCTGGGTGAGGGATTTGGCAGAAGCATCGTAAGCACTGAACAGCAAAAGCCGATCGCGCGCGTGAGAAAACGGAATTCCCGGCAGCAATTGCAGGTAATAATCCACAATCATCGGGTGCAAGGGCTCCGAGGTAATGTAAATTAAGCGCGTGTGGGGATTTCGCAGGCGAATCAATGAAAATAAATGTCGCTCTTCGTAGTGGTAAGCACCCTCAATTTTCCGCATTTCTTGCTGATCTAAGCTGACCGAAGGAATGATAATAATGTCACAATCTCCGCTGTCGAATTCTTCTATCGCTCGCCAACGTTCGCGTAATTCTGTCTGAAGATTGCGAAACTTCTGCGCGGATTCGGAAGATGAATTATTTAACTCTTGCATTGCTTTTTATCCTAAGTATTCAAATAATTATTGCTGATCGTGTCGGGTGTGTCAGCCCCAATATTTGAGACAACTCACACAGTTTTTTGTCTAACGCACCTTACCGGGAGAATTGACAAAAATGCCCAAATAGTGATTTAAGGTGCGTTAGTCGAAATATTTGAGGCCACTCAAACAGTTTTTTCTGCCCACGCCCAAAAACCGATACCGTGCCACGTAATCCTATCGTGAATATCCAAAAATTTTAGACCAAAGTTTAATCTCCCAGATTCATTTGTGGAATAAATCTAAAATCTAAAATCTAAAATCCACTGACGCACCCTACTGGGGACGATCGTCTATTTCTCTCAATCTGCTCTAAGAAGCTCGCCGCGCTCGAAAAAGTCTGGCATACTGCAATATTGGCTCTAAGCGGCGTTGATTTTGCTTGAGAGCCGATCGCAATTTTTCCGAGGGGCGGAACACCAGCGGAGCCGAATATTTGTTCAGCATCTCGATTTCTGGCGACTGGCTCATCAGCATCAGCCGCACGTCTTTGTCGAGCAAATAACTCAGAGACAGCAAATCTCCCATGTTCGTAAAATCGTTGCCGCGATCGCTAATTACAATTGTATCTTTAATCGATCGGTTAGCTATCGCCTCTTTGTTAATAATTTTCGCAACTTCAGCATTAAAATAGCTCAAGTCTTTGCTCCACCAAGTATCAGAAAAAGCGCTAACAGTACAGGATGCTATACTTGCTGTAAAAACCAGGGCTAAAATGACTTGCCAAAACCGCTGCTGAGTTTTCACGTTACTGGCGAGCAAGTAAGCAACTGCTAGCTGCACTCCCGGAAAGCACGAAATCAGATAACGGCTGACTGCCGAACGTTTGCCACCTAGGATGAGATCCGGTAAAGCCAGGAGCAAAAAAGGTACAAAAATTGATGTTACAATAAACAGCCAAGTTGAACTGCTAGTGCGGCGGCAGATTGTGTAAAGGGCTGCCGCAAATAACAGCAAAAATGGCAATCTCAGCAGATAAGTCCAAATATTATCAAACCCGAAGTCGAAGTCAAAAAATAAAGCTGTAAAGCTGAGTGTCCACAATTTGACAAGATACAGCCAACCCGGAGATACTCGCGTCCAATCTGTCGTAGCTGATGCTCGTCCCAGGTTGGTCGCCAGCACGTAAATCCAGGGGATATACAATATTAAAGCTGCTGTTACTGCTAAGAAAAATTGAGAATTAGTGACGTGACCGGGCAATTTTGTTTTTTTGACAAACAACCAGTAAGAAATTATAAAAACTCCGTGTCCAATGAGTGTTAAACTGAAGAAAGGGTGAGTGTAGAAACCAAGGGCGATCGCCAACGAGTAAAATACCCAATTTTGCCAATCCCGCAACCGCACTGCTCTCAGCAGCAGCCAACTGCTCCCAATAACTGTGGCTGTCAGCAAACTGTACTGCCTTGCGGTCTGAGCAAACAAGATGTCAAAGGGAGATAAAGCCAAAAGTGCTGTTGCTAATAACGCAGCCAAATTCGAGGCGAAAAGTTCCTGAGCTAAAGCGTACATCAAAGGCAGCGACAGCAAACTCAATAGTGCTGGCAAACTGCGAGATGCTGTTAGAGAACTGCCAAACTGCTGCATCCACCAACGAGCCATGAGAAAGTATAAAGGCGGATGCTGCGGGTCTTCTAGTGCCAAAGAACGAATGGTGTCTGCTTCTGTACTTCCCGGTTTAATCCGCTGATATTTTTGCAATTCTGGTGCGGGAAAAATCCGGTTTTGGAATAGTTCGTCGTCAATTTCTTGGCGGGTGAAACCAGCGGCGCGGATTGATGTGTAAACTTCGTCGTGCCAGTACAGTTTGCGATCGATCTCAAAAAACCGAAATCCGATACCTAATAAAATGCCGATCGCCAATAAGTTAATCAACCAGCGGGAATTTTTGGTATTTACAGATGTGTCTTGATGTGTTGTAGATCCCATGCTTGTCCTAATTGTGGCGATTCCCTCCGGGATAGCTACGCTTCACGGAATTTGGAACTGTAGATCATCTTAAACCTCACTCAAGGGGCGATCGATCGATACCCACTATAGCGGTTCTCAAGCGTAGTGAGGTATGCCCCATGCCCCATGCCCCATGCCCCATGCCTTATAGATCAGAGCCTTGTGAAAGCTGGCGAGTGGCCGAGGCCTCCCCAACATCAAGAATCTTCAACCAAATGCTCCCAGAACCTCCAGACCCCAAAAATAACTGCTAACATACGTGTTGTACAGTTAATCAACAAGCTCCGCAAGGGGTCTACCCGCGTACCGCAAATGGCAAAAAAAGAAGCGTCTATAAAAACTTCCACTGAAAACTCAGAAAAGCAAAAAGCTCTAACTTCCGTACTCTCCCAAATCGAGCGCAGCTTTGGCAAAGGGGCGATCGTCAGATTGGGAGACTCCACTCGCATGAGGGTAGAAACCATTCCCACCGGAGCCCTGACACTAGACATTGCTTTGGGCGGCGGTTTGCCAAAAGGTCGAGTTATTGAAATTTACGGCCCGGAAAGTTCCGGTAAAACCACTCTAGCTCTCCACGCGATCGCCGAAGTCCAAAAATCCGGCGGTATCGCAGCCTTCGTCGATGCCGAACACGCCCTCGATCCAACCTACGCCTCAGCTTTAGGCGTCGATATTGAAAATCTCTTAGTTTCCCAGCCGGATACCGGCGAAATGGCCCTAGAAATAGTCGATCAACTCGTCCGTTCCGTCGCCGTCGATATCGTAGTAATTGACTCCGTAGCCGCCCTCGTCCCCCGCGCCGAAATCGAAGGCGACATGGGCGACTCCCACATGGGTTTGCAAGCGCGCTTGATGAGTCAAGCTTTGCGGAAAATCACCGGCAATATCGGCAAATCCGGCTGTACCGTCATCTTCCTCAACCAATTGCGGCAGAAAATCGGCATAACTTACGGCAACCCGGAAACCACAACCGGCGGTAACGCACTCAAATTCTACGCCAGCGTGCGGCTCGACATTCGCCGCATTCAAAGCTTGAAAAAAGGTACCGAAGAATACGGCAACCGCACGAAAGTTAAAGTTGCTAAAAATAAAGTTGCTCCACCTTTCCGCATTGCCGAATTTGACATTGTATTTGGCAAAGGCATTTCTACTTTAGGGTGTCTGACTGACTTGGCAGACGAAATGGGAGTAATTCTGAAAAAAGGTTCTTGGTATAGCTACAACGGAGAGAACATAGCTCAAGGACGAGACAAAGTGATCCAGCACATGGAGAAAAACATCGATTTCAAAAATGAAATTGAGGAGCTAGTTAAAAAGAAACTTGAGACTGGTGCTGTGGTTTCTGCTAATTCTGTCGCTCCTGTTGAGGTAGATGATGTAGATGATGTAGATGATGTAGATAATGTAGATGATGTAGATGATGTAGATGGTTTGGACGAAGAAATCTAAGTTTTTTAGTCCTCAATTATTACTCGTTTACTGGTTGTTTACTGATTGTTTACTCGTTACCAGGCTGGAGCGAAAGTAACACTCAACAGCTACCTAGAGCCTCGAATTTAATTTTCGCTCGCGAGGCTCTTCCTCTAGGTATCCGTTCCCAGGCTCCAGCCATAGAGCCAGTAAATTGACCGGACATGATATGAGATCGGGATTGCCGAATATATTGCGGATTGCTATACTTGTACAGTAAGTAGTACAAGTGTCAAGTACATGAATATTGTTTCTTTTAGCGAAGCGAGAAATAACCTCAAGGCTGTTTTAGACAGAGTAGTGGAAGATACGGACTATACCATCATCACTAGACGGGATGCGGAGGATGCGGTGGTGATGTCGCTAGAGTTCTTTAATAGTTTGCTGGAAACAGTTCATTTACTCAAATCTCCCGCCAATGCTGCCCATTTGGAGCGTTCTATTGCTCAGTTTAAGCAGGGGAAAGTGGTAGAGCGAAATTTGTTGGATGACTAGAAAGTTAGCATGGACGGATGAGGCTTGGGGCGATTATTTATATTGGCAAGGGCAAGACAAGAAAACGTTAAAACGAATTAACAAGCTAATTGAGGCAACAATCCGATTGCCGTTTGAGGGGATCGGAAAGCCAGAACCACTGAGGGAGAACTTGGCTGGTTTTTGGTCGCGGCGAATTGATGATACGAATCGATTAGTTTATGCTGTGGATGACGAGTATCTAACGATTATCTCTTGTCGATACCACTATTCTGATTGACATCTTCCTTAGCCTACTTAGGGCTTGCTGAATAATCGATCGCACATCAAGAATAAGAGCGATCGATATCTTCAAGCCGAGTTAAATAT
>NZ_JAUBOS010000074.1:0-30396 GCF_036700365.1 Microcoleus sp. w2-18bC1
AAACTTATATTTAACTCGGCTTGAAGATATCGATCGCTCTTATTCTTGATGTGCGATCGATTATTCAGCAAGCCCTACATTAGCTAAAATTTCGCGCGCTCCCATAGCGTTGCGAAGCTTGCGGGGATAGGCAACA
Source organism: Microcoleus sp. w2-18bC1 (assembly GCF_036700365.1). NCBI lineage: Bacteria > Bacillati > Cyanobacteriota > Cyanophyceae > Oscillatoriales > Microcoleaceae > Microcoleus > Microcoleus sp. w2-18bC1. The sequence goes on from NZ_JAUBOS010000074.1 coordinate 137, forward strand.
GTCATGCTTTTATGTTGTTTTGTAAAGATACTTATATAAGTGTAACGCACTTTTTTCGACAACCAATTACCTCCCAAGGCAGAAAGTTATTGTTTAGCACGGAGATTCAATTTTATACAGACAATTTTTTTACTAGCCCAACCAACGAAAATAATTTGGTGTTGCGAGCCCTACCATTTTAGATGTTAGATTTTAGATTAAAAATGACTGATGACTATCAGGGTTGGGAGCTTTTATACAGTTAGATTATTTTTTTAAACTGCTATCACGCAAGGGTGGCGCGGATCGCAGAAAGCAATCTCACGCACTCAAAACTCTTCAGGTTCCGTCGAGTCTGAAGCCTCAACACTAGCAGACTCTTGTTGAAATTTTCGCGCCTCTTCTACTTCTAACCTAGCCAAAGTTGTCGCCACATCGGCTAACTGTAAAGCCAGATTCATCCGACAAACCGGGTTTTTTTCCCTCCAGAGGTCTTTGGCCAAGAAATGTACTCGATAACGAAACATTTTAATTGAATTTGGCGGAGTAACTTTCACGGTCATAGTCTTTCTTCGGTTGAAGTTTGAATGCGGAGCAGCACCCGTTCTAGCTCCAGGTAAACAAATGTCAGCATGATTACTTTATCTTCATCGGTGATTGTAACACTACAAGTTGCCGATCGAGGTTCAACGCCTTCGTGCCTGACAACTACAGTATATTTTCCCGGCTTCAGGTTATCAAAATTCACATCAGCTTCAAACAGGTCAACTGTCTCCTCGGCCAGCACTCGTCCTTCTTGAGTCAGTAAAGTGACAAACGCAATGCCGTCAACTGAAGTCATGGCGACGTTACTCTGATTGCGGATCATCACAAAAATATCGGACATCGTTTGGTCATTGTTAATTGCTAATTGCTAATTTAGAATGAGTGCAGAATCTCACAAAAGAAGGAGCATAAATACAGTGAATCCTTTCAATTTTTTGCTAATTTTGACTGTTAGTGCAGCGGTTCTCGGTTTGGGAAAAAGTGGGGCCGTAGCTGCTATCTCAAATATCTCTGAGATTGAGCCTCGTTTGCAGCTTCACGGCGTGCGGGTTGCTCAAAGGGACGATCGCAATTTAAGCAACTCGAAAGGTACATTACAAGAAGGCAGTGCCCTCTCTATCGATCCTGATGAAGTTACGGGCATACCAAAAGCTGAGGCGCGACAACGTTTCATTTTGAATAAGATATATCGGGTTCAGGAAGGCACTACCGCTGACGATTTGTTTATTGTTGATGAGAAAGCAAATAAATGGGCTGTAGAGGATGTCTCTGAGGCTACAATGGGCCCTACTACTAACAGCGTTGCCCAGATAGTGTCGGGTAACGGGAGAGTCTGGGCGTTGATCCAGAAGTTCTAAACTTCAAAAAAACGCCGCTTTTAAGGGCGGCGTTCTTATTAATTAAAAATCACAGGTTAAAAATGGTATAATTACCAGTTTTAACTTTTAATTTTTAATGTTTAATTTTCTAACAGTCGTAGTAGAGAGCAAACTCGTAGGGGTGAGGACGCAGCCGCATCGGGTTGACTTCATTGTCGAGTTTGTAGGAAATCCAGGTTTGGATGAAGTCTTCGGTAAATACGCCAGTTTCAGTTAAGAAACTGTGGTCTTTTTCTAAAGCTTCTAAAGCGCCTTCCAATGAACCGGGAGTCGAAGGAATTTTGCTCAATTCTTCAGGGGAAAGGTCGTAGATATCCACGTCCAAAGGTTCGCCCGGATCAATTTGATTCTTGATGCCGTCAATGCCGGCGCACAGCATGGCTGCAAATGCTAAATAGGGGTTGGATGTAGCATCGGGACAGCGGAATTCTAACCGCTTGGCTTTGGGGTTGGTTCCCGACAACGGAATCCGCACTGATGCCGATCGATTTCCTTGAGAGTAAGCTAAGTTTACAGGCGCTTCAAAACCAGGAACTAAGCGCTTGTAGGAATTGGTGGTGGGATTGGTGAGTGCCAAAAGTGCCGGTGCGTGCTTGAGAATGCCGCCAATGTAATGCAGTCCCATTTGACTGAAACCTGCATATTGATCGCCTGCAAATAGAGGTTGGCCGTCTTTCCAAATCGACTGGTGAACGTGCATCCCGGAACCGTTATCGTTAAATAGCGGTTTGGGCATAAAGGTGATGGTTTTGCCGTATTTTTTGCCGACGTTTTTGATTACGTATTTGTAAGTCAGCAAGTAGTCGGCGGCTTTTACCAAAGTGTCAAAGCGGAAACCGAGTTCGCATTGACCGCCGGTGGCGACTTCGTGGTGGTGTTTTTCGATGGGTACGCCGCATTTTGCCATTGTCAGCAGCATTTCCGTTCTCATGTCTTGAGAGGTATCGGTTGGTGCTACTGGGAAATAACCTTCTTTGTAACGCGGTTTATAGCCGAGGTTGCCACCTGCTTCTTCTTTGCCGGAATTCCAGCGACCTTCGATCGAATCTACGTAATAGTAGCCGGAATTTTGGGTTTGGTCGAAGCGAACGTCGTCAAAAATAAAGAATTCTGCTTCCGGGCCAAAGAATGCTGTATCGCCGAGACCGGTGGAAAGCAAGTAGTCTATGGCTTTTTGGGCAATGGTGCGGGGACAGCGACTGTACGGTTCGCCGGTGCGAGGTTCTTTGATGCTGCAAATGAAGCTGATGGTCGGTTCTGCCATGAACGGGTCCATCCAAGCGGTGGTCGGATCGATGACCATCGTCATGTCTGATTCGTTGATGGCTTTCCAGCCCCGAATGCTGGAACCGTCGAAGGGTACGCCGTCTGTGAATGCAGTTTCGTCGATTTGGTCGTGGTACAGGGAAAGGTGTTGCCAGATCCCCGGCATATCGATGAATTTGAGGTCAACGATCTGGATCTTATTTTCTTTTATGTAGTTTAAGGCTTCTTGGGGTGTCTGGAACATGACTTACTCCTGATATTGGTTGTTTCTTGGCGATCGGCCGATTTCAGACTGTTTGGGCGATCGTAGGCCTTCAGTATCCACTATTTTGTATCTAGGGCTACAAAATTCTGAAATAGGGGGCCAGTGCGGCCGGGCAGTTTGAAATTCTTGCCCTGTGGATTTTTCGACTGAAGATACAAGGCAAACGGCTGAATTTTACGACAGTTTGCCACGGATAGACTACCCTTCGTGAAAATCCTATCTCAAATCTTAATCAAACGCCGATTTGTAGTAGTCTACAATAGGCGGTCTGTCTCAGATAGCAAAGTATTGATAAAGATTTTTGGGAGAGAAACTTATGCGCGATGCAGTGACGAGCCTGATTGAAAATTATGATGTTGCTGGTAGGTATTTAGACCGAGATGGTATCGATCGGTTGAAATCTTATTTTGCAACGGGCACGGCACGGGTACAGGCGGCGGCTGCGATTAACAGCAATGCTGCGGCAATTGTTAAGCAAGCTGGTATCCAGCTATTCGCTGAACAGCCCGAACTGATCCGTCCCGGTGGAAATGCCTACACGACTCGTCGCTATGCGGCTTGTCTGCGGGATATGGACTACTACTTGCGCTATGCTACTTACGCCCTGGTGGCTGGAAGTACCGACGTGCTCGACGAGCGCGTGCTGCAAGGTTTGCGAGAAACTTACAATTCTCTAAGCGTTCCTATTGGCCCGACGGTGATGGGGATTAGCATTATGAAGGAAATGGTTAAGGCTCAGGTGGAAGCTGCTGGCTTGTCTGTAGGGCCTTTTTTGGATCAGCCTTTTGATTACATGATTCGCGAATTGAGCGAACAAGATATTTAAGTCAATTTGCTAATTCTTTTAGCAGTAAATTGCACTTGTGGCTGGCAGTTAGCAGCAGTTGGATCGATCGCTTTTTTTGGCTTCACCGCCTCCAAGCGATCTTTTTTTATGGGTTATACAATTCTAGATTAAAGATTTCAAATTAAAAATAATAGATTAAAAATAATAGATTAAAAATTTAAATAATTGGGAATGACTTATGAATTAAGGGTTTGGAGCTTCCCTACAATTGCATTCTTGTTTGAAACTGGTGCTAAAAATCGTCAACACATCCCCAGACGAGGCATTTGTCCAGGGGATTTTTAGTTTGGCGCAGATCGATTTGTGCGACGGTTGTTGCTTCTACTTCGCCATTGGGGTAAAGAATGTGGATGATGTCACCGCTGACGAAGGCGAGGGGATTTTCTTGACAATTGCCGGGATTTCTGATAGGAAAGTTAATTGTTTTCATTGTCGATCGCCCTGATGGTATTTGTAGCGCTTTTAGCTGCATATAAATCATCCGCTAGTAACAAAAATTATTGTGTGATTCTATGAATGTTTATCTGTGATAAAACTACACACTCAGAGCGATCTCAGTCACATCATGTAAGCTGGGGGCGATCGCCTCGCGACAATCGCAAAACCAAAATAATCGTCAAAAATTAGCAGTGGGGCTTGTGCGTAAGTGCTAATCTGGTACTGTTCTTAACCCTATCCGTACAGATTAAAAACCTTGGCTAAACAGCGACTAGACACTTTATTGGTCAGCCTAGATTTGTGCAGTTCCAGACAGCAAGCTCAGGCATTGATTCGGACTGGGAAAGTCTCTATCAACCAGCAGGTAGTTGACAAACCTGGTACTGAGGTTGACATTGCAGCAAAAATTCAGATTAAAGAGCGATCGCGCTATGTTTCCAGAGGCGGCGACAAATTAGCCAAAGCTTTAGAAGTTTTTGCAATTCCCGTTGCAGGCAGAATTTGTCTCGACGGGGGCATTTCCACAGGCGGTTTTACCGACTGTTTGCTGCAAGCCGGGGCCGCCCTAGTCTACGGCGTAGATGTTGGCTACGGTCAAGCAGATTGGGGCTTGCGTAACGATCCGAGGGTAATTTTGAAAGAACGCACCAATTTGCGGTACATGACTGCTACTCAGCTTTACGGCGACTCTGGGCCAGCAGATTTGGCGGTAGTAGATGTGTCGTTTATTTCCCTGGATAAGATTTTACCCGCGCTGTGGGAATTGTTGGCACCACCGCGAGAAGCCGTGTTGCTGGTAAAGCCGCAGTTTGAGGTAGGGCGCGAGAGAGTCGGGAAAAAAGGCGTAGTGCGAGACTCAGCAACTCAAGCTGATGCGATTTTTCAAGTGTGGAAGGCAGCCACAGCTTTAGGATGGCAGCAACGCGGCTTAACGTGGTCGCCTTTACTTGGCCCGGCCGGTAATATCGAGTATCTTTTATGGTTGGGGATCGATCGCGAACCAGAATCAGAGCCGAGGGCGATCGAAGAGGATGTTGTGAAAGAACGGATCGCACAAGTCACGAAAGCGGCCGCGCGGGAACTTGTCGATCGATTGTAGATTGTAGATTTTAGCTTGATTTCAAGATGTCAAACTAATCAATTTAAAAAAACAAATTTGGAACTCCAGATTGCTCTAAATTTTCAAAAATTTTGTCAATCAGACTCCTAAACTTTCACAAGAGTGAATAATTCCATGCAATCATTCAAACAAGCCGGTTCCATTTTCCTGTATGTTCTAGGTGCCATCGGGTATGTGGCGATTGTAGCTACTATTATAGGCGTTTCAATGCTGATCAAGTGGGCAGCTCTGCTACTAGCTGACAAATTATTATATACAATTCTGATTATCGGTGATTTGTTGAGGGGGATCGAAATTATTGAACTGTTAAATATATTGATATTTGCATTTATCGGTATGGGAGTGGGTGTGGCGACAAGGCTTTTACACCCTCAATACGGTCGCAAAATTAGTGCTGCTGTGTTGATAGTTATAGTTCCCTTAGTTTTCATGATTACGCCAGCCATTCGATATAATTCTTGGCTGGACAAAGTGGAAGAATCGGATAAATTATCGCCTTCGCAAACTGCAATCTTAACTAACTCATTTTTGAATAGAAAAGTTGGATTGCCTGGTTTTATCGGTTATTACGTATATACTGGTCAGTTTCCCGTTATTCCGGCGAAACAATCGGAGATGAAAGATCTTGACAGCTTTGAAAAAAAAGTTAATTCCAGATTTGTACAGTTCACAGGTATTGCTCCGACTATTGTTACTTGGTCAATGCGGGTTTGTTTTTGGCTGATTAGAATATTTTATTTTTCTATAGCGGTAATTGCCACGATCGCCCATTTTAGGGAAGGTGTTAGAATCGCGAGACGGTAATACGATTTTCGATTTTCGATTTTCGATTTTCGATTTTCGATTAAAGAATTGGGAATCACTGATCGCTATCGTGGGAGCTAACCTACAGTTGCATTCTTTTTTGACAATTGTATAAGAATACAAGCAGTAGGGTGCGTCAGATCCTAGCTCTTCGATTATTCACAAATAACCATCTGCTGACCTACCCTACTCAACTACTAGCGCAATTTTTAATTGCCAATTTTAAACTCTTGCTGCAAGCGATCGATAATTGTATTACGCTCGATGGTGGCGAGAATTTCTTGAATTACCGTATCTTGTCCCAGGGGGCCCCAGGTGCAGCCTTTTTCTAAATAAACTTGGGCGGCACGACCGACAGCGTAGGTTCCGTAAGCTGCTAAACTAGCTTGAGTGACAGCGACTCCGGCAAAAGTAGAAAAGCCGATGTGCGGGGCCGCTGCGGCTGCACTTTTGCCAAATCCCAAGAGGAAACTGCTGCCCAATTCTCCCAAAAGTACGCCGCCAGCGCTGGAGAAAATAGTCTGCCAAAGTTTCCCCGCTTCGTAACCAGTCATGGGTAAGCCATAAAGTCTGGATAAAGAGCGAATTAAGGCTAAATCTGCGACACTTGCTCCCATTACATCCAAGAATGCCACGGGATTTAAACCGACAGCCAAAGCTTTATATTTTGCAAATTGCCAGATTAAATCTTCGGCTTCTGTTTGTCGCAATTTGAGAACGTGACGGGCAATGTTGGCTTCGGCGTCTCTAGCTTCAACTAAAGCATTTAGAGCGAGAAGCGATCGACCTTCTCTGTTAAGAATTGTGAGAATTTTATGTTTGAGTTCGTCTATCTGCGCCGGCGGCGACTCCCATTCGTGACTGACTCTTCCGTCGGACCATTCCACCCGCACTTGCACCGGCGCTGGTTCGGCGGCTACCATGACGATTTCTAAAGATTTGGAAGTTTTAGGCGGTGATTTTACAGTAGATTTATGGGAGGAGTTGTTTGGGCGATCGGACAAATTTTCGCTATCTGTTTCCTCTGTTACCGCAGTGGCTGCTAACTCTTCAGAATTTCCCAGCGCTTGCAAACTTTGGTAAATAGCTTTTCTGTCTAATTCTGGATACAGGTCAATTTTATTAAAAACTAAAATCACCGGTTTTTGAGCTGTTTGCAATTCGCAAAGCGCTTGATATTCAGTTCGGGTGATATCGCCTGCAACGACAAAGAGAATTAAGTCAGCTTGACGAGTTACTTGTTTCGCCATTTCGCCGCGCACTTCGCCACCAACTTCATCAAGTCCCGGAGTATCGATTAATTCTACTTGCACGCCTCCTTTCCCCCCCTTGGCCAGGGGGGGTTGGGGAGATTCCTCGCTGTCAAGGAATGATAAAGGCACACTCCAGCGCACGGAACGCGGCCACTGAGTTACGCCGTTGAGAGGGCCTGTTTGCAGAATTTTATGACCTAAAAGCGCGTTTAATACGGCTGACTTGCCACGGCTGACTAAGCCGAAAGTAGCAATGCGGATTATGTTGTGGTCTAGTTTTTCTGAGGTGGAAGTTAAAATATCTAACTGATATTGCAGCGCCGCTTCTAATTCTGTATTATTCGAGTTTTTTTTCCCTTGGCGCAGGTGGGAATAGCGCGCCAGGGCTTCGCGCAAACTGGCACGGGCAAGAGATAATCGATTTTCTTGAAGGGAATTGTCAGCCATTGGCGATCGGCTTTGTTAAGCAGGTATAATTGATCGTCGAATTATAAATCCTATTTCTTATTTTAATACAATTTTTCATAAATTTATAATTTTTTTGTTGTGAGTTTTCCAAAAAATATTGAACGGGATATCCCGCCCGTTCCACAATAACAAAAAATTTTTGTGGGACAGGTATCTTGCCTGTTCTTTTCCCTAACACTAGGCGCCGCCTCGGAAAATTTGATCGACGTTCAGCTCCATATTGGGAAATGTAGGTGAAATAATGCGATCGCTCCCTCTGAACTGTCTAATCCTATACTCTCCGTCCACGAGCTGACAAACCGAAAGCGTCGGTTCTTTGGGGTCGCCAATATGACGTATTCCGCCGAATGCAGCATAATCCGCAATCCAATATTCGAGGATGCCCATCATTTCGTAATCTGCCAACTTTTTGAGATAATCGTCGCGCCAGTTGGTACTAACAACTTCAACAAGTAGCGGGATAGATGTTCCTTGGGTGATTGTTGCTGACTTCAACCATAAGGGTTCCGACGCTAAAGCCTGACGGTTTAATAGCAAAACATCAGGAATATATCCTGTATCTTTAGCTGGGGGCTTAACTAGCGCTTTCGAGGGAATGCGGTATGGAAGTTGCAGTTGGGTGTAGAGCAGCGTAAATTCTTGAACAAGGTATGCTGTGATATCTTCGTGTTCTCCTGTTGGCTGCATTTCAACCATTACCCCGTCGTGAAGTTCGTAGCATCTGTTCTCGGCTTTGTCTTCTAGAAATTCTTCAAAGGTTAGTATTTTGGGTTGAGTTTGTATCATCGTGCAAAGTTTATTTAATTGTATAACAGAAGGCAGAAGGAAGAAGGAAAATATTAACTGGTTGCCTGGTTCTGCCGTGGAACAAGCAAGATGCCTGTTCCACAACAGAAAAACTGTCTTGTGGAACAGGCATCTTGCCGGTTCCTTTATTTTACTTAATTGGCCGCCGACTTAACGGTTTCGGGCCCAGATACCTGAGATGAAAGGCGACTCGCCACTTGGTTGACGAAAGATTGCAAGAAGGAAACTTGCTGATTTTGCGTAAATACTGCTTGCAAAGTTTTAGTCAACTGGTCGAGATTGAAAATGCCTTTGGGAGCATTTTCCAGTTCTTGACTTTGGAAATATTCAATTAAACTCAGTCCTGCTATTCTGGTAAAATATGCTGCACTAATTCCCTGCACAGCGCCTCCTGCTACATAGGTGACGGCATTGCTTTTCAGCAGTCCAGTAATAGTTTGGGTAGACAGTTCTACTAATCCCAATTTAAACATTTGATTAGCTAAAGTACCCGCTACTGTCTTAGCTTGGTCTAAGGAAAACTGTTGCTGGTAGATAGCGCCGAGGTCAATTACGAGTTGGGTACTGATGGCGGTTGTTGCTAGCAAGTCTAAAGCTGGAACCGGGTTAGTAAAGACGGCGGCGGCGGCGATGTACTGATATTGTTCGATAATGGGAATTGCCCGATCGCGCCTGACTGCATTTAATAAGGTTTTTGCCTCTAGCTTGATACTTGCAGCCTCGCGCACTGCACTCGCCCAGACCAACTGTTGCCGCTCTTCAGTTAAGATTTTAGTCAATCTTTCCGTCAGCGCGTCGAGTTGAGAGACTTGATTTTCGATCCGTTCTTTAAATGTGCCGTCCGCTTGGTGCTGGCGCACTTTAATAGAATTGGGAGAAGCTGCGATCGCAATTATCTCTTCTGTCCCCAATATTCCTTGCATTTTCTGCTGCAAAGAGTTCAAAACCTGCGACTGCTGTTCTGGCAAATATTGGTCTAGTTTGTTCCAGATTAGCAACACGCGCTGACCTGCGGACGCTAACTGAGATAATGTTTTAAATTCGGAATCTGTGATGTCGCCCGCTGTTACAAACAGCACTAAATCACCGTTGATTTTGGCATCGGCATTTGTATTAGCAAACAGCGCTGCTGTTTCTTGTAAACTAAGCTTTTGCGAGTGTTGAGAGACCCAATTAGAATTTAAAACTTGAATTAAGGCAGTTTTGCCGACAGCTTTGCCGCCTGTTACGGTAATCCGTAAATCTTGTCTATCTAATTCGGCTCTGAGCCGATCGAGCTTTGCTGTTAGATTGGCAGGATCGGCGGAGTTTTGAGCTTCTGAGGCTAGCAATTTAATTGCCGCTTCGGAAGCCGCGATCGCTTTTTCGGCTGCTTCCCGGTTCGCCAGGGGTTGCGGGAGTGCGAGTTCGAGTTTGGGGGATTGTTGTTTCCACCACCAATACCCCGCACCGGCAGCAGCCAAGCCGATGAGTGCCGTTTCGCCCATTTCTGAACCCGAATGCTGTAGAGTTTCCAGCAGCCACAGCGCTGCTGAAAGTCCTATTCCGCCTATTAAAATCGGTCGCCGCAAGTTAAGTGTCATTTTTTCCTTCCTGTGGGTATTGTCACCAAGCTTAACCTTCGCCGGCTTGGCCTCCCTCCCTATATTCCATCGTACCTCTGTGACATCCAAACTGGCAGGCGGGCGATCCGACTTTTTGCCATCGGGATTTGCGGCCCCGGCCACAATCAACTTTTTGCACTTCTACAAATGGGGAATATCTCACATCTTGCACCATTCTCAAGAACAGGCAAGATGCCTGGTCCACAAAGAGTAAATTTTCTTGTGTGGTTTACCGGAGAACCCGCCCGTGAAAGGCTTATTAACACTGGTGCAAGATATGATTAATAGAGGGCTTAAATCTTCACTACAAACACTAAATTTTTACAGGATGTTGCAAACAGAATAGTTTATTTTTCTTTTATTTTGGTAATTCTTGAAACTGCGATTGAAAAATATCAATTATTTGTTTGGGAATTGCTCGCGGGCGCATGGTGGTAACTTCAACCCAAACCCAAAGCGCCTCGGCTTTTAACAAGATTTCGTCACTTCCAGCTAAGCGAATTTCGTAGCGGCGGACAGCGCGCGGGCCGCGCATTTGTTCGATCCAAGTGGATATCTCCAATCGATCGCCTGCGGCGGCCGATCGCAAATAGTCAATCTCTATCCGCCGCATTACAAAGACGCCGCCCAGTTCCCGGTAGCGATCGAGAGTAAATCCCAAATGTTCTAAATGTTCGATCGCAGCGTGTTCTAAATAATGCTGGTAAACAGCATTATTTACGTGACCGAGAGCATCCATTTCATAATGTCGCACTCTAATTTCCGTAGTAAATGGTGTCAATTTCTCACCTTTCCACTTGTTGCGGTATTTTGTAGTTCCGAGTGCGATCGCACTCTGGGTGGATACTCGCTCGGAACTGATTGCACGTTACACTAAATAGTTGAAACGTCACTGCTTCCAGGTTAATCTTAGTCCTGGAAGTACAGACGGTCAATCGATTTTAGATTTTAGATTTTAGATTTTCGATTGACTTGCGCGAGATAAAAGCGGGGGCTGGAGGATTTTCGATTTTCGATTTTGGATTGATTCCACGGATAAATCACGTGGCGGATACCACCTTTGAAATTCTTGGTCATCACCTTGGTTTTTTTACGACAATACACTGGCTTAAAACCCTCCGTCTCGGTTGAAAAACCCGGTTTCTTGGTTCTGAGTGCGTCCCGGACTCAATCTTTGAGAAATCGGAGGGCTAATTGTTTAATCTCCCAGACAAATCCCTAAACCGCGGGCCGTTTTAACCAGAGTACCATCGAAGTCTACAGGTCTGTATTTGGCGATCGCATCTTCCAGAGGAACGCTCACAACTTCCCGCTTTTGCCAAGATACCATGCAGTCGTATTTCTCTTCGGCAATTAAATCAACTGCTGCGACGCCAAAAGCAGAAGCAATTAATCTTTCTAGCGATGAAGGAGTTCCTCCGCGTTGAATATGTCCCAAAACAGTGACGCGAGTTTCTGCACCGCTGCACTCAGAAATTGTATCAGCTAAATACTGACCAATTCCGCCTAATCGACTTTGACTTAAGCGATTTGTGTGCATTACTAACTCGCCTTCTTCAGTGCGAACTGCCTCCGCTACTATAATTAAACAGTAGTTTTTCCCCCGGTCTTGGCGTTCTTGGATTTGGGCGCAGATATTAGAAATTTTGTAAGGGATTTCGGGAATCAGAATTATATCAGCTCCCCCAGAAATTCCGGCACTGATCGCAATATGTCCAGCGTCGCGTCCCATGACTTCAACAATCATGACGCGACTGTGACTGGCAGCAGTAAAATGCAAGCGATCGAGTGCTTCAGTGGCAATATTGACAGCAGTATCAAAACCGATGGAACGCTCGGTAATTCCGACATCATTATCAATAGTTTTAGGAATAGCAACTAAATTCAAATTGCCTTGTAGAGCAATCTTCCTGAGAATGGCAAGACTGCCATCGCCACCAATGCCAATTAAGGCATCCAGACCTAGTTGATGATAGCCTTCGATGATGTCCTCAGTACGATCGCGTATAGTCCCATCCAGCATCGGGAAAGCAAAAGGGTCGCCCTTATTTGTCGTGCCTAGCATCGTACCGCCAATGGTGAGCCACGAGTCTACTTTCTCAATATCCAAGGGAATTGCTTCCGGGGGACGACTCATCAATCCGTTGGTGGCTTGACGAATCCCCATCACTTTCCAATTGTAAGTTCCCGTTGCGCGGTGGACAACGGCTCGAATAACTGCGTTTAAGCCTGCACAGTCACCCCCGCTAGTGAGGATACCGATACATTTTTGTTCTCCCATAATTAATGCCCGACTTTTGTTACTCTGAATATGAGTTGATATTTTTAGATGCCGATCGTCCAATCGTGATTTTCGACGTAAATACGTAGGCGAAAATCAAGTTTACTCTGTAACAGAATGTAAAGCTCTGATAACTTTTGTGATTGCTTTCATAAGACATCGCTCCTTCGGGGAGCGTTTCACTCGTTTTTGACTACTTATGTATTTTCAAGCTTCATCGACCTAATTTAGTGCCTCATCTCTGACGCGCCCTACAAGTTTGATCGCTAACTTGCGTAGCATCGCCAATCGCCGTCTCCAACAAAACATCAATTTTACTTGGAATTGAGGCGTTTAGAAACTTGGTTAATTATACCGCTGAGAATAGCACCACCCATAAGAATTCCCAGGGCGGGATTAAATACGGGCTGCCAGAGACTGTACCACAAATCAAAACCGAGATTCACCCCGGTCGATCGACCTGCTACGGCGATCACAAACCACCCAAAAATGGCAAAGACGAAAAATACATCAGCTACTAAAATCAAGTTGAGAAAGTTAAGAAATTTATCTTTCATTGTCGAGGGTTCCTTTTGAGTGTATATGTGTCAAGTTTTGGCAAGCGGTTGGTAATGGAGCGGATTGATAGCTGCAACTGGCGATCGAATAAAGATAAAATATCATTCAATTGTTTTCGCGCACAGGCTGTCAAAATATGGTTCGCTATACACTTCCTCAAAGCCCCGAAATTATTTTAACTGTCAAAGGGAAAGATTCAGCCAAAGCCCGCGAAGAAGCGATGGATCGGCTGATGGATCTCATGGATGAGGGCAAACTGCCTACGGAACTCGTGGAGGGATTTGGGCCCAAGCAGTTTGTTGAAGTTAAGGATATCGAAGATGCTGCGTCTGACGGCGAGGACGCGATTACAGAAGCAGTCCAGATTTTGAGCAATTTGGCAAGTCTCAAATTGAAAGTCATGGAATCCCGCGAAGAAGCCCTCAAAATCCGGGCGGCGATCGACATTTTGTTTACAGATGAGGCTGTGAGTGCCGAGGAAATTGGTCGTTTGAAAGATGGTTTCAAGGTTCTCAAAAACTTTGCTCAAGCTAACGTCCGCTATCGAGAAGCTAGAAGTAAAGCCGAAGAAGCACGGGCAATTCTCGACGAAGCTTTGCAATCTGTCGAACCGGAAAACAAGGCGCAGAAATCCGCGAAATAGTAGCAAGTTGGGTTGACTCACATTTAGCAACAATCTCAGAAGCTTTTCGGCCTGTTCCATTACAAATCAATTCTTTTGTGGAACAGACCCAAAAGCCTCTTACTAAAAAAATGTAGAGAATAGTGAAATATTTGAAAGTGAAAAACTAACCCAAATTTCCACACATTTAACATTTCGTTTCTATACCTTCAAAAAAGTAGAAAAAAAATTGTGAACCAACAAACAGGAATTCTCAGAAACTCCATGTCAGGCAGCTTGCTGCTGGCTAAAAAATTAGGTTTTCAACCAAGAACTGTGATTGATGTCGGTGCCGCCTTGGGAACTTTTAACCTTTACGAAACTTTCCCCGATGCGCGACATTTGCTAATTGAACCCATCGCCGAAAATGAACCTTATCTAGCCAAAATTTGCCGCAAGCTCAAAAGTGCAGAATACATTATTGCGGCAGCGACCAAAGAAGCTGGAGTTTTCACGCTTAACGTCTGTCCCTCTATGTTGCATTCTTCACTTTATGAAAATCTCGCTACTGACAGCACCAATCCTTATTTGAGAAACATACCAGCAATTACCCTCGATGGAATATGCAGGGAAAGAAACTTGCCAGGCCCGTATTTAATTAAAGTCGATGTAGACGGACAGGAATTAGATGTTTTAGCGGGAGCCACTGAGATTTTGCAGCAGACTGAATATGTAATTGTAGAAGTTACTTTGTTCGGTCAGATGTATGATGTAATGAGTTTTATGAAGTCCCAAGGATTCGCAGCTTACGATATTGTTGATTTGGCATATCGCCCGATTGATAAAGCTTTGTGGCAAGTTGACATGGCTTTTGTTAAGGAATCCGGTCACTTCAGAAGAGAGAGGGGTTTCGCGACAGGAGAGCAGGATCTCGAAGCACTTAACTCGCATCTCAAAGCTTATCGGGAAAGTTTCATCAAACACATTGACACTCATTACAGCGACCCAGTAGAGCCGGAACCACAGGTCACTCAATCTGTTGTGGGCGAAGATTATGTCATCATTTAACTCAAGTTGCTTCCATCTGATACCCAATCCGGGTCGCACTTCGCACGCTTATTTAATTAATCCTCAACATCTAAAAAACTGGTTTTCTAAATGCGGCTATTGTCGTCTATAAGCTAGCAATCTGTTGTAAATTGGCTTTCATTGGATATCAGAAAGTGGGAATGCCCTAATGCGGCAGGGCTGTTGCATTTTCTTGTAGGCGCAAACCCCCCGTGGTTGCCCCGATGCCTGAAATGCCCATGACATCATCTGTGGGTGAGGGCGGGCACTCTTGGCACCGCCCCTACAAAAGCCTAGTTTTCCATAGGGGCAATCCCCCGTGGTTGTCCCGAAACAGCCCTACGCTGTGACGGGGGAGTGTCAACTACCACAATTAATCCCAAGGCGCTTTTGTGGTGGATTGTTGAGTTGCTGGCAGTCGAAGCTGTCAACCATCAACCAATGGAGGCTTTCAGTTCTAGTTGTTTAGCCCAAGGTATTGCTGCCAAAATATAGTAGATGTCATTTCCTTTGAAGCACTTTTCCATTGTGTACTTACGGATGACCATTCATTAATACCTTCAGCAGCAACTTTAAACCACCTAGTCAAAAGGTTAGTACCAGCTAATTTATCTACCTCATTTTGGTTATTATAGCTTTTACTAAGGTTTACAATGCTCATGTGAAAGGTTTCTGGATCAGAGTTTTTGATAAAATCTGGCCCTTTTAGATAGTCTTCAAAAGCTTTTACAACCATCTCTACATGATTATAATCAAATTTTGCTAAAGCCTGAAGAATGACTTTTGTCAAATGCTGAACTGCATCCATGTATTCTGGAGAATAATGGATGGAATAAGCTATTAAATCATTGCGGATATAATAATAATTTTCCCAATTTACATTCTTGGCCACCGCTGGTTGATGCCACACCGCCATTGATGGAAAAGCTACAATGTTATTGCCCAACTCTTTTATTCTTAAACCAAACTCTACATCATCTATTTTGATAAATAAAGGCAGCGGTAATTGAGTTTGTTCAACAAGTTCCTTAGAAAAAGAGAAAAACCAAAATCCGCCATAGTCTACATCTTCTTCCTTGAGCAACCTGTTGAGAGAATTAGAATCTCGTAAATCGATATTATAATTTAAAGCAATTAATGCCCCAGGCCCAAATCCTCTAGTTTTAGAATAGGCGTTGTACGATGCTCCTGCTTCATACAACATATGCTTTTTCTGTAAATTTAGCAGTCCACCGGCTACAGCAAAATCAGACTTGGCGTATTCATACAAAGGAAATAATTTATAAATACATTCACTTTCTAACTCTATATCATCATCCATAAGCAAAAAGTGAGAATATTTGTTTTCCTCTAAAGCTTCGACCAACCCTCTGGTAAAGCCACCGCTTCCACCCGCATTTATATTAGGAACTAGCCTCATTTTTGGCTTTCCGAAATCAGCTTCATCTAAAGTTCTACCATTATCAACAACGAATACTTTAAAGTCCTTGGTTTCTAGTAATTCATCTTGAAAAATTGCAGTTAATGTATTTTGTATGAAGTCCTCTTTTTTAAAGGTGCAAATGACAATCCCCAATGATACTTCTCTAGTTTTACGTTCATCAGTTGCTATCCATGCCCCTTTAAATTCGCCCTGTTCACTAGAACAAGTTATTTCAAAATATATTCTGCCCGCTTTTTTGCCTTGAAGGAGATTTATTGGTGAGATTTTTACAGGCTCAGAGAATTGACATTTCTCAAAGCTCTCTTCAGAAATTATTTCTTTGTTTTTTTGTCCATCAAATTCTCTGTAAACACAAACTTTAAAGTCGCCTTCAAGTTTTAGCACATAGTAGATAGAGCTAAGAGTTGTATATTGAGTATAATATCTCTCGTAAAACGAATTAAAGTAAGAATTTGAGGATACAACACCACCATGAGATAAAACAACTTTTTTGTCATCTTCTTGGTAGCTTATAGATGCAGATTCATTACACCGTATATATACATTTGAACTCTCGGCTGATTTTGGTAGCTTAATTCCAGCTAATATGTTCATGTAATATCTACCTCCTCTTGTAGTAAAGTTAGTTATTTTATTTGACTGATGTTAAAGAGTCTTAGCTTAAGAATAAATTGTGGATAGGTTCTAGCACGTCCTCCTTGAGGCATAACTCCTATCAAGTTTTTTTAAGTCGTGGATAAAGCGATTGATATCGAAACCAAGCCTCTTCTAGGATTGGATCAACTGATTGGGGAGTGGCAGCAAGCATTGGTGTGGCTGCCAGTTTGGTGGTGTCATTAGCATCTGCGTATACACCAATTCCTATACCCGCCAGTAGAGCAGCACCACGCGCGGAAGCCGCAGCAACTGTAGTTGCATAGAGGGGTATTCTCAATACATCAGTCAGTAATTGCTTCCAAGGCATTTCTGCCGTTCCACCGCCTGCTAAACGCAGTTCTGTCGCTTTAAAATCTGTTGCCTCCAGTGCCTCAAAACCTTGTCGCAAGGCAAAAGCAACTCCCTCTAAAGCCGATCGCATCAGGTGCGCCTGTGTGTGATGAAGTCCAAGCCCTACCCATGCCCCACGTATATATGGATCAAGGTGTGGAGTTCGCTCACCCGTGAGGTAGGGCAAAAATGTCAACCCTTCACATCCTGGGGGAACAGAAAACGCTTTAGTATAGACTTCCTGCCAGCTCAAGCCGAGGATACCTCGCACCCACTCAAGCGCTAACCCGGCATTTTGCATTGCTGCAAGGGTGTACCACTGGTTAGGTAGGGCGGTTCGATAGAGATGGGTACGACCATGACGATCGATAATTGGTTGCGATCGAGGTGTAATGATTTGAGCGCCTGTGCCGATCGTTAGTTGAACCAAACCAGGCTCTAGTAGCCCGTTGCCAAGTGCCGCCGCTGCCGTATCCGCCGCACCAGCAATAACGGGTAAGCCAACTCTTAAGCCAAGATGCTCAGAAGCAATAGTTGTTAGGTAGCCTGCGATCGCACTAGAGGGGATAATTTTTGGTAAGCAATCATAGCGTAGATTCAGGGCTAAGATTGCATCCTCTGCCCAGTTATCCGACACAACATCGTAAAGCAAAGTACCGCTAGCATCAGATGGTTCCGTTGCAACTTCTCCAGTCATCCGTAACCGCAGCCAATCTTTGGGCTGGAGTGCCCAACGCGCTTCGGTGTAGACATTAGCCTCGTGTTCTCGTAGCCACAACAAAGTCGGGCCCGCCATTCCAGCCGTAATCGGGTTGCCCAAGCGCTCTAGAATAGCCGCATCGATCGAATGATAAGTGTTCAGCGTGGCACTAGAGCGAGTATCTGCCCAGAGGATAGCAGGACGCAGGGGCTGACCCGACTCCGAAGCTAGGACAACACCGTGCATTTGCCCTGAAAGTGCGATCGCCTGTACCTCTTGAGCGTGATTTCCCACTGCCTTCCTAACAGCCGAGGCAACAGCTAACCACCAATCTTCTGGTTCCGACTCAGCCCATCCAGGTTGAGGTGCATGAACAGGATAGGATGTTGATGCTTCACCTATAGTGGTTCCGTCTGTCGCTAGGAGCAATGCCTTAGCAGAGCCTGTTCCTAAATCAATTCCAAGCAGCATGATAGCTAATCCTCAAATCATTTAGTGTCTTAGCAAACGGGCGATCGCTTGTACCAATTCATCAGGTTCGACAGGCTTGGAGATATGGATCTGAAATCCGGCAGCTAAGGCTTGCTGCTGATTGATCTCCCCAGCATAGGCAGTAAGTGCGATCGCAGGAATCGTGCCTCCCTGTTGGGGGGACCACTTTCTAATTTGCCGAATCAGGGCATAACCATCCATCTCTGGCATCCCAATGTCACATAAAAGTAGATCGGGGAGAGATTGATTCAGGAGGGTCAACGCCTGTGCCCCCGAAGCTGCTGTGGCAACTTGTGCGCCAGATTGCATCAAGGTGAATGCTGCTAACTCCCGCATATCTGCATCGTCGTCCACAACCAAGACCTGAATACCTGCTAAGTCTGCCGCACTTTCTGGATGCCTGTCATCAGAAGAGGGCTCCGGTTCTACGATGTTTAACGGTAGCCGGATGGTAAATGTAGCCCCTAAGTTCTGTCCTAAGCTGTCTGCTTGAACGGTTCCTCCATGCAGTTCGGTAAAATGACGGACGATCGCTAGTCCCAATCCCAATCCGCCGAATTGTCGGGTTATGGTGCCATCTTCTTGACGGAAGTAGTCAAACACATGGGGTAAGAACTCTCGTTGGATGCCTTTTCCAGTATCTTTGACTCGAATCTGAGCGTACATACCAACCTGCTCTAGTTGCACGTCGATACGTCCTCCGGTTGGGGTGAACTTCACAGCATTGGAGAGGAGGTTCCAGACTACTTGTTGGAGGCGATTACTATCGCCTGAAACCGTTCCTGAAATAGGATTAAATGTAGTTTGGATTTGAATGTGTTTGGCTTCGGCTGCTAGTCGTACCGTTTCCCGTGCAGCCTCAATCATTGCCGCTAGATTCACAGGAGCGACGTTTAACGTCATTTTTCCTTGCAGAATGCGCGAGACATCCAACAAGTCCTCAATTAATTGGGCTTGCAGCTTGGCGTTGCGTTCGATCGTTTCCAGCGCTTGCTGGGTTTTTGTGGTATCTAGTCGCCCTGTTCGTAGCAATTTTGTCCAGCCCAGAATCGGATTGAGGGGCGATCGCAACTCGTGGGACAATACGGCTAAAAATTCATCTTTAATCCGGTTAGCGGCTTCTGCTTTTGCGCGATCGCGTTGAGCTAACCGATATAACTGAGCATTGTCGATCGCCAAGGAAGCACGACGCGCCAATTCCTCTGCCAGTTGCAAATCTGCTGAGGTATACCGTCGTCCAGATTCGGCTGAGATAAAGGAAATGGCCCCTAGAATTCGTGCCTGAGTTCGTAGTGGCACCGTCATTACCGATTTGAATCCAACCTGCCGCAGAATCTCTAAATGCTCTGGGTCACGGGCTGCCTGTACCAATAGTTCATCGGGAATCTCTGGCACCAAATCAGATTCCCCAGTTCGCAAGGTCAATGCAGCACCGCGAGGGTCATCTGGGTTCAGAGGATACTTGTCTCTCATCTGATATGCCCATTCCAGCTTGGCAGGGTTAATGTGAGCAACCGCAATCTGCTCGATCGCACCATCCTCTTCTATGATGTGAACCGTACACCAGTCCGCTAATTCCGGCACTGTAAGCTGCGCGACTTGCTCCAAAGTAGTTTGATAATCAAGTGAGGATGCAAGCACCGCACTTGCTTCAGAGAGAAAACGTTGGGCAAGCTCTAACTGCATCCGTTCCGTCACATCTACCACATAGACTAGAACGCCTTCTACCTGGCTATTAAAGTTAACAGTCGGAAGATAGTAAACGTTGTAATAGCCGGGACGGCGATCACTGCGTCCGGGAACATTCACCGCCAAGTTGGGTGAAGTGAAGGGATTTCCTGTTGTGTAGATCTGATCAAAGACTTCAACTAATTGAGGATCGGATTGACCAAAAAGTTCTGGAATTGAATAGCCTAAGTGTTGCTCGCGGGTTAATCCATTAATTTCTGCTAATGCTTCATTAATAGCAATAAATCGCTGCTGGGCATCTAACAGGGCAAGTCCCACCGGAGACGTGTCAAAAATAGTTGCCAGTTGGCGCTGTGCGGCTTCTGCCTGAGAACGGGAAATACGTTCGCGCTCTAACAGTTGTTCTCGTTCTTGTTCGGCATACTTGCGCTCCGTCACATCCAGCACCAGCGATAACACCGAAATCATCCGTCCCGATTCGTCCCTGAGACTGGAGTTATACCACTCGCAATGCACAATGTTGCGATCGTTGGTGTAATTGCGGTTGTATGAAAAAATATGGGGTTCATCACCATAGACCAGCCGTTGGCAGACTTCAGTCACCGATTCTAGGTCTTCCTCAAAGACAAAAGGTATCTCGGTTAAAGACTTGCCCAGAATTTCTTCGGCTTTCCAGCCCAAAATGCGCTCTGCACCAGCAGACCACCGAATGATTTGAAAGTCTCGATTCCATTCAACGACTGCCATTGGAGAGTTTTCAACATGGAAGTTGAGCTTTTGTAGGGCTTGACGCAACGCCTCTTCCGCTTGCTTGCGTTCTGTGATATCAATGACAACTCCGATCGAGTGCTTGGGATTTCCCTGAGAATCATAAGTAAACTCTTTTCTGGCTTCGACCCAGTGAATCGAGCCATCTGACCAACACAGGCGATATTCATGGTGATACTCTTTCTTCTCAGCTATGGCTCGCTGAACTTTCGCCTCAACTTCTGCTAAGTCATTCGGATGGACCCGATTTGCCCAAACTTCATAGGTGGGTTCGCACTCATTCGGTTGTAGACCCAGGATGGTGAAGTGTCCTTCTGACCAAAGCAAAGCATCAGTCTGCATGTCCCAGTCCCACGTTCCCATGCGTCCGATTCTTACTGCCAGTTGCAGGTGAGCTTCACTTTCGCGCAATTCCTCTTCTGCCCGCTCCCGCTCCACGGCTAGCCAGGTTTTTTCAGCAATTCGCTCCATCAGCACCCTATCTTCCTCCATCCAGTGGCGAACAGAGACATGGTGCAACACCAACAATGCAACAAACCGCCCTTCTTTCACCAATGGAACACATAGGAGAGATTTGGTTTGAATTGCGTCAAAGGTAGCAGCCCCCGATCCGGCAGTCCGAGGATCGCGATCGACATCATCTACGACAATAGTTTTGCCCTGCTTTAATTCAGCAATGAGTTCAGGGCCAAACGAATCTAGGTGATGTCTACCCACTATGCTGATTACACCATTGCAATAATCGCGATCAACAATCACATATTCCTGAGTAGAATCAATTTCACCGTAGGTACAGCGAGTGACTTGGAAATGTTGCCCTGCGGAGCTAACCACTCGCCACATAATTTCCTTCGAGTCTTGAATGGCACGAATCGCATCATTCAATTCAATCAGAAATTGCTGCTGTCTCTCCTTGTGCTGAAGTTCTGTCAGTAATGCCTCAATCTGTTGCCTTGCCCGCACCTGGGCTGTTACGTCCATGTTATAAATTAAGACGCCCTGAATGGTTCCCTCAGCATCTCGCCAAGCCGGAAAGATACAGTTAAAAAATGCCTCTTCCAACACCCCATCGCCATTGCGATCCAAGTAAGTAGGTGACTCCTCCCGAATAAATGTTTCTCCCGTTCGATAAACCTGTTCAAGCACGTCAAAGTAAATTTGCCCCTCTACTTCTGGGAAAACCTGCCGCATCGGTTGACCAATAATGTTTGGAGTGCGTCCAGTCCCTTGCAAATAGGTTGGATTGGCAAATTCATACACAAGATCGGGACTTTTCAAAATGCCAATCATGACAGGGAGCTGCATCAGGATTTCATACAACCGCTTGCGTTCGCTTTCTGCTTCGAGTCGGGCAGTTTGTTCTCGTTTTAAAAGACGATCGCGTTCTGCTTCGATCTGTTTGCGTTCTGTAATATCAACCGAAACGCCAATCATGCGAACTCCTTGCCCCGTCTCATCCCGATAGACTTGTCCCTGACTGTTGAGCCAGCGCACAACGCCGTCTGGACAAATTACCCGATACTCCGGTGCGTAGGGCTGTTCTCCAGCCATTGCCCCTACCGTCGCTTGGAGCACCTGTTGTCGATCGTCTGGATGAATGAGCGCAACAAACTCTTCTCCCGTCCCTTCATGAAAACCCCAAACGTCTAGAGCATTAGCAGAACACACGACCTGATTGGTCGGCAAATCCATATCCCAGACCACCATCTGAGCCGCCGTTAATGCCAATCGCAAGCGTTCTTCGCTCTCTCGTAATGCCTGTTCAACCTGTTTGTAATCCGTCACATCTTGGAAGATAACAACGGCTGCAACAATCTCTCCCTGACTATTTAGAATTGGTGCTGAGTTGATGTTAATGAAGACGCGGCTACCATCATCTTGATGAATTTCCATCTCTTCGTTGGTAACGACCTCACCGGTTTTTAGCGATCGCGCCAGGGGATACTCATGAGGGGCATAGAGCTGACCATCTGAGCCAAAGGCTTCAAAGGGAGCAATGGGTGCATATTCCTCAATCTCAAGCGACTGTTCATAGTCATACCCAACAACTTGCTTGGTTTGTTCGTTCGCTAGAACTAACTTACCGGATGCCGCATCGGCAATTATTACACCCGCAGGCATCTGTCGCAAAACGGCTTCAAATCGGGCGCGTTCGATTTCAAGCTCGTGCAATAACCGTTCTCGTTCTGCCTCTGCTTGCTTGCGTTCTGTAATATCGCGAAAATAAACTGCTACTCCTGCCGTCGAGGGATAGGCCTTCGCCTCTATCCAACGCTGGACAGATTCCCCAAATTCTTCCCAGGCAACAGGAACTTGTTCCGTCATTGCCCGATGGAGTTCTCGATAGGGAATTGCACCAACTAGCTCAGGAAAAACCTCATTCCAAACGTGCTTTCCTAGTAGATCTTCTGGTGTTTTGTGCAGGATTTGAGCCGCCGCCCCATTCACGTAGGTGTAGCGCCAGTCGCGATCGAAGGCGACAAAAGCATCCGTAATGCTTTCCAGAATTATTGCTACCTTGCCCTCAGTTTCTTGGGCAGGGAACAACTGTTCGCCTTCAAGAGTGCGGGCAAAGCGTTCAATGACTTCAGAGCGAGAAATTCCTCGCCTGTGAGCCTCTTTATCGAGCGATCGCCATGCTGTATTAGTGAGAGATACGCTCACTCGTTCTTTCGTCTCCGAGTTCCAATTGCTAAGAAACTTGCCTGTGGCGTCGCGCTTCATTAAGATTCATCCGTATACATACACGGTCTTCTCCATTGAACCTGAGTGACTCACTCAGGAGAATCCACCTTAAGATAGATGCTTTAGCCAGAGGCAATACGGATGCAGATGGTACTTACGACAATCGGCCTAGCGTTCCTTGAGAACCAAACTCATGCAAATTACGCAACTTGTCAGCAACAGCCTCGACGAAACGTGGGGACTTTACTAAATCTCCAAAAATTTCAGATAGGCTGAGAAATGGAGTGGGATCTGTTTTACCTGAGCGGGCTTGTTGAGTGAGGTTGTCTGCTAAAGGGTCATCAATGACGATAGGACGGTTTTGGTCATCGTAAGCATTGAGATAGCGACACCAAGCAGCGATCGTCAAACTTAGGTAATCGATCGCACCTCCAAGTTGTAATTTATCGCGGATCGATCCCAAAACAAACTTAGGAATTTTTGCCGATCCATTCAGGCAAAGGCGTGGAAGCTGATCGCGAATTTTAGGATTAGAAAACCGTTCAATTAAAGTTTTTTTATAATCGTCTAAATCAATCCCCGGAACGGGTTGAAGCGTAGGTGTCACCTCATCCATCAGGTTAGCAACGGCTTGCTGAAACAAAGGGTCAGCCATGACTTCATAAACGTAGTTATAACCTGCCAGAGAGCCGAGATAGCCAATCAGCATATGGCTGGCATTAAGCAGCCGAATTTTCATCATTTCATAGGGATGAACATCCTTAGTCATCTGTACGCCAACGGATTCCCAATCGGGTCTGCCTGCACAAAAGGTATCTTCGATTACCCATTGAATGAAAGGTTCCGCGACGCAGGGAAACGCATCATCAATACCAAACTGTTGGGCCACCATTTTGATATCTGCTGGGGTTGTCAGCGGAGTAATGCGATCGACCATGCAGTTAGGAAACGCAACGTGTTCAGCAATCCAACTTCCTAAATCCCGATCGCGCATTTGGGCAAATGTCGTTAGCATTTTCCGCACCATGTTGCCGTTGCCCTGGATATTGTCGCAAGACAAGACTGTAAAGGGTGCCAACCCCTGTTTACGCCGCTTTTCGAGTGCGGCTGTCAAAAAACCGTATGTCCCAATTGGTTGGTCAGGATGTTGCAAATCGTGCTGCATCGTCGGGTGGTTTACATCGAAATTGCCACTTCCTTCAATGTAGTAGTAGCCGCTTTCAGTGATCGTTAGAGTAACAATTCGGCATTTGGGATCGGCTAATGCTTCAATAACTGCTTGACGATTGTCTGGTGCAAATAGATATCGAGTAATTGAACCAATGATCCGAGCGCGATCGCTCTCAGGCGATCGCTCAACTAAGGTATACAAACAATCTTGGGGCAGAAGCGCATCCCGCATTCGCCTGTCATATTCATTGTCAAGCAATCCAACCCCACAGATTCCCCAGTCACTACCAGGATTCTGATGGAAATAATCATCGAGATAGAGCGCTTGGTGCGATCGATGAAATCCACCAACCCCAATATGCACAATTCCATTAGTAATTTGATGGCGATCATACTTGGGTACGCGCACGTTTCCAGGTAAACGAGACAGGGATGCTTGATTCAGCTTGATTGTTGAGTCTGTGCTGGTATTGCTGTTCATCTTAATGTATGACCTTGTGATGACGGCTGATTATCAGTATTGCAGGATGGTTTAAAAAGGTGGACTATATTTTGGCGGATCTGCATGGCAAGTCGATCGCAAAACCGATCGCCGATGAAGTTGTCGCCCAAGCTATTCTTGAGAATATCTAACTTTTTAGGGGTTGCCGATCGCAGATAAAAAGACCACCCAGACCCCCACTTCTTTGTTGAAACCCTGATTGCCCTGAATCAATTTGATTCAGAAGTCGGGGCTCTGCCGGGAAGCATAATAAAGTTCGGTACATCAACTCATCCTATTTGGTAAACCCCTATGGTTCAAAACGTTGTAATCATTGGATCGGGTCCGGCTGGACTGTTACTGGCACATTATTTATTGCGTCGGGGCAACTACCATATTGATATCTATGAACGTCGTCCCGATCCTCGGCTGACTGATGTTTTTGGAAACCGCACATTTCCGCTCTCGCTTCAGGAACGGGGCAGAAAAGCCATTCGAGCCATTGCTGGGTTAGAGGAGGCGATCGCTGCTCAAAGTGTGTTCTGTCACGGGACGATTATT
Source organism: Microcoleus sp. w2-18bC1 (assembly GCF_036700365.1). Lineage (NCBI taxonomy): Bacteria > Bacillati > Cyanobacteriota > Cyanophyceae > Oscillatoriales > Microcoleaceae > Microcoleus > Microcoleus sp. w2-18bC1. The sequence goes on from NZ_JAUBOS010000074.1 coordinate 25,897, forward strand.
TATCGGAAAAATGGCAAATCCCGACGGATTCCTCGTGAAAATCCGGTTCTCACAATCGATCGCAATCGCCTCGTGACGGTTTTGTTGAAACAATTAACCGAAACCTCTAGTCCAAATCAGGTTAAAGTACATTTCAACTGTGAATGTACGGCTGTGGATGCAACGGCTAAAACCGTGATGTTGAAACCTTCAGAAGGAGATAGCTTTACCGTTCACTACGATCTACTGGTGGGTGCCGATGGGGCGCGATCGCAAATTCGAGACTATTTAGTCGAGAATGCAGGCTTGTCGTGTTCCCAAAGCTATGTTCCAGATGCCTATAAATCGGTGTTTTTAAGTCGGCTCAATCCGACTGCTGGAGTGGAGTTAGAACCGAATAAAATCCATGCCTGGAATTTGAATAATAAAACCCGGATGTTGATGGTACCCCAGCCAGGAGATCAGTTGAATGGCGTGATTATTTTTGATGCACAGACTAATCCCCTAGAAGGATTATCCACGAAAGAAGAAGTCAAGGCATTTTTTGAGGAAAATTTCCCGCTGTTTGGTCAGTTGATGTCGTGGGAAGAAGCGGAAGCGTTGTTGAAGCGTCCAGTGGCAAAGGTGCTAACGGTACGCTGCGATCGCTTTCATGAGGGCGATAGTGTGTTGCTGATTGGCGATGCTGCTCATGCGGTGTCTCCCTCGATTGGGCAGGGGTGTAATTCTTCCTTAGAAGATGTGCTAATTTTGGGACAATTGTTGGAGGAGTATGGGGATGATTGGGGGAAGGTTTTGCCGCAGTTTTCACAGCAGCGAGTCCCGGATGCCCATGCCTTGCAAGAGTTATCAAATTATTCGTTTCCTCGCACTAAGTTGTTGGTGGTTGAGTTTTTCTTGCGGTTGACGATAGGAAGGCTATTTCATCGATGGTTTCCCCGTTTAGTTAAGCCGTCTGTGTTTGATTTGGTGTTAGATACGGACTTGTCTTATTCGCAGGTGTTGAGTCTGAGCCAAGGTTGGATTGATAAAGTGAAGCATTCGATGGCCCAGAATTCTTGATATTCAGCAACGCCATTTTTCACCATCCTAACTAACGGCATCCAGCGATCGCCTGATGCCCCGTGTCTTTACACTGGGGTTGGTGATAATAGACCGATAAGGTCGTGCATCCGATCGATAACTTGGTGGGCACCAGCCGACTCAAGAGCATCTGCACGGCTTTTTCGTTCATCCTCGCTGATATGAGTTCCCCCTACATAACCGATAATCTGCCCAATTCCAGCGGCAACGGCAGACCTTACCCCACTGATAGAATCTTCAATTGCCACGCAATCGGAAACTTCAGCTTCCAGACATTCCACTGCATATAGGTAGATGTCAGGAAGTGGCTTGGGACGCGGAACCGGGAGAGAGTCGTGAGCGCTAAATACCTGCTCGCTGGGGAAATAGTCGGTCAGGGCTGCAGAACTAAGGCAAGCACTCAGCCGCTGTAAGCTGCTGTTACTTACTAGCGCATATTCAACTCCGTCGTCGCGCAGGGAAGACAGCACTTGGGGCGTTCCTACAGTCGCTTTTGCCTCTATAGTAAGCCGTTCGATCGCTCTCTTTTCTTCTTCAGCCACAAGAAAGTCAATATCACGCTCATTAAGACTGGTTGATGAGTCTGGGTAGAGCTTTTTGAGTATTTCCCTGTAGGGTTTCCCGGCGAAGCTTTTAACAAAGTCCTCAAGCTCATAATGTTGAGCGCCAGGGAACTCACGAGCCACTTCATTTGTCAGCCTCCATGCGCTCTTAAGTGCTATGGTTTCACTGTCAACAACTGTTCCGTCATGATCGAAAAGCACCACCAAATCATGCTGAAACTGTTTCATTTAAAAGACCTCCCTCACAGTAATTCTTAAGCGTAGTCAATAGTCCGTGGGTTTGGATATCTCGCAAAGCTTGTTGGCATTCATTATCTACGACCTCTGTGTGTTCGCAATTGTCCAACCCCAAAATCCCACTAATTACGGCGCCTTCTTGAATCGCTGTAATTGCGCTTTGGGTATCCTTGGCATGATAGGGTTGACCAGACTCGCACGCCTCTTCTCGGACTGCAAGCAGCCACGCCGCAACAGGAAGTATAATCCGCTTCATGCTGACTTTTCGGCAATAGGCATCCTGAAGTATCGGAAATATATACTTGCCTACTTTCCTCGCTGTTTCTGAAGAGATTCTCTCAGTAGTATCGGGAAGATCTTCGTTACTGAGCCTTAGTAACACTTGTTCCATATATTGTTCACACATCTCGCGAGGCACTGGTGTTGCTGCTGCGATATCGTCCATGAGATGCCGAGTAAACAAGTGGAATTCCGGTAGGGCGATCGCCTCGTGCATATACTCTATACCTGCTCTTACAGCTAAACAGGCTATGAAGGAGTGTACTGCATTCAAAAATCTCGACTTCATATACAGAAAGGGAGTGATGTCGCTAGTCATAATCACCCCCGTATCTTCCCACTTGGGGCGATCGCCTGTGAATTTGTCTTCCACGACAAACTGCCAAAATGGTTCGGTTACAATGGGTGCGCGATCGCGAACCTGCAAGAGTCGGCTGGGGTAGTTATAGTCGGATTCCTGTTCTTGAGGCACAATCCTGTCTACCACTGAATTAGGGAACACCGCGTTATCCCTGATGTATTCTGCAAGTTGAGGATCGATCTCTTCAGCGTAAGCTAGCACTGCTTTTTGCAGGATATCCCCGTTTCTTGGGAGGTTGTCGCAAGAAAGTGTGGTGAACGGGGTCATTTTGCGATCGCGTCGTCTGCGTAGCGCCTCTACGATAAAACCAATTGCAGTAGTTGGAGTCGAAGGATTTTGCAGATCGTGCGCGATGTCTTCATTCGCTGTGTCGAGATTAAAATTCTTGTCTAGGTGGTAGCCTCCTTGAGTAATTGTCAGAGTCACCAGGTGCACAGAAGGAGATGCCATCTTTTCAAGCACATACTCGCACTTGTCTCTACCATTAACTATTTCCCTGATAGAACCGATAACTTCCGCTTCCTCACGATTTTGAGCGCAACTAGAATGTTTGGTCAAAGTGTAAAGGAATCTCTGCGGTTTCAACCTAGTAATGGTCTGTTGACTCTTGAGGCTAACCCCACAAATCCCCCATCTCTGCTCTTGGGCACCCTGCTGTGCAAGATAGTTATGTATTATGTAGGCGAGGTGGCCCCTAAAAAAACGACCAGGCCCGAAATGGATGATACCAGTCTTAAGCGCCCTCCTGTCGTAAAGAGACTGTTGCCTCCACAAACCAGTTACAGTACCGAAGCGAGAACTTGAAGAAACACTGGGCGGTCTGAGTAAGTTAACCATGAGACTTCTTATTAAATAAGTGTGATCGGGTAAAAGGAAAATTGGTCAGTCTGGGTATACCCAATGACCTACAAGCAACACAAATGTCTTAAACTGCGAAAATTTCGGGTATCCTTTGTGCCATCTACAAAGAAGCGTATTACCAGATGGTGGTTAGGGTGTGACAGATAGAGCCGAGAAAGAAAAAATCAGGTAAACCTAATTAAGAATCAAAGCTCAATTGGTCATTAACTTGAAGTAAGGCACAAGGGTACGCGACCTACTGCAACTTTGTTCAACTTTGGCAGGTGCGTAAGCCGAATCTATGCCCTATAAGGCGCAAATAGAGTGCTGTTAATTCTGGTTTTAGATTCCCCAATAACTCTGTAGATTGTGATGTTATTTCCCTTGGTCGCTGCTATCCTCCGTATTCAGGAGAATATACCAACCATTCTTGAGAGGTACTTATAACAACAGGGTAATTAGAGTCGGATAGGTAGAACAGAACAACAAGAAATTAGGTAAACTTAATTAATTAAGTATCAAATATAAAGTAGTCATTATCCTGAATTAAGGCACAAGAGTACGCCACATACTGCCACTTTGTTTAGCTTGGGCAAGTGCGTAAGTCGAATGTCTTTCCTACAGGGCGCAAATAGACTACTTTTAAATTCTGCCTTTAGATTACCTAATAACTCTGTACACTTTGTATGTTATTTACCTTGGTGGCTGCTATCATCTGTCTTCAGGAGAATATACAAATAATTCTTTAGAGAGACTTATAACCACAATCAAGTGTATACTTCGCTACAAGCAGTTAAGTTAGAGTTTGGCTTTTGTGTATAAAACGTCCAAAAAACAACGCTTTTCTGGAAAAGTCCTGTCTCTAGCGGATGGCTGATACAGCATTGCAATTCCGTTTCAGTCTGTCCATAAATTTTTAAAGTTTCCTCACTCATTCTCTAAAATTGGAATTACGACTCGACTAATTGAGGAACGGATAGCCGAAGTGCAGCGGGATGTGAGAGTCCATTACTCAGAGGTTGCCATCAACTTGTTGGGATTGTGGGAAAACTGAGGGAAGGTGGAACTGTACTTCAAACGCTAAGCTGTTGTGCATTTAAAACGCATAGTGGTATAATATAACATAATGATATTCAGACAAAGTGAATGCCTGCTAAA
>NZ_JAUBOS010000141.1:0-2845 GCF_036700365.1 Microcoleus sp. w2-18bC1
CAGATTGCACTCACTTTTTTCACTTCTCTATTTTATTGTGATCGCATTCCTCTTTAAAAACTGTCCGGAGTATTGTAACAACAATCAGGCTAGAAACTAAAAGAGCGAGCGACCAAATTGTAATTTTAAAGTATTGGGTATTGCGATCGCTAGTTCACTACTCGATTCAGTGGCAGACCGCCCCGCAAGACCCGGAACACACAGGCATAAACAGGGCGGGCTTTCCGCTGCACGCTCATTGTTCGGCGACTGTTGATAACTTCTAGCTCATTTGAGCGAGGTTAATCAATTATGCCAAAATGGATAAGTGCTGCGCGGATCGCGATGAACCACACCGCGAGCGTGGCAAATAGGTAGAGGTAGAACCGAAGTATGATGAGATTGAATGTGCAATGGACAGCGCTATGCAATGTGCGAAGCACAACGAATACCCACGCGGCGTTCACATACACTGTATCCACCTGCTTTGTGATGAACAGATATAGAACAAGTGCATAGAAAAGTATCGGAATCTCGAACAGGTTTTTTAGGTTATCTGATGGATTGGATACGCTTGGTGGCGAGATTTGTGCCAGTGCGCCCGGTACAGCAAGTTCTTTCAGGTCGAGCTTTCTACTGGTGATAAAACTGATACGGCGGATGTACATATACACCCAGACTAGGAGTGTTAAAAACACTGTTGCAAAGAAGGGACTGAAGATTGCATCTTGCGTCATTTTTACTTCTCAAATTTGATTGTTCTGATAGTTGGTGGGCGATAAAGTGCGCGATATGCTATGTACAAGGCTTGAAGAAACATAGAGTAACGTAAATCCAATTAGAGGATGGAGTATCTCTAGGTGAAGAGGAGTTTTGAGATGAATGCTGGCAAATTGTAGTCCAAGCAGGACTGGTAAACTTGCGGCGAGATGTCGTATTCTGCGTGAGAATGGGGCGATAAACGACCATCCCAGTAATACTACTAATGACAGCCCACTGTACCCTCGCACTAGCCAAATATGAATATCCCACCATGCAGGATTATTGAAGTAGGCAACTCCAACCGTTAATAACTGAGCAATTAAGCAGAGATTAAAGATGATTGAAGTCACATAAAAGCTGATGAGTATCCCACGTGTGGGAGTGCAATCAGGCTCGATTTCCGAACTTGTTGTCATGTCAAGTTGCTTTTGAGATTACAAGGGTAATATAATTCGAGTATTGCAATGCTTCTAGACCTCGATCGGGTACTCTTTTTGAGATCATGACCATGAAAAGTCCCTTGCAGCTTTTATTTGAAGCGATCGACCAGGTAGAGGACGAAGAAGATTTGCGATCGCAAGTCGTGCCCAAAATTGGTGAGTATTTTGCAGCTAAACGATCGGGAATCTTTTTCTTCGATCGACTGCCCTTGGTAGATAGCAATCTTCAGAAAACACTGCAAATTGGACTATCAATCGAACATAATCCTGTTGTGCGTTATCTAGTGGATCGTCACGCCCCTGTCCATGAAGCATTGGTGGCATCTCCCAAGGTTTGGACAATAATTTGTCCCCGACCCGATCATTGGCACGTGATGGCGGGGCCGATTGTCAGTCGCGGTCAATTAGTGGGTGCAGTAGGTTGCACCCGCGATCGGTCAATGCCCGCTTTCGATACAGAAAATCTAGCGGATTTGAGTGCGATATGTTTGCACTTGTCTGTTTGGGCTGCAACAGTACGCGCGGCGAAGCTATCCCGTAGGGAATCGCAGCACCAACCTTTCAATACCTCACGCCTAACGCCTCGTGAATTGCAAATTGCCGAATTGGTTGCTTTGGGGCGAACCAACGCAGGAATCGGGAGGGAACTTTGGATTACTGAGAATTCGGTGAAGCAAGCTTTGAAGCGAATGTTCCGCAAGCTTGAGGTTTCGTCTCGTGCAGAAATGGTTGCACAGCTTTCGGCGACCAAATATAATTTTCCAAGTGTAAAAATGTCTCCATCCAACTTGATGCAGAACACCCACCAATCAACTTAATGCTAGAAACCCGGAGAGCGATCCTCTTCGAGGGCAACGCTTACGCACCGAATTGAAGGGCGATCGACCAAATGGTAATTTTGAAGTATTGAGTAGGGCGATCGCTTACCGTCGCAACTCCTTCAGTCCATCAACGCTCGTTTACAAACATCAAGTCCTTGAGTTAAACATTGTTCTCGCCACTTGCGAGATATGGGTGCAAACATTTCTACCAACTGGTCTTTTGTCCATTCATAGCTCTGGTCTGACTTACCCCACCAGTAAGCACGATTCTCCGCCCGCAATGCCTTCAAGACTTGAATCGTTGAGTAAGTGCCAAATTCTGCGGTTAGTAAATCATAGCGACACTCTGGTAGAAGAGCTTGGCACCAAGTTTTTAATCCACCGCGAATTGGATATGACACACCTTCTGTACTGTTCGGTTCTATTGTTTCTACTCCAAATCGTTGAGCTAGTCTTGAACAAGATTCTGATGTTGCAGATGCGTCAAGCAAAAGCTTATAAGTTCCCCAGCGTCCTAAACCTGTGTGGAAATCAATATGCAGTACCTCTGAAGCATTACCAATCCATTGGGGCAAATTGCTAGCTAGAATCTCTTGAGTTTTGGATGGAGAATGACCGCCAAAAAAAAGCCCCTTGGGAAAATCGTATTGCCCTACAGGAAAAGTGTTTCTCAAACTGGTCATTCCATATCTCAATATCAGCCAGATAGCTTGAATAATATAAGGTTCAAAGCGGGATGGAGGTAAAGTTGGATGTATCGGCTCAATAAGTAGGGCTTGCTGAAAAAGCCTAAAACCCTTACATCAAAAGACTTTGGCTCCTGACAGCGCTGAGCATGTGTAA
>NZ_JAUBOS010000075.1:0-30009 GCF_036700365.1 Microcoleus sp. w2-18bC1
TTGCACTTTACTATTGAGCGCGCGATCAAATAACCCAGGCCACGTAACACGCGGGCGATATATTCAGCAAGCCCTATTTAGGTTGACCTAATTATTAACTTTGTCATGAGTTATAGGCTCCAGAAGCTAGTCGTTGTTCAAATAACCACTGTTTGCTTTCAGGAGAATCATCCAGCCAGCGATCGATCAAGTCCGCCCATTTGACATGCAGACGCAACTCCTGCCAGGTTGAGTGAGAAGCGACAGAAAGATTGTGGTAAAGCGCTGAATCCGAAATAACTTTTTCGATACATTCTGCTAAAGCCAGAGAGTTCCCCGCCTCAAAAATCATCGAATTAATACCGTGTTTTAAGTGGGTTTTAAACATCGGGTGATCCGAAGCTACTATCGGTGTTCTAGTGCGTAAAGCGTGCTGAATTGTCAGGGGAAAACCTTCGGGATATTCGTGCCTGCTAGTAACTAACACGAGATCGGATTCTCTCATTAAAGGTTCTAAAGTGTGAGTTGGCACGATTCCCAGAAAATCTACACAATCTTTAATTTGCAGCTCTTCGACTCGCTGGGCAAAAAACTCCTCTTCACCTGTACCTGCCATTTTTAAGTGAACTGATATATTATTCCGTTTTCTTAACTTTGCTACGGCGCTCAATATATCGCCCACTCCCTTACTTTGTACTAACGAGCCAGCGTAAAAAAGTTGAATTTTTTTGATGTCCGCAGGGATGGTTTTCGGCGACAAAGAGCCGGGATTGGTCTCTAAGAGAAAGTCCCAGGGAATTATTTTATCAGCTTTTACTCCTATTTCTTTGAACAATAAAGATGAAGTAATGCCGTAAGTTCCAACCCATTCTATTTGCTCGTTATTTAACAATCGGGATAGGAAATAGTTGCGGTATTTATTGCGCCAAGTTTTTGTTGCAATAGATTCGGCAAATACAGCGATGGTTTTAATTTCCTTTTTAATGACCCACTTAAAAAGGTCGGGAAAAGTCGTCCGCAGGACTAAATGAGTCGGATTTTGCTGGGCAATTAACTCGATCAATTTTTGGGAATCAATTTTGTAATTAAATCCGCAACCGATCGCCCGCACGCCGTTTTCTAGAACCCGATCGTTAAATTCGGGTGTCATGCAGCAAATAACCGTTACTGACTCAGCTCGTTTTGCCATCTCGGTGACGGCATCAACAGAATATTTTTGAGCGTAGTATGTTTCGCTTCCACCTTTGGCTAAACGCTCAAAGGCTTCTGCGTAATCGCCGGCATACTGAACTATTACTAAGCGCATTTTCCTCTACTCTGGTTGTAGACTATTTAATAGGACTTACGGTGCAAAAAGTTTGTAAGTATGTTGATGGGGACGGTTTGATGTACCGCCACAACCGCACTATTAATTTTATTTTGCTTCAGCCTTATTATAAACAGTTCCGGCAACAGGCAGATCAATAGATAGCGGCCGCAGTCGCTTTGTATGGGGGCTTTCAGGCTAATTTTCTCGGAATTTTTCAAGTGTGTGTTGCCAGTAGAATGCGGGAATTAATCCCGACTAAGTAAGGAGAAATACTGTCCCCTGCAATTTGATCTCCGAAGTTGCGATCGACACTCACTTTCGACACTCACTATCGGCACTCACTTAGCATATTGGAGGGGATGCCAGCAGAATTGGGCTATAAAATTCACAAACCGTGACAATATTTGGTTTTAGGGTACTCAATAAGCCAAAGTTTCTAAAGTTTCCCGCAGATAGGAACGAACCTGCTGATCGATGGTGGCATTTTGCTGCTGACGCTCAAAATTGAGTTCTAGCTGCCAGCGTTGAAATCCTGAACTTGCACCGATCGCGGATTTGAGACTGCCCCAGATTTCAGAATCTCCGCACAGCTCGATCGGCTCGGCGGCTTGAGGTTCTTGTGCGATGGGTAGATAATTCGCCATATTGTTATACCTCTGTTTTAATCCCTTGTAAGGATTGAAAGCTGACCTTGACACTCTCTATTATAGATTCTTCTCTCCCAAGAGCCAACATAAAATATCCACAACCTGCGATTAAAAATTAAATATTAAGACTATTAATAATCTCTATCCGAAGAGGGGCCTTACCTATTTTTTGTACAGCATACATCTGTACAAATTAAAGTAGCTTAAACTACAATTGTCCCCCTCTTAATTTTTTATTTCACTTTTTTTCGATCGACTCTTCGGGTAGAGATGTAACGCCGTTGGTGTCAGCAGGTTTTGGGTTGACAATACTGCCGACTGACAAATTCCCTATGCTGGATGCTAGCCCAATTGACTCTGCGGGTGCAGCCACAGCGGCAGTTGTCTCGGCTGCCAAAGCCGGCAAAAGTCGATCGACTTGCCAAGGCGCGATCGTAAAATCCTGCCGAATTTTGTCTAAAATATGAGGCTTTGTCGCTGCAAATTCTGATTCCGGCGTCAGCAAAACCGCCATGACACTAGCAGACACCTGCAAAAACAGATTGCTAGCTAAAAAAGCAGCAACTGCCAACAACAATCCAGCCCACCGCCAGGAAGGAGGAAAGGGAGCCACCGAAGCCGCCAGGGGAGCCAATCGGTAAAGCTGCCACAAAATTACTGCCAGCAAAACAGCGACAAATAGAGCGAGTCCTTTATTTAACTTAGTTTTAAACCGAGTCAGAATCTGCTGCTGCAAAGAAGTTAAATTCTGCGGTTTCACCGCCACAACTAAAATACTAAAAATGTAAAAAGGGCGGAACCACTGCATCCACAGCACAGGAACAATACCGGCTACAGCCACTAAAAATATTTCTAACCAGACAGGGAGCAGGGGAGAACCCACTGCGAGTCCCAGCAAGCACAGTCCCAGGAAAATCGGCAGTGTAGCCGCCCCAGAAAGGTGAATCCACAAAAAAGGATCTGACCAAAAAGAACGCACTTTAAATAATTATTAGTTATGAATTAGGAGTTTTGAATCTTGGATTTTGAGATTTTGGGATGCACTCTTGACTCTGAAATCCGATGCCAGGAGTAAATATTTAGCTATCAAACCGAGGACTTACAAGCAGAAATCTGGTTTATTTCGGTAAGTCTTATTTGAGCGAGCGAATTTTAAATTTTAAGCAAGGGTAAAGACGATTAGGAAGTTCTTAATTCCTTCTTTATTCTTCTTTCGGTCAACTGTCAACTGTCAACTGTCAGATGAGTTTGGGAGTATTGAGTGAAGAGAAGAGTTGCGAGCGATCGGCAATTTGGTTGCGATCGCTCAAAAATTCTCTTCCCCCTCAACACTCACAACTCAAAACTATTGAGAGAGAGTCCGGCGCTTAGTAACCATCCGGTAGGCTTCAATAATATCGCCATCCGCCCAGTCGCTAAATCCGCTCAAGGAAATACCGCATTCAAAGCCAGCATTGACTTCCTTGGCATCTTCCTTCATCCGTTTTAGGGAGTCGAGGACACCTTCGTAAACGACATTGTTACCCCGGCGCACCCGCACCTTACAGTTACGGATGACTTTGCCAGAGAGTACCATACATCCAGCCACAGCCCCGCGACCGATCGCAAAGACAGCGCGCACTTCGACTTGACCCAAAGGTTCTTCCACCAATTCGGGTTCCAGCAGACCTTCCATCGCCCCTTGAATATCATCCAAGAGGTTGTAGATGATGCCGTATTCCCGCACGTCTACCCCCGCTTGGTCAGCGGCGAGGCGAGCGTCGGTGGCGAGAGTAGTATTGAACCCGATAATTACAGCATTACTGGCTGCAGCGAGGTCAATATCCGTTTCGGTAATTTCCCCAGGAGCAGATAGCAGCAGTCGGAGTTGAACTTCTTTTTGAGGAAGTTGAGTCAGAGCGCCGACAATTGCTTCGAGGGAGCCTTGGACATCTGCCTTCAAGATCAAGTTGAGTTCTTTGAGAACGCCTTCCTTAGCTTGTTGAGAGAAGCCACTGAGGCTGATCCGACCGCCTTGCAGCAAGCGGGAATCTCGTTGGGAGGTAGCTCTTCCAGAGGCGATCGCTGCCGCTTCTTTTTCGTTTGCGAAGACATCAAACTCGTCTCCGGCGCGAGGAACTTCCCGCAGCCCTAGCACTTCCACCGCGAAGGATGGAGTTGCGTGCTCTACGCGATCGCCCCGGTCATCGATCATGGCGCGCACCTTGCCCAGAGCCGAGCCTGCGACCACAATATCGCCCACTCGCAGAGTGCCGTTCTGCACCAGCAGAGTTGCCACAGGCCCCCTTGCCTTGTCGAGGTGAGCTTCAATCACAGTACCCTTAGCCGGTCGGTGCGGGTTGGCGTTGAGGTCTTCCATTTCCGCCACTGTCAGAATCATTTCCAACAGAGTATCCAGGTTTTCGCCGCGGATAGCGCTGACTGGAACCATCGTGATATCACCGCCCCAGTCATCTGCCACCAAGCCGTACTCAGTAAGCTCTTGCTTCACCCGTTCCGGCTGAGCACCCTCCTTGTCAACTTTATTGATAGCCACAACAATTGGCACTTTCGCCGCTTTCGCGTGGCTGATCGCTTCAATTGTCTGGGGTCGCACGCCGTCGTCCGCCGCCACCACCAAGATGGCGATGTCCGTAACCCGTGTTCCCCGAGCCCGCATCGCTGTAAAGGCTTCGTGACCGGGCGTATCCAAAAATACCACCTGCTGGCTCTTGCCTTCGTGTACCACATCTACGTGGTAAGCACCGATGTGCTGGGTAATGCCCCCAGCTTCTCCCTGAGCCACCTTGGTTTTGCGGATCGAGTCGAGCAAGGTAGTTTTACCGTGATCCACGTGACCCATAATCGTTACGACTGGCGGACGGCGTTCGAGGTATTCCAAATCCGCTGCGTCCAGCATCTCGATCACTTTGATAGCTGGCGCTACTTTTTCTGGGGTTTCCACCTCTACGCCCATTTCTTCGGCTACCATCCTCACCGCTGGAATGTCCAGGGTTTCGGTAATATTTACCGCAATTCCTTTAGAGAACAGCCGCTTAATAATTTCGGTTTCGGGAACTGCCAAAGTAATTGCTAGTTCCTGAACGGTCATCGGTCTGCTCAGCAGCAGCTTTTCTGGACGTTCTACCTTAGCTTCGGCTGTTTTGCCCCGGTTGCCCCGTCCCCCACTAGAACTAGAAGAACTTTTATCGTGAGAAGGGCCCGGTCTTTTATTTTTTCCACTGCTTCCGGGTGCGCCCGGAGTTGGTGTTGACTTGGGTGCTGCTTGTGACTTCGCTTTAGCTGGGCGGGCTAGGGACAGGCTGACCGTGACTGGTGCTGGCATATCCAAGCCGTTTTCTAAGTCGTCGTCATCCTCATCTATTGGTTTGAGGCGAGAACGTTTTGCCTTAACAGCCTTGGCAGCTTTGGCAGCATCTGAGTTTTCGTCATCATCTTCTTCCCAAATGACCGATGTCTTTTTGGCAGGACGAGGGAGAGAGGGCCTTTCGAGGAGAGTAATCCCCAGCAACGGCGTATTATCTTCTTCATTGTCATCAGTGTCATCCCCTGCGGCTCCGGTGTCACCGCCGCGGCTACGCAGCCCGGTAGCTGACGTTGCGGGGGCAAGGCTCCGGCGCGGGCCACCGGGCTGGGGTCGATCGGCAAGTTGAGTTTTGACTGGACCACCAGCGCCTTCCCGGCGCGGTCTTTGCGCGTCGCGAGATTCGGTAGGAGATCCCGGTGCAGGTCTGCTGGGGCGGCTCGGTTTAGCCGGCGCTTCCAGAGTTTCTGAATGTCCTGATTGCTCTTGCTCGGTTTTTGCAAGTTTGAGTACCGGCTTGTTCCCCAGATTTTGTGGGGTACGGCTAGCCGAATCGGACGCCCCTCTGACGGGCGGCGACGTGAGTTTTGCCGAGGGCGCGATCGGCGCGAGTGGCGGTTGCTGGGTGCGTTCTGGAGCCTTTTCCGACGGCGGTTGAGGTGCCGACGGTGCCTGAGCCTGAGCGATGGTTTCCGGGGCGATCGCACCTACATTTTCCGACACTTCTGACGGAGCCGCCGACACAGCGACATTTGGCTTCGACAGTACAGGTCGATTGATATTCGGTTTAGCGGGAGGCTGGAGTTGTTGAGCTGCAGGCGACTTGGGAGGAGTTGCCACGGTTGCCGCCGGCTGATTTTGGTTCTCCTCGTTGCCTGCAGGCTGGGAGTTTGCACCAGCCGGTCGTACTTTTGGACTGCGTATTTCTAAAATTTGCTGCTTTTTTTGTTGGTCGTTAGGGTGAGGGCCAGATTCTCTAGATGGCGCTGCTGCTCTTTCGGGTGGAGCTGGCTTGCCGGGGGAAGAGTGGCTACTGGCTACGTATTTTTCCGCCGTTTTGCGAATGCGCTCTGCTTCGGATTCTGTAATTGTGCTGCTGTGGCTCTTGACTGAAATATTGAGCCGCTCGCAAACTGCCAAGATGTCTTTATTATCCAAATTTAGTTCCCGTGATAATTCGTAAATTCTTACTTTGCCGTTGTTCATCCACTCTGCCCTCTTTTGTGCCAACCAGTTTTTACATTGTGATTTTTTGTGCTAATGACGACATCATTCGGTGTGATTGATTCAGTGTCAGGAATCGGGGTTTTGGTACTCGCTCAGCAATTTTATCTAAAAGATGCAACTCGCTGAAGTCTGCGGTTGAAGAATTCTCAAGTCTGTTTGGGAACTTGGAACTCCGAAGTCTGAGTTTTGGCAAAACCCACTCTCTCAAGCTTCAAAGTTTGCCTTTCCACCTTGAGGATACCTCTGCTAGTACCCTACCCTTATCTAATCTGACACAAATCTTTCCAGACTGGTGGGCAGATCGGATTGGGGTTTTATAGCTGGCGCTACCGGTAATTACTGGTAGGGCTGCCAAGAGGGTTTATACAGTCGATGCCGAACTATTGTCGGTTTTTCGTCCGGCTAGACCAGAGTAAGATGTACAGTCAGATGTGGCTAAACGCTGCCAAAGTGTTTGGTACAGTTCGTCAGACACAGACGCTTTGAGCGATCGCCCAAGTCGATTTTTTTTCTGAGCTGCTTTGAGGCATTCTGCTTCCCGACAAAGGTAAGCAGAACGGCCCATGCCACGATCTAATTGTACCTGATGAGAAGGATAGAGCCTGACTACTCGCCAAAAAGCTTCCTTAGGAGCTATTTTTCGACAACTTGCACAGCACCGGTAGTTCGGTTTCATTTCTTGTGAGAGGGGGAGTAGGGGACAAATCCTCCTTGTCTGGCGAAGATAGAAAATCTTATGACAAGGAGTCAGAAGACAGAATTCAGAATTCAAAATACGCCATGCCCCAAGTCAGGGGTAAGGGTCACGGAAAGAATTTTTTCGGCTCCACGATTAAAATCGGGGGCTTTAAAGCTCGATTCTCCATCCTGTCGCACAGAACCCATGCTGGATTCTGGCTCCTGAATTCTGAATTCTTCTTCGGTAAATGTCACAGTTTTTAGACTGCGGCTTCGGTTTCCTCCGTGGCGGCTGCCTCCTCTTCCTCAAATTCTGCGGTTTCCTCGTCGTAGTCGCCTTCTAGTTCTTCGTAGTCGCCTTCTAGTTCTTCGAGCCTAGTTGCTTCTGCTGCCAATTTGCTGTCTTCGGCGGCGCGATCGTACTTAGCAATATCTTTGATATCGATTTTCCAACCGGTTAGGCGGGCTGCGAGGCGGACATTCTGACCTTCTTTGCCAATGGCAAGACTCAGTTGGTCTTCAGCGACCAAAATGTGAGCTCTCCTGCCTTCTGGAGCAACTAAACGCACTTCATCTACTCTAGCGGGACTCAGAGCGTTAGCAATATAAGTTGCTGGGTCTGGAGACCAGCGGATCACGTCGATTTTTTCGCCGCGCAATTCGTTGACTACTACCTGAATCCGCGATCCCCGCGCTCCGATGCAGGCTCCTACAGGGTCTACGTCGCGATCGAGAGTATCAACTGCTATTTTAGTCCGGGGGCCGACGTGCCGGGATGGCGGATTTGCCTCCCTGGCTACGGCGACAATCCTCACCACCCCGTCTTCTATTTCTGGTACTTCGTTAGCAAACAGGTAAACCACCAAACCTGCGTCCGCTCTAGAAACAAGTAACTGCGGCCCTCTAGTAGAGCCTTCGCCTACTTTTTTGAGATAAACCTTGAATGTAGCGTTTGCCCGGTAATTGTCGTTGGGCAACTGTTCGCGCTTAGGGAGTTCGGCATCTACTTCTGGCTGACCGAAGCTGCTGGTAACTGCTAAAATTACCGACTGCCTCTCAAACCTGAGAACTCTTGCTTGAAGAACTGTTTCTTCTAAATCTTTAAACTCTTCTTGAATCATTTTGCGCTGTTGGTCGCGCAGTTTTTGAGCTAGAACTTGTTTGGTCTGGATCGCGGCCATGCGACCAAATTCTTTTTGATTTGGTGTTACGTCTACGAGCACAATGCTCCCAGGCTGAGCTTCCGTGGCTACTTCTTGCACTTCGGAAAGTGAGATTTCGTGATCGGGATTGATGACTTCTTCGACAATAGTTTTGTTGGCTAAAACGCGGAAACCTTCTTGTTCTGCGTCTAGTTCTACATCAAAGTTGTCGAAGTATTCTTCGCTGAAGTGATCGAGTTTTTGGGTACGGCGGTAGCGTTCGTATCCTTTGAGCAGGGCTTCTCGCAAGGCTGCTTGGACGGCGTGTTTGGGTAAATTGCGTTCTTTGCTAATACCTTCGACCATTTCTTTTAGTCCGGGCAGGGGAACCATTGACATATAAAACTCTCCTTTTTTGCTGTGGTAATAAGTAACTGGTAATCGGTAATTGGTACTTGGAAATTTTCCAGAAAAAGTGATGACAGAGGAGTGATGAGTTACTGGATAGGATTAGGGAAGCTAGGTGCAGTAACAATTTATTTGTTGTTCCTCTTCAACCCGCTGCTACAGATGTGATTGTTAAAAATTAACTCGCAGCCAAGCGTTTTCAGCTTGCTGCGAGGCAATCGAAAAACTCAAAACTCAAAACTCAAAACTCAAAATTTCCTTACATCTCCTTTCCTTCGTCTAGTTCAACTTTGACAATCTGAGGGCGGGGAATTTTAACCTGTCGCCCTTTTTGATTGAGATAAACCGCTGTTTCATCCCGGCCCAGGAGTAGTCCTTTCCACTCTTTGATTCGCGAGTCCGGTTCGGTGGTTTTGGCTGTCACGGGGAAACCTTTAAAGGTAATAAATTCTCGATCGCTGCTGAGCAATCGGGATATTCCGGGACTGGAAATCTCTAGCACGTAGGCATCGGGTATGATGTCGGCTGCCTCTAACTCAGCATCGAGGGCTGTGCTCATGCGCTCGCAGTCTGCTAAACCCGTGTCTTGTTGGAGGTTGCGGATGTCTACCCGCAAGACGGGAGGATTTTGGTTGGTGTGAAACACTGCTCCCACTACTTCCAATCCCAGTGTTTCCGCAACGGGGGTAGCTAAGTCAATGATTTGTGGGATTAGGGGATGAGTCATATCGAATACTTAAGTTAAAACTCCTAAACTCGGACACGGGCAAGGAAAAATTTGGTGTTGAGATTGCTTGGCTTTGAGGTGGTTTGATTAGGTGGCTGCGACTTTCGTCTTCAACTTTGGGACTTACCCAACATCCCAGCAGGGGATCTCAAGCGGGGGGGGGTACCCCTACTAAATCAGTCCTCAACTTGCAAGTCAGACGCCCTGAGCTCTTTTCCTGCGACTAATGCAACAAAAAAAGTGGGCTTGACCCACTCCTAGGTAAAACAATTTCTTCCAAGAAGTTTGAGGACTTCTTCTGATCGAAGGGAGGCCTCAGTTCTCAGTTTAGCTCGATCGCCCGCCCGGTGACAAACCGATCGCCCTCGGCCGACTGTCCGAGGGCAGAGGGGGATAGCTGACAGGGGAAATGAGGAGGACTTGATCGCCGTTTTGGAGTGGGGCGAGGGCAAATTCCTGGTGGATACCGTGATCGGGTGCGATCGATCCTAGAACAGGGGGGGAGTGACACTCAGGCGTTTTAGGACTTGCGATGCGGAGTGGCACTCAGGCGTTTTAGGACTTGCGATATGGGAGTTTCTTTGGGAAATTCTAATTTTAGTTCGGACAAGCCCTCTGCTTCTTGATAGGTGGCGAAGAGTTTGACAGTGATGGTGATTGGTAGATTAGACATGGGCGATCGCCAAATTAACGGTATATTGACCAAACAGCAAAACTAAGATTCACCATAAAAAATCCCCATTACTAATGCTGAATAGGAAGCTCAATTACAAACTCTACCCCCCATTCGGGCGAGGAAATGCAGGTCAGCGTACCACCATGTTTTGCTTCTACAATCTCACGACTAATAGACAAGCCTAAACCTGTCCCTTTACCCACTGATTTTGTAGTAAACATCGGCGTAAATAAATGCTGCATTATCTCCGGCGTTATCCCCAGCCCATTGTCAGCAATCCGAATCACCACTCTGTCGCCCTGAAGCATTGCAGTGCAGATCCGAATCTGTGGATTGTCATTGCTCTGTTGCTTTTCCCCGCAGAGCGGACAACTGATCGTAGACTCTTCTAAAGCATCAATTGCATTCGCTAATACATTCATAAACACCTGATTGATTTGCCCAGGATAGCACTCGACCAGCGGTAATTCGCCGTACTCTTTAATAACCTTAATAGCGGGGCGAGTGCCTTTACCTTTCAATCGATGACCTAAAATCAACAGGGTACTATCTAGCCCATCGTGAATATTCACTGGCGTTAGTGCCGATGTATCCAACCGAGAGAAATTACGCAGTGACATAGAAAGATTGTAAAGTCGCTCTGTTCCGACCGCCATTGAATCAATAATTTTTGGCAAATCTTCAACAATAAAATCTAACTCAATCTCCTGGCACTTATCCTCAAATTCTGATGTCGAATTAACGTTGTGCTGGCAAAGCCGGGTCATCCCGATCAAATCGGTAATATATTCCTTGGCAATAGGGATATTATTGGAGATAAAACTAACTGGATTGTTGATTTCGTGAGCCACTCCAGCTACAAGTTGACCAAGGCAAGCCATCTTTTCACTTTGAACTATTTGTACTTGAGCTTTTTTAAGATTATCCAAAGCTTGAGAAAGTTCAGCCGTTCGTTCTTCCACCCGTTTTTCTAACTCCTGCGCGAGCTGATGTAACGCTGCTTCTGCTGCGAGCCTGTCTTCAATTTCCTGTTTGAGAAGCAGATTTTGGTCGGCGAGAGTTTTAGTCAAAGAACGCAGTGTTAAATGGAGGTTGACGCGAGCTAAAACCTCCTTTTGTTCAAAAGGCTTAGTAATGTAATCCACAGCCCCTAGATTAAAGCCTTTGACCTTATCTCCTATGTCAGACAGAGCCGTCATAAAAATTACCGAAATTTCGTTCGTCAACGGACTTGCCTTCAGGCGATGACAGGTTTCAAACCCGTCAATTCCTGGCATCATCACATCTAACAGAATCAAATCAGGTTGACTATATTCAGCCTGTTCGATGGCTGTTTCGCCATCAGTTGCTACCAATATCTCCCATCCCGAACCCGCTAAAGCTTCAGAAAGCACGTCCAGATTGCTAGGATTATCATCGACGATTAAGATGCTACTTGTTTCCATATTTGCTGCCTTCATTCTTTTTCTATTCTGTGGGATGTAATAAACTCTTTGATTTTTTTGACCTGATAGCCTTGGGCTAACTGGCGCAGCTCAACAGCAAAGGACACAAATTTCTGATCCAATTTCTCTATGTGCTCAGTGCGCTTCACAATTCCTTTCACGTTGCCTCTCATCGCCAGTTCAAGTAGGAGTTCAATTTCTCCTGGCGGGGGAGCAACTACAAATTTCGATTCAGAAAGTAATTTAGCATCAGAGGAAAAGGGAATAGTGCTAATTTTTTCACTTTTTTGTTCGTCATATATCCATTCAAGTTTTAAATACTTTTGCAACATCTCAAATAGCTCTTCTGCCTGCACTGGTTTACCGAGAAAATCGTTAGCTCCCCCCTCCAAACTTTTATGTTGGTCGGTAGCAAATACACTAGCAGATGAAGCAATGATTGCCACGTCTTTATAGTGTGGCAAGTTTCGGATACGGCGCATCATCTCAAAGCCATCTAACACTGGCATCACTAAGTCAGTGATAATCAAATCAAACTTAAACTCTTCTATTTTTTCTAAACCTTCTTGACCGTTTTTAGCTTCGGCTACTTCAAAACCGATGGGTTCCAGGAGATTGACAATGACCGAGAGGTTTTCCCATTTGTCATCCACAACCAAAACTTTCTGCTTTCTACCTTGGTAGCCAACCAGCTTTCTTTGCTTGGCAATCGTGGCTGTATTTGCCCAGTCTGCCGCTTCCCATAAATCCAAATCTAGCCAAAAAACACTGCCTGTTCGTGACTGACTTTTTACTTGAATGGTACTACCCATCATTTCGACAATTTTCTGGCTAATTGTTAAACCTAGTCCGGTTCCTTCCGCCTGACGTTTGCTCTCTCCTACCTGTTCAAAAGGCAAAAATATTTTTTTTAATTGTTCTGGTGTCATACCAACGCCAGTATCTTCTATTTGAAACCGAATTTTGTGAATTGGTGAGGCTGGCTTTTGGTCATTGCTTTGTACCTTTTCCTCTGTCCCCTTTTCTAGATGTTCTATCTTAAAAGTCACCCCTCCACCGTCGGTAAATTTAATTGCATTGCTCAGTAAGTTAATGAGTACCTGTCGCAAGCGTTTTTCGTCAGCGTGGATGCCAGCAGGCAGGTCAGAACTGGGTTGATAAACAAAAGCAATTCCTTTTTGTTCGGCTCGGATGCGGCAGATTTCTGCGACTCCCTGTAAAAAGGAAGGAAAATGGAAATCTTTCGCGTACAGTTCCAATTTCTGGGCTTCAATTTTAGCGAGGTCTAAGATGTCATTGATCAGGGTTAGCAGGTGGGAGCCACACTGGTGAATAATACTGATGCCTTGGAGTTCCTTCGGAGCCATCGTTTTTGAGCGTTCTAGGATTTGAGCGTATCCTAAAATTCCATTGAGTGGTGTTCTCAATTCGTGACTCATATTCGCTAAAAATTCACTTTTAGCTTGGTTGGCAGTATCAGCGATTTGTTTGGCTTCCGTGAGTTGGGCGGTGCGTTCTTTTACTCGAATTTCTAGCTCGGAATTGGTCTTGGCTAGCGCCTCAAAGGATTCGCGCAACTGTTGTGCCATAAGGTTGAAAGACTGCCCCAGAACTTCTAGTTCTTCTACGCCTTTTACCTGCACATTTTTCTCTAAGTCGCCACTGGCGATCGCCCTAGAAGCTGCGCTCAAACGGAGAATCGGGCTGGTAATCCAGCGGGCGGTTAAGATTCCCAAAACGGTAGCTAGGGCCAAGGCTCCGAAACACAACAAAATGGTAGTCTGGGTATTGGCGTTAATTTGATCCATGAAATCGCTTTCAGGAACTACGACGACGATCAGCCAGTCCAATCCTCGGCTATCCTGAAATGGCATAACTTGGAGGAATTCCCGCTGGCCGGCGATCGTAAAATCCAATTGCTGAGAGCTATTAATTTTAGTGAGGTCGCCAAAGCGTTCTTTTAAATGCGCTGTTGTCAGCCGAATTAAATCATCTGTGCTATCTAAAGCATTCAGGCGATCGAGCGTGTCTTTGTTGGTGATAAATGGTTCTTTGAGAGTTGAACTGGCTACTAGGAGTCCCGAACGTTCCATAATGAATGTCTGTCCCGAACGACCGATGTTTAAGCTGTGCAGGAAGTCACTGAGGAAAGAGATCAGAAAATTAGCAACGAATACCCCGCGCAGCTCGCCACTTTCGTCATAAACTGGATGTCCGGTAGGAAGCGAGAGTGTTTTCTGACCTATAAGCGAAAAAATTTCGCTCCATGTGGGCTTGCCTAAGCGTACACTGTCTTTATACCATGAACGGCTGAGTATATTGTAGTTGCGGGAGACTGTTAAGAGCTTCGTTTGATTGCCTTTGCTATCAGATTCATAAATATGAAGTTCATTCCGATGCTCTTTGTCTGCTATTTTAAAAACTACTTTGCCATTCTCTTGGCGTTCAATGGCAATGAATTCTCCAGTTTTACTAGCAAAACCCATATTGGGCAGAGAAGGAAAGGCTTGAATTTGCTCCCACAAATAGCGTTCCGTACTCTCCAATTCGTCGGGATTTAAGTACCCTAGTCGAAGGGCATTGGCATTTAGTTGATTGACGCGAGGGGCTGTGTCTAGGTATGTGTTGAGCTGCTGCTGGATGCGGGCCGTAATTTCACTCCGCAACTGGCTGGCCACTTCGTTGACTGCTTTTTGCCCGTTGCGTAAGGATAGCCAGCCTGTCAGCCCGACGGCGACAAATATTTGCAGAACGAATGGGAATACTAAAATTAGGCGCAGGGACACCTTTTTTTTAAAACGGTTTGACAGGAAAGTGGTTGCAGAGGTCTGTGACATTGATTGGTGTTACTCCTGGGGTAACGAGTTGGCTGAAAAATCTCAGGGGAGAAGAGTGAAATGAGGCTGAGGAAATATATATTGAAAAGCAATCTATAATAGTTAGTGAAAAGTTTGAAACAGTAACTTGCTTAAAGAAGAATGGCTACTTACGTATTTTTTGTGGTATGGGTATAATAATATCTGACTAAATATACTGACGCGCCTTATTTTTTTATAGAATTGGTAAATTATTTTAGCCTTTAGAAAACCAGTTAGCAATCATATCTAATAGATTACTTGGTTTAGAGCTATGTGTAGTAGTTTTTAACTTTACTTTACAGAGGGTCTCTAAAAAGTAGAATGTCATCAAACTTACATATATATTGATATAATATACGTCTAAAAAAATTGACCTTTCTCGCTAAAAACATGACACCCCAGGCCGCTGAGAAGCCTAACGGCGGTCTAACTCACTACCGCGCTGAAGATGTGATGCACAACCCTGCAGATGACTCTGGTAGAGAATGCCGATCGCACATGAAACTTTACAATTCCAGCAAGTTTCATGTGCAGGAGTTACAGCAGGGTAATTGCTAATTGCTAATTGCTAATTGGGGACGAAAAAAATCAGTAAAGCGGTGGAGACTTGCCCTAACGCGGGGCTATCCGTTGCAGTTCTTTGGCTTGTTCTAAAATTTTCTCGAAGTCTTCTTCGCTCAACCGCTGAATGTAGTTGATTTTGAACTCTTCTAGGAAGTCGCACAGCAGCAGTTGTATTTCTTGCCAGGTTTGCTGCTGTTGCAGTTCGGTTCCTAAAGCTTGCCCGAAATGTTGAACTAGCTGGCTGGAGAGTTTGATGCTTATGGGGTCTTCGCTGGCGATTTTGAAGGCTTCGTAGGCATCTTGGGGGCCGAGGGTGGCTAATTTTGAGAGTTCTGCAACTAATTGCTGTGCTAGCTGTTCGGGCAGGTTTCCCAGGCCGGGTACTTGCTTCCATCCTTGATAGAGGGGGGATTGTTTGAGGAAGCTTTCAATATTGTACCGGAGGAGGGCTTCTAGGTCTGGCTGGAGTTGGGGAAGGACTTTGTAGACGGTTATTTGCACTAGATGGGTGGCGATCGCTTCTATTTCATTGATATTGTTGATGTCTAGATAGCGCTGTTTTGGGGATTTAAAAAGTTGACGAGCGAGTTCGCCTGTGGTAATTGATTGTTGCATCTGGTTGATGAGTTGAATTACTACAACTTCGGTCAATTCTTGGGCGAAGTTGGCGACGAAACCTCGGCTGATTTGGGTGCGTATGGGTTGGAGATCCGGCATTTTGGCTTGGTGGATGCGAATTGTGACGGGTAATATTCGCAACAGGCGCCAGAATGGGAGCAGCAGGAAGATGTCGTACCATCGCCAGAGCATGGCTGCTCGCCAAGTAACGCTGCGGTGGCGGCGGCTGATCAAGTAGGTACGGGCTAGAAATTCGATCGCGAATATGGCAATGAATGGCAGGTCGATTAGCCAGAAGTTATCGGTGAATTCGCCGTTGTCTCCGATCGCGCGGTAATAGTTGGTGGCGATTAATGGCTTGATTTTGGAGTCAAACCACTGGATTTCTTTTTGCCAGTCTTGTTTGTTTAAATAGTCTTGGCTCCAAAATCTTTGGAATGATTGTTTAGCGGAGTCTTGTGGATTCGGGACGCGATCGCGCATCCGGTCTTTTATTTTTTCTAGGGTGCCACTTTTTGATGCTACTCGAAAGGGATCTTCGTCGATCATTTTCGCGCTCAGATTGTTTATTTCCTGCAATTTGGCTGCTACTTGGGGAGAGGGCAACCCTGTTTGCACTACTTGAATTTTTAATTCTTCTAAGGTTTCCAGATATTGCTGGGTGTCTCGGTGGGGTTTAATTCCTTTAAATGGATCGTATACTTGAGTTATAACTGGCAGTTGCCGGAGGTAGAAATCACGTCCGGGCACGTAAGTTATGTCAAATAATACTAGGCTTAAATTTCCTAGGGCAACCAGTGCCATGAACCGCTCGAACCAGGGGACTTTGGGTGATTTTATGCGGGAGTTTGGATTGGGAGAGGGCTGTAGTTTTGGTGTCACTGGCGATTCCTAATTAAGTAGACCTATGGAAATAGATGTAACTGGTAATAGCTGAAAAAGGAAACAGGGAAAACTGGCTAAGTGTCTGGTCGCGCTCGGATTATGATCGCGGAAGCTAGTCTTTATTTTAACGTGCGTTTGTTGGGGGTTTTTGGATTGTTGATTCCGCCTGGTTAGGTAATAATTTATACTGCTAAAATATTAAAGCAGATCGAAGTTGACGGAAGCTGTGGCTCCCGTTAGTGTGCTTCTCTCTGGCAATAAAATTATATCTCAGGCAGAATCCGCAGTTTTTTTGCGTTGCAGAACTCACAGGGCTGGTAATAAATTACTATTTCTGTTTGATCGGGTGGCTCTTTGACCGCTAAATCAAATGTATTGCACGCAGCGGAGTCTCAGGTTAGATGAGGACTTCGAGTTTGAGGTCAAACCCTCAAGAGAGTTATACTTGCTCAGGGGCAGTCTGGTGAGAGCGCCCCCTCTGATCGCGAGGGTGGCTGCCGCCTCCGTAAGGTTCGAGGTTTCGCCTCTACAAAAACCAGCTCGCGATCGGACTCTTGAATAATATAAAACCCTGAGTATAATTTTGTTCGCATTTTTTTAATATATGACATACTGCCTTAATCTCGATTGCCCAAGAGACAAGCGTCAGAACCCACCAGGCACAAAGTATTGTCTTAATTGTGGTTCAAAGCTGCTGCTAAAAGACCTTTATGCAGCAACTGAACCGCTGCGCGACGGGGGATTTGGCAGGACTTTTAGAGCTGTTAATCATGGAAAGTTTGAGGAATTGTGCGTGATCAAACAGTTGTCACCCCCTCAAGAGTTTCAGCGGAAGCCCGGTCATTTTAAAAAATATGTTCGACTGTTTGAACAAGAGGCAAGGCGGTTATACGAACTGAAGCACCCGCAAATTCCTCAGTTAATTTCTTATTTTGAGGAAGATGGGCGCTTGTATTTGGTGCAAGAGTTTATTGATGGCAATAATTTAAAGGATGAGTTAGATAAGTACGGTGCTTATAGCGAAATTAAAACTTGCGAACTGCTGTTAGATTTGTTACCTTTATTGAAGTTTGTTCACGACCGCAATGTGATTCACCGCGATATTAAGCCTGAGAATGTGATCCGCCGATCTCGCGATCGTAAGTTAGTGCTGATAGATTTTGGGGTTTCCAAACAGGTAGTAGCTGCTGCTCCGACCAAAACAGGTACTAAGTTGGGAACTCCCGGCTACGCGGCTCTAGAACAGCGTCACGGTAGGGCTGTGCCTGCTAGCGACCTTTATAGTTTGGGGGTGACTTGTATTCGCTTGCTGACTTCTGTTATGCCTTATCTGGATATCTACGGGGACATTCACGATGACCTTTACGATCCGCTTGAAGGCCGGTGGCTTTGGAGGGAGGCTTTGCCAAAAGGAACACAAATTAGCGACGATTTAGGTCAGGTTTTGGATAAGTTGATTCAGGAATATGTTAAAGATCGCTACAAATCGGCTGTGGAAGTTTTGGATGCTTTAAAACCTCCTGTTGTTGTTGTCCCAGTGCTGGAAAAGTCGCAGCAGGCAACTGTCATTAGTCCTTCGGTTCCGACTCAACCTGTGACTGATACTCAGCTAGTTTCTGTGAATTTAGAGTCGGAAAAAGGTATTGATTATTCTCACTTGGCAAGGCTGCTGGCTGCTAAAAATTGGCGTGGTGCTGATGAGGAAACTTCTGTGAAAATGCTGGAGGTGATGCAGCAAAATTCACGGGGTTATTTGAGTGAGGAAGATATTAGGAAGTTTCCAGCTAAGGATTTGCAGACTATCGATCAACTTTGGGTGCGGCACAGTCACCGCAGATTCGGTTTTTCTGTGCAAAAGGGTTTGTGGCTCAAGTTGGGGGGAAAGCCTGGTGTTTATGATGCTACAGTTTGGGAGAAGTTTGGCGATCGAGTGGGCTGGCGGGTTAACAGCCAGTGGGTATACTATTCGGAGCTGAATTTTACTTCAAAAGCAAAGCCTGGACATTTGCCGGGGGGGACTGTTTTTGGGTGGGAAGGCGGGGTTTTGTGCGGTGTTTTGGGTTTAGGTGGGATCTGGTTTCTGCTGTCGCGGCGGGATTTGTAGAAGGAAGGTAGAAGGTAGAAGGCAGAATTTATTAGTGAGGCTGCACCCCAAGCGAAGTCGAAGTTTTAGTCATGAAAGAGTTTGAGTTGCGAATTAAAGAGTTAACAAGTTTTGAGTTTAATCATCTGTTATGTAGAAAATAGCTCTAAAAAAAGCGAAAAATAAGATATAATCACAAACCATTTTTTTTGTGCTATGTTCTTAGAGAAGGGCAAGTTTGCAAAGTCAAAAGCCAGTCCTCGGCGGTGGCCAACCATGAGGACTGGCTTTGGCTCCAATTTACCAAGGAGATTTATTTAGTATGTTGCAAGAAAAACGTCTCAAGCCGTGGACTATAGTTCGCTCGCTTCCAAATGTGGAAAAGGTGGTTGTGGGTGAGTTTCGCAGTTGGTCTGATGCAGACGGTCATTTGAAAATTCTCAAGCGGATGGTGCCGGCGGATCGATTGAGTGTTGTTTTCGATCCGGTAGTTCAAGCGTAACGTCGCTGGTAAATTGATCAGCGTGCGATCGCTCTTTGAGCTAAGCGATCGCCTTTTTTTTTGATACTGTTTTTTTACATAAAAAATGCGACCGCTAAAATGGCGATCGCAACTTGAATCATTGTCCTTAACTGCGGCGAATTTCAGTAATTTGGTCGGCAACATCCAAAATTCTTTGGGGCATGGATGGCCCGGTAAAAATCATATCCAAATGATGCGGCTTGTTGTCAATCAATGCCACCACTTCGGCTTCGGGAATCAAGCCAAAATTCACCGCTAAACTCAATTCATCGAGAATAACTAAGGAATAACGACCTTCGCGCACCGCCTTTTGAACATACTGCCACAATTGTTCGATCGATCGCGTCTCCAGCTCATCTAAATCGGCATTCTCAATGCAGCGTGACAAATCGCAGCGCACCCAATCTAAATTTTGCCCCAGCCGCACCGGATGCTGATGCCCTTGATTAATTCCCCCTTTGAGGAACTGCACCGCTAGCACGGGAGCTCCCTGTCCTGCAATTCTGAGGGCCTGAGCCATGACACTGGTAAAAAAGCAGCGGTGCGGGCCTGTAAAAACTTGCACCAGCCCTTGAACTGTGTAGGGCAAGCTGTGGGTTAAATTGAGTTTAGGGGTTTGTAACTGAGCAACCATAGGGCAATATTTAATCAGCAACTAAGTCTTGAGTGCAGCTCCGACCTTGGCGTGGCTGAAGCCTGCTTGACAATATATAGTGTACGGGGCCGAGTGCACATCGGATCGAACACTAGATATACAAGTTGTCAAAAGCTCGCGGCAGTGGCATTCGCAGTCGTTTGTTCGATTTTTGAACTCAATTAGCACTTAGGCAGAAACGGGGTTTTTTAGGAAAATACGGCGTGGATCTTGACATTTATACAGTTATAGGATGAAAAACCAAGATGATGAGAGTCTTGCGGCTTCCAGGGCTTTTCAGAAAAGGTACACACATCGCGTAAAATTTGAATGTCGCGGCACTAGGAGCAGGGACTTTGAGAGTGGTGATTCTGGGAGGGCCAGGAGCGGGAAAGGGAACTCAGGCTGAACTACTGTGCAGCAATTTGAGCCTTCCTTTGCTGGCTGTGGGGGACATTCTACGGGAGGCGATCGCAGAAGACACAGATTTAGGCAAGCTGGCGGCGTCTTATGTCGAAAAAGGGGAATTAGTTCCCGACGCAACTATGATTGAATTCTTTCGCCGCCGACTGCTGCTGTGGGATGTCTTTAATGGCTGGATATTGGAGGGCTATCCGCGAACTGCTTTTCAAGCTGAGGAGTTGGATTTTTTATTAGAGGAGTTGGCGCAGGAGCTAGATTGGGCAGTTTGGCTGAAAGTGCCGATCGAGGTTTTGCTGAGCAGGTCGATCGAGCGCGATCGATCAGATGACCACCCTGAAATTTTACAGCGTCGCCTCGATTTGTTCCACGAACGCACTATTCCTCTTTTAGAGTATTACGAATACCGCAACAAACTGTTAACTGTCGATGGCAACCAATCTCCACAACAAGTCCAGCAGGATATTCTAAAAATTGTCAGTAGTCAGTAGTCAGTAGTCAGTAGTCAGTAGTCAGTAGTCAGTAGGAAGAATTACGAATCCCCGATACTTCGGCTACGGGAGCGTACAACTGTCCCAATGCCCAATGCCCAATGCCCCATGCCCAATTACTAATTAGCTTATGTCTTTCCAACGTCCCGACGGCAGACAACCAAATCAAATTCGTCCGATTAGTTTCGATAGACAGTTTACTAAATTTGCCAGCGGTTCCGTACTCGCGAAAAGTGGCGATACTCAGGTACTTTGCAGCGTTACAATCAAGCCGGGAGTGCCTAGATTTCTGGAGAATACCGGACAAGGTTGGCTGACAGCGGAATACCGAATGCTTCCGGGATCTACGCCGCAGCGACAAGAGCGGGAATTTATGAAATTATCGGGACGGACTCAAGAGATTCAGCGGTTGATTGGGCGTAGTTTGCGATCATGCTTGGATATGCAACTATTGGGCGAACGCACAATACTTGTGGATGCGGATGTTTTGCAAGCGGACGCTGGGACTCGCACGACTTCAATTACTGGTGGGTTTGTGGCTGTGGCTGATGCTTTGAATAAGTTGGTGCAAAAAGGTGATTTAGTGCGATCGCCCATTATTCGTCAAGTGGCGGCCGTGTCTGTCGGACTTTTGGAAGGCGAGCCATTTTTAGATTTGAATTATCTTGAAGATGTGGCGGCTGAAATTGATTGTAATGTGGTAATGAATGGAGATTTGAATATCATCGAAATTCAGGGAACTGCGGAAGAGGGAAGTTTTAGTCGGAGTCAGTTAAATCAAATTTTGGATTTGGCAGAAACTGGAATTCAGGAATTGTTGGAGGCTCAGCGGCAAGCTTTAGTTCAGTAGGACTTACGCATGGGAGTCCAGAAACCCGGTTTTGACGATAATACTTCGTTTCAGTCAGTAGATTTGGTAAAAAAAAACCGGGTTTCTTTGGTGCAAGTGCGACAGTAAGCTTTTTTAGGGACACGTCAGTGCCCATTGATTGGTGTCAACTTAATCTGAAATATCACTTAACCCCAAATACCGCCAGGGGTTTAAACCTCTGGCGGTATTTGGGGTTTGACGTTAAGTTGACACAAATTGGCCCGGCGCCGTGTCCTATATATAATAATTGCGGTGCAATCGGAAACGATATCAAGCGATCGTGTGGTGGCGGACTCGGCATAAAAAATAGTGAAAATGGCGATCGCACTCGGAACTTGCTTGCTGGCGGGCGATCGACTTTTCCCGAAAAATCATTGATATCCAACCAATCACTAATCACTAATCACTAATCACCAATCACCAAGGACTCCCAATCATCACAAAAGCCGACCAATAATAAGGATGCGACAACTTTAAATCCGCAAACCCTTGCAGCGAAGCCGGCAACTCCACCCCCTCACCCCGACTCAAACCCCGCAATCGGCCACCCTCCAAACGCACATCTCCCCGCAACATCGCAATTTGCGCTTGTCGCAGCGCCGCCCCCTTAATTCGCGCCGTCTTCAACTGCTGGTAAAACTCACTCATCAATCCCAAAGTACCTTCATCACTCACGTACCACAAACTCCCCAAAGCCGTTTGCACCCCCGCTTGCAGCGCCAAACCCCCAAAACCCAACTCCGCCTGTGCATCTCCCACCGCAGTCCGACAAGCACTTAAAACTAACATATTCACCTGCGGATCATTCAATCTCAAATCCCGCAATTCATCCAGTCGCAGCCGACTATTCCACAACTGAATAAAAGAATTATTTGGTACTCCAGGTCGAAATTCGCCGTGAGTAGCTAAGTGAATAACCCCAAAAGGTCGGCTTTGATGCTGTCGCTTCAAATTCTCCAAAGTGAAACCCTCATTTAGAAAACTCACTCCGGGCCACTCTCTAGAAATAGCTGCTATTTCAGCAGGAACCGCAGGCAAAGGATTCAACTCGGAAAATTCCGAGGCACCCATTGCTAAAACTTGAGTATTTCTGAGATCTACGTAGCGAGTATCGGTTAAATTAATGCTGGGCATCAGGCTGAGATTGTACTTTTCCACCAAAAATTGCTGTCCGTCGTGCAAAGCAGCAAAGGGCATACCTCTCAAACCTCGATCGACAACAAAGGAAATAGTATCCGTTTCGCAGCTTTTTAAACTGTCCTCTAAAGGCGCAATCATCCACTTATAAAGCTGTTGGGAAGATGGTAGATAACTCGTAGTAGCCCGGACTCCCGGTTTGGTAATCTCACCCCTGAACTCATTTACAACTTTCAGAAGTTCTTGTCGGTTCGCTGACGGCACACTTTTGTGAACCACTTCCCCGCAAGAAGTTATCAGCATTAAATTTAATTCTTCGGGCTGCGAGAACAGATAAATTAAGCTTGGTTTCGTGCCGGTTTGTGCGCCTACCGATGCTAACTTTTTTTGAATTTCCTCTGGTGATACCAACTCGTCGCTGATGTTGATGCCTAAATATTCCCCGAATTCTTGGCTGAAAGATTTGTCCAGCAGAGACAAAGCTGCCGATATTTTGCCGGCCTCCAAATTCCTGCCGATGTCGCCGCGAAATGCTGACTGAATAACAGAATCTCTGATTTTTGAATCGATGAAATTTCTGATTCCTCTGGGAAATTGCATTCTTTCGGGCGGCATCCTGTCTCCGGGTTTTCCTATATCCCGCGATATTCTATTTTGGTTCTGTCGCTGTTGACGGCTAAAGGGTTGGTTGGTATCGGGGAAAAGCGATCGCCCTCGATCTAATGGAAATCTATCTCTTGGTGATATTGGGGGCGAATTGGGGTTATTGGGATTATTCGGATTGTCGGGATTGATGGGATTATTCGGATTGTCGGGATTGATGGGATTATTCGGATTGTCGGGATTGATGGGATTATTCGGATTGTTGGGATTGAGGGGATTATTCGGATTGATGGGATTGAGGGGATTATTCGGATTGATGGGATTGAGGGGATTATTCGGATTGTCGGGATTGATGGGATTATTGGGATTGCCGGGATTAGTTGGTTGGTTGGTAGTGACGATCGCACTATTGCCTTGAGTGTAAGAATTGATGAACGATCGCCCTTGAGTAATCGTACCCAAAGCATTGCTGGCGATCGCCCCAGAAGTACCATTAGTCGTCGCATCTCCCACCGCAAAAGGTATCGGCGGAGTGACATCGCCACCGCCGTGGCGGATCGTAACTGTACCCGGTTGAGTGTCGCCAAGAGTCGAGATGCTAACAGGAGTGCCGTTTTGGTCAAAAGTACCCGTCACTCGAACTAAACCCGGAGTTCCGATCTCAACATTACCGCCCGGAGCATTTATGGATGCAACGCTGATATCATTTTGAGCGTTAAGATTTACTGTAGAAGTGCGATCTGCCCTAACAACAGGATTAACATTTATTTGTCCAATTCTGATTTCGTTTGCGGCTAAAATACTCACAATTTCCGCAGCATTTATATTGCCAGTGCTGACACTTCCCCTACTGCTATTAACATCAACAGCGACTCCCTGCAAATTCCCCGTATTCACATTGTCTAACGCTCTGAAAGTGATATTTTCTGTTGCAGTGATGTTGGTCATTTGCAGATTCCCGCTAGTGCTATTGACATTCACTCTCTCTCCCTGCAAATTTCCGGAACTTACATTACCAGAAGCTGTTACATTAATATTCCCAGTGGCTGTGGTATTTGCAGTTTGAATTGTTCCAGAGTTACTATTGACATTCACTTCCACTCCCTGCAAATTTCCGGAAGTTACATCGCCAGAAGCTGTTACATTAATGTTCCCAAGGGATGTAGTATTGCCGATCGCAATTTTTCCCCCATCGCTATTGACATCAACTGATCCTCCTAGCAAATTCACTGCATTTAAGTCGCTGGATGCTCTCAAAGCAATAGTGCCAGTGCCAGCATCGATCGATAGAACTCTAATATTAGTTTGGGCATCCAAATTTACTGTAGGAATGCGATTGCTTCCGTCTGTGCTGGTGGTAGGATTTACATTAATTGTCCCTGCTGTAATTTGCTGTCCTGCCAAAAGTCTGACATCTCCATTCGTAGCGATCGCACCCGTATTGACACTCCCATTGGTGCTAGCACTGACAGTCGCAGCGGTGAGATTGCCTACCGTTAAGTCTCTAAAAGCTGTCAAATTGATATTCTCAGTTGCTGTGATATTGACTGGTGTAGTATTAGGCACAATGGTATTGGCATCAGTCAAAACTCCCAATTCACCGGAGTTACTGGTAATATCAACATTAGACCCCTGCAAAGTCCCAAAATTCACATTGCCAAAAGCTCTGAGTACGATCGACCCGGAAGTCCCAGTATCGATCGACCCTGTTACTATATTGCCTTGAACAGTATTCAGACTAATACTGCCGTTGATATCAGCACGAGTAATGTCATTTGTCAATATAATATTGTCATTAGCTTGAATATCAATTGTCGAACTAGACGTTAATCTGCCCCCAACTAGCACTCCTGCTTCCCTGCTTTCGAGATTTATTTGACCGCCATTAATATCTCTAGTTGCGATACTTCCCGGCGCTGACAAAATTACCGGCCCGCCTGCCGAAATATTTTCAACAGAAATCAAATTGCTTGATAAAAGTGGACTTGTAAATATTGAATCTTCACCTAAACTGTTACTAACAGGATTTAGCAAATTTGCCACTCCAGCCCGTAGAATTAAGGCCGGACTGCTGGTTAAAATAGCAATATCTGGATCACCGCTCACATTTTCCCTACCCAATGCACTATCGGGGCCGGTAATTGTAATATCCTCGGCAACAATGCTCCCCTTCGCCTCGACTTTCAGCGAAACTCCGGTATAATCTCCAAAGAAAACATCTCCTTCCGAACTGATAATCGGGTCAAATAAACTGACAAAGTTTCCCGGCATTCCCGACAAATTGCGAATAGAAAAATTGCCACCAGAAACAAAGTGGGAATCCCCCGAAATAATGCCGTTGCTAACCAAACTCAAATTGCCGCCGCTTTGGAATTGCGGGGGAAGAGATAAGCCGCCGATCGCATTTTGAGTGAGAATATCAATAGTGCGAGATCCCTGAATGTATAAATTCCCCCCAGCCTGCGCCAAAAAAGGATTCTGGGCGCTGTCCCTGACCCGCACCGCATCCCCACCCAGCAAACTCAAATCCCCCGTAGTTTGCAGCCTAGTGCCCGCTAACGTGAGATTTTCCGCAGCCCATAAATTCGCACTTCCCGCATTCAACTGCGGCAGCCCAGACACATTAGCAGCAATCGCCACATCCCCAGAATTCACCTGCAAACCAGAATCCACAAGCCGCACAGAACCGTCATCAGCAACCGCAACACCCGCCGCCTGATTTTGCCCAGTACCTGTCAGCAACTGCGGCAAAGAAACAGGATTCAAAGTCTGTGGAGAAATACCAAAATTTCCGCCCGTTGCTATTTCCAAACTCAACAAATGCCCCGGTTGACTAATGCGGAGTACCTGATCTCCCCCAACAGCAGCAACAGTAATTTTCCCGCCCGCCGCCGACAACTGTCCGGTACTAACAACCGTACCGCCAAGCAAAGCCAAATTTTGCCCAGGAGTCACCGATAAATTGCCAGCATTAACAATACTTCCCGGTACACCCGGACTAAAATAAAAAGCATTTGGCGTACCAACCAAGGCGCTAAAATTATTTGTACCCGCAGCATTAAACCAATTTGAACCAAAACCGACACCATTCGCAGTAGTTGCAGTAAAAGCCGCCGGCACATTCAAACTCGCGTTCGGGCCAAACACAATCCCCGCAGGATTTATTAGAAAAAGATTAGAATTGCCGCCCGTCACAGTAATTAAACCGTTAATTAGCGAAGCGTCCCCGCCAGCAATTCGAGCTAATATATTCTGAATAGCCGAATTAGTCAGAAAATTAGCAATTTGACCTTGATTCAAGCCAAACTGCCCAAAACTGTGAAAAAGATTCGCGCCGTCTCCCGACAAACTGCCACCGTTGATATCGTAGCGGTTGCCGCTGGGGGTGACAACAGTACCCGTACCGTCAGCAGCAGGCACTATCGGCTGTGCTTGCGCGAAAGTATTAAAAATTAACAAAGAAAACGGACAAATAAATAGCCCGACCTTTTTAATCTTTAAGTTGGCATTTTTCATAGCAGCAAGTAAAACTATCCTAATTGCCTTAATTATCGCACTTGCAAACAACTTACCTCTAAATGACAAATTAATTCGCTCATGACAACTCCCAAAATCAAAAGCCTCTACACAGACGGCGCTTGTTCCGGCAACCCAGGCCCAGGCGGCTGGGGTGCAGTAGTTTGTTTCGCCGACGGCAATTGTCACGAACTCGGGGGTGGAGACCCCCAAACTACTAACAACCGCATGGAAATGCAGGCAGCAGTCGCTGCGCTGGAATTTTTTGCCAATTCCGGTCAAACCGAACCAGTCACCGTTTACACCGACAGCGAATACGTTAAAAACGGCATCACTAAATGGATACAAGGCTGGAAAAATAAAGGCTGGAAAACCTCAACGGGCAAAGATGTTGTCAACCAAGACCTTTGGCATCTGCTAGACAAGCTGAATTCCCGGCACATCAAGTGGGAACACGTCCGCGGCCACTCCGGCGACTTCTACAACGACAGATGCGATGAAATCGCCCGCAGCTTCTCGCACAATCTCACTCCCCAACTGCAACAGCAGAAACCAACGGGAGACGAGGCCGGGGCGGGCACGGGGGCATCGCCCCTACACTTTGAAAACACAATTGTTTCGGAAGAAACGGACGCAACTGGTAACAAAACGATAGAATCCTATGTCATAACTTCTGACCTTCCGATCTCCAACTCTACCATGATGGATTCAACTGCCGATACCCTGGAGAACTTGCCCCGCGAGGTGAGGGTTCAAGACCTCCGCAATCTGATCGAAACGTTGCACATCGCCGACGAGGTTGCTACGAAAGGCTACTTGATTACCAGTTCTGAACTGGCTGATTTGATGGATGTAAATGCCAGCGCTGTCACCAGTCGCGGAGACAACTGGGTTTGGCGAAATTGGGTAGTGTCGCGGGTGCGGCGCGAAGGCAACCAAATTCTCTGGCAATTAGAGAGAATCGACCACGTTAGTACAACTGATTAGTGGTTAGTCATGAGTTATTGGTTGATTAATGACTGATGACTAATGACTGTCTCAAAGCAAAATTTGGCAAAGTTCCGTAGGGACACAACATGAGTTGTGTCCTTTTAGTCATCAGTTGAGTAAACAGATTACTTAACATCAGTCCCAGTTAAAAGAAAGAATCCAACTGTCTGTAAGCCCGTGCTCAAAACCCTCATAAAATCAGTGATTTCCCATCTAAAATCTCAAATTGCAAATCGAAAATAGCATGAGTATCAGCTTGCGAACAGTCACTGCTACCAGATATGTCACTCCCTTGCGCGAGGGCGGGTCGCTACCCGCGATTGTCGAAGCAGATGATGATGGTATGTACGTGCTCAAATTTCGCGGTGCCGGCCAGGGAGCCAAATCTCTGATCGCCGAGCTAGTGGCGGGAGAGATTGCTCGCGCCTCCGGGCTGCCAATCCCCGAACTCGTCTTTGTTGAACTCGATCCCGAACTGGCTCGCACTGAGCCTGACCCGGAAATTCAAGATTTGATCCGAGCAAGTGCTGGCCTCAACCTAGCCCTTGACTATCTCCCCGGTTCCATCACATTTGACCCGATCGCGGGGAAGTCCGAAGCGGATTTGGCCTCAGAAATCGTCTGGTTCGATGCTTTTGTGACCAACATCGATCGCACCCCGCGCAATGCAAATATGCTGGTATGGCACCGCC
The DNA here is from genome assembly GCF_036700365.1 of Microcoleus sp. w2-18bC1. NCBI lineage: Bacteria > Bacillati > Cyanobacteriota > Cyanophyceae > Oscillatoriales > Microcoleaceae > Microcoleus > Microcoleus sp. w2-18bC1. The sequence goes on from NZ_JAUBOS010000075.1 coordinate 28,428, forward strand.
GGCTTTGGCTGATCGATCACGGTGCAGCCCTCTACTTCCACCACACTTGGAAAGATTATCTCTCGCGCAGCCGCGATCGTTTTCCGCCAATCAAAGACCACGTTCTGCTGCGTTTTGCCAGTACGCTGGAAGCGGCCAATTCAAAGATGACTCAAAGGCTAACCCCGGACATCATTCGCAACATTGTTAAACTAATTCCTGATACTTGGCTGGTGGGAGATTCTCCTTTCAGCGATAGCAACCAACATCGCAATGCTTATATCGAGTACCTGCTAAATCGGCTAGAATCACCACATATTTTTTTGGAGGAAGCGATTAGTGCCCGATCGATTTCTTTATGATTATGCGATTATCCGCGTCGTTCCCAAAGTTGAACGCGAGGAGTTTATCAACGTGGGGGCGATCGTTTCCTGCGGTACGAAAAAATTCCTCGAAGCCCGTATCGAAATTGATGAACAGCGCTTGATGGCGATCGACTCAACGTTGGATCTGGAAATGATTCGCAATCACCTAGCAGTCATTCCCATCATTTGTGCAGGCGGCAAGGAATCTGGCGCGATCGGTCAACTTCCCCACAGAGAGCGCTTTCACTGGCTCGTAGCACCCCGCAGCACGATCGTTCAGACATCGCGGGTACACACTGGTTTTTGCCACAGTCTACCGGGTGCGATCGAACACTTGCTCGATACAATGGTGCGATCGTCAAGTCGATTTTAGATTTTAGATTCTAGATTTTAGATTTACTCATTTTAGCTAAAGATGAGAACGCCAGAGCAAAAGTCCTGACTGGTAATATCAAATCTGTTAGCATCGGAATTATTCCTATCTCTTTTCTCGACAAGAGCGTGAATCCGCGTCTATCCATTGTCATCTGCGGTTATTCTCTTTTTTTAACCGCAGATACAGGCAGATAAACACAGATTAACGCAGATGAGTGGACGATGCTAACGGATTTGATATAACTTTTCTAAAGTCTTAACCGCAGTTTCGCAAGGTAGAAAGATGATTCAAATTGAACCGACAAATATGACTTTCCCCCTCTGGGGTTTAGCAATTTTCATCCTGTGGACGATCGCAGTCGTTATCCTCTTGCTAGCAGTCAGGATTCGGCATCTATCTGCGGGCGGATCTGTAAAAGATTTTGGCACACAAAACGACGACAGTTTGCTGTGGCGACTATTTCGAGTACAATCCAACTTGATAGAAAACCTGCCTTTGTATTTGGGAGTTGTTTTTCTTCTAACAGTTAGGGATGTTTCAGGAACAGCAGTAGATGTGCTGATTGTTGTGTACATTCTATTTCGGCTTTTACATTCAGGGATTCACATCGCTGGCCTCGATCCAAAGTTTCGGTTGTTCAGCTTAGTAATTCAGTTAAGCTGTTTGGTCGCGTTAACTATTATGGCAGTTTTGTAGGTGAGAAATTACACGGCACATATATAGTAGGGTGCGTCAGGGGCAAACCCTAATCGTTTCTTACACAGCGTAAGTCAGACGCACCTTACAACTGTACTTTAGACTAAATAAAGATGAGAACGGTGGCTTTGAGAAGAACTAAAGCCACCGCGCCGGGAGAGAATAA
>NZ_JAUBOS010000076.1:0-29853 GCF_036700365.1 Microcoleus sp. w2-18bC1
TATGTTCAACTAAGCAAATCGAAAATTATTTTGCTCACTGCTGTTACTGTACCTCTTAGTCACGCAAAGTGCTGTATTTCCGAAAGCAATAATATAGGTGGCAATATACGTGTCTCTGCTAATGGAAATATTACAACAGGTAAAGTGTCTGCCTACGGTAGAGGGCAGAGTAACACACAGGGAGGCATAATTAATTTTACTAGCACTAATGGCAGCATTAACACAGGTGAATTCTACCAAAATACTTCGTCTTATGGTGATTTGACTTTGTCTTATGGTGATATGGATTATGGTGGGCCGTTTATTGTAAGTTTTGCCCCTGAAAATGGTGGGTCAATAACTTTAATAGCAGATCGCGATAATATTACGACTGGCAATTTCAATGTCAGGGCAATTCAAAGCGGCGGCTCGATCGCCCTTAGAAGTGGGGGTACAATTAATATCGGCGCGATCGATACTACGGGCGATCGCGCTGCTGGAAATATTACCATTCAAGCCAGCACCGGCATCACAACACCGACAACAGGAACCGCGATCGCGGGTACTTCTAGTAAGGGCAACGGTAGCAATGTTACTTTATCTACTACCAACGGTGACATTAATATAGGCGATGTTTTAGTATCGGGAATACAGGGTGGAAATCTTAACTTTACTAACAGCAACGGAAATATCACTACAGGTCAGTTATTGACAAGTTATGACGGTTCATCTCCCGATCTTAAAACTAACACAGGGGGCAATGTTAATCTAAATGCTGGGGGAAATATTACTACCAGCGACATCCGGGCGATCGGCAATCAAGACGGCGGCTCAATCACGTTTAAAAGCGGCGGGGCGATCGACACTACCGCCGGAATCATCAATGCGATCGGCGGCAACAACGGCGGCAATATTTCCCTCGAAGCTGGGAGCAATATCAGTACGGCAGGAATTGGTAGCGCCCTATTATTAAGCGGTTTCAACGCCAACAGTGGGAATCTTCGCATTCAAAGCGGCGGTAATATCGACACAACTGCCGGCCCAATTATTACCGCCGCAGCAAATGGTAAGGGCGGAGGTGTCACCATAAATGCTGGCGGAACAGTTTCGACATCTGATATTAATTCCCGCACTTTCGCTCCCAGTATTACTGTGAATGGTGGCAATATTGATGTCCAGGCAAAGGACACTATTACTGCTAAGGGCAAGATCGAAACTAACCGCAATAACATTACTTTTAACGCTCCGGTAACATTAGGTAACGACCTCTCGGTCAAAATTTTAGAGACTGGCGATATTACTTTTAAGTCTACAGTTGACGGGCCTTACAGTCTGACTGTTCAACCCGATGCGGGAAGTGTTGACTTTGGTGGTGCTGTGGGCAGTGTTGCTCCCCTCAACAGCGTCAATATTCAAGATGATATCCCCGAAAGTTCCGCGGCAATTAACATTATTACTACGAATAATATTACCGCCCAAAATATTACCTCACCCGCCGGAATTTCTTTGTTTAGCGAGAAGGGAGAAATCACAACTAAAAATATTGATGCGACTTCCCCTAACACTGGTGGCAATATCGCTTTGAGCGCTGGAACTAATATTAGTGCGGGCGATATCAATACCTCGTCTCCTGGTAATGGTGGCAGTATTTTGCTCGACGCTACCGGAAGTATTAATGTTGGTAAAATTGACTCTTCGGCTGAGGGGAATGCAGGGAATGTCACGGCTTATAACCGCAGTGCTGAGGGCGATATTACTGCGAGTCAAATTAACGCTCAAAGTAGTCTCGGCAAAGGTACGGGAGGCACTGTCGAGATTCTGATGGGAAGGTTTTTTCGATCGCTCAATTCCTTCACAGACAGAAACGGCATCAATGCTAGCATTTCTACGGCTGGAAATCCTGGAGATAGCAACGGCGGTACTATAACTATCCGCCACGGGGGCGCGGGAATAACGCCTTTTATTGTCGGCAATTCCGAGACAAATGGAACGGCGGGTGCAATTACTAGAGGAAATAGTAATCCCATACAAACAATTTTGCCCGATCGCGAATATCTTTATACTCACAAACAGGATGTCGATCGCATTCAAATTATCTCCGTACCGCCACCAATAGTTGCACCCACACCAGCAGCTACTCCCACGCCCGCACCCACAGCAGCAGCTACTCCAACGCCCGCACCCACAGCCGCACCTACTCCAACGCCTGCACCCACACCAGCAGCTACTCCCACACCTGCACCGACAGCAGCAGATACTCCATCGGCCGCACCGACAGCAGCAGATACTCCAACGCCTTCCCCCACAGCGACTCCAGCGCCCGCAGGCACGCCCTCACCGCAACCCGCACCGCGTTTACCCCTTGCACCTTCGGCAACACCCGAAAGCTCGATCGCACCTGCCCCAACGCCGGAAAGCTCGATCGCACCTTTCCCAATTCCCCAAATATTTATCCCACTTGCCCCAATTCCCCAAACTTCGATCGCACCTTCGGCAACACCCGATCCGATACCTGGTTTTCCCATTGACTTCCAACTACCTGAATTGCCCGATTCATTCGTACTGCCACCCCGCGCGCGCCCTACACAGCCCTCAACGCCCACAACCCCAAACGCTGCTGCCCGCATAGCTTCTACACCTACCCTTCCCTCTGTTTCCCAAATCACCTCCTCCCTCGGCGCTCAACCTGCGATCGCCCCCGAACCTTCAAACGCGCCAAATCCCGCGCCCACAGCCCCTCTTGCCTCTCTAACCCAGCCTGTAACTCAGATTCAGCCAGCACCTGCAAGTGCGATCGTGCCCACGCCTGCAAGTGCGATCGTACCCGCGCCCGCTGTCAGCCCAAGCCAAACTCCCCAACAGGAGTTAGCTTTTTTAATTGGCGATTTATTGGGTGCGGAAACTTCTTTCGAGCAAAATCCTGAAACTGGAAATACCAGAGTTGGCTTCCAACTAGAAAATAATCGACAAATATCGATCGACATACCGCCCGTTGAAACACCCAATATTACCTTTATCCCAGCTTCAGAAAACCCTCCAGAAAACCCGCCGCAGCTTGGCGCTTCTTCCACCGAACAACCCGACGGATATATAGTCTTAAATCCCCCTCCTGCCGAGACGCCTCCTCCAGAACAACCTGCTGAAAACCCTACTAATTGGTTGGCAAATATTCCCCAAATCTCTCTGCCGCAAATAGAATCACCTCCCGTTAATCCAGTACCCGCACCAACTCCAGCGCCCGCATTAACTCCAGCACCAACTCCAACTCCTGCCCCCACACCAGCGCCAATTCCCGCACAAACTCCCACTCCCCCTCCGCTCGCAGAAAATCCCCCACCTGCAGATATCCCAAATCTCTTTCCCTCACAAATTAGCAGGTTGCTCGTCGAACAAACTTTAGACCAAGGCAATGCTAACGATGCTGTTGCTCTAATTGACCAACTCTTTGAACAAGACTACGAAAATTATTATGGGGAAAATTTCACGGATCAACAAGTTAATTTTCAATATGTGAGAGAAACTCTGAAAACAATTAAGGAAGAAACCGGGAAGCAAGCTGTAATTGTTTACGCGATCGTCCGTCTCGAAGAATTATCTTTAGTGTTAGTAGTTCCAGACGGCCCTCCGATTATCAAAAATATTCCGGTCAGTAGCGCAGTTTTGCTGGAAAAAGTGGCAGAATTTCATCGCTATTTGGGTCAATCGAATGATTCGCAAAGTGAAGAATATTTGCCAATAGCTGAGCAACTTTACCAGTGGTTAATTGCGCCGATTAGTTCAAATTTAGAAGCATTAAATATAGATACGCTAGTGTTTTCCTTTGATGCCGGTTTGCGCCAACTACCGCTAGCAGGTTTGCACGACGGCAAGCAGTTTTTAGTAGAAAAGTACAGTCTAGGCTCAATTCCCAGTGTCAGCCTGAGTAACACAAAGTATAAAAGTTTGAAAAACGCTCAAGTTTTAGCGATGGGTGCTTCCGAATTTCCACACACCGATCAAGATCCTTTGCCTGCGGTGCCGATCGAATTATCTGTGATCGCCGGTACCAGAAGCGACAGGAAAAATCAAGCGGGATCGAGCAGAAATGAAAGTTTTCTCAATCCTACTGCTGAATTGCCCTTGTGGCGGGGACGGTCTTTTCTCAACCAGAACTTTACTCTAAACAATCTCAGCAAACAGCGACAGCAACAGGCATTTGACATTGTTCACTTTGCTACTCACGCTAGCTTTCCGCAAAATCAAAACGGACGCAAGGAAGCTGAGATTCATTTGTGGAACCGTTCTTTGGCGCTGGATGAATTTAGATCGGCGAAGTGGTACGATCGCCGACAAGTAGAATTATTAGTGCTGAGTGCGTGCCAAACTGCGATCGGCGACAATACAGCAGAAATGGGATTTGCTGGACTGGCCGTCCGCAGCGGTGTCAAATCAGCGGTAGCGAGTTTGTGGAAAGTTAATGATATCGGCACTTTGGCGTTGATGACCGAGTTTTATGGCAATTTGCGATCGGAAAATATTAAAGCTGAAGCACTCAGAAAAGCTCAACTGGCAATGATCCACAAACAAATTGTAGTAAAAGACGGTCAATTGCGGGGAACTCAAGGCGCGATCGACATTAATCAAGCCACAAAAGTAGCAAATGCAGATTTCTCTCACCCGACGTTTTGGGCCGGATTCACCATAATTGGCAGTCCTTGGTAATAGGCGATATCGCCAGGGAAACGGCACAGCGCCGTGTCGGGTGCGATATCTGTAGGGAAACAACACGGCCCGGTGTCCGGCGCCCAGAGTATCCCTGACCGAAAGCATCCAGGATACAAGCCCCCGAATTCATTCCGAAAGCAGACTCAGGACCCAGAAATAAAAAACCTGTATCCGATAAAGGAGCCCCCGAATTTATCTCGCGCAAGTCAATGCTTCAATTCTAAAATCTAAAATCTAAAATCTAAAATCTAAAATCGATTGACTACTATCTTTTTATGTCATAAATTTGCTATGAATAGCAAAACTAAACACTAGCGGGGCAAAACCTGTGGCCAAGTTTGATAAAATATTCAATTCAGAAGACCAATCCGAAGCAAGCTTGACTTTAGAAGAATCCGTAGCAGCGGTAGCATTTGTGGCAGCAGAGGCAAATTCCCCTGACACGGATGCGGATATCTTAGAAAGCATACTTTGGGAATCAGAAATATTTGCTGAATACTCGGAAGATGATATGTCAGCAATGTTTCAAAGACTCGCCGGTATTGTGGCCCAAGATGGTTTAGGAGCATTATTTAATACTGCTTGGCAATCTATGCCAGATGAGTTAGTTTTGGATACTTTTGCCATAACCGCAGCAATGTTTGTCGCAGATGGCGAAATATCTGAGAAGCACGAGGCTTTTCTCCAAGAATTCCAGCAAGCATTAGGTGTGGAAGATGAGGAGGCAGCAGAAATTATTGAGGATGTAACTGCTGCTTACTCGGAAGTAGAGGGCGAAGAGTCTGATTTCGATGCGGCATGGTACGTATCTCCGGAAGGCAATTTTAGCGTTCCCATTCCAGTTGACGAGGAACGAGGCGGTAAAATTGATGAGCAAGAAGGCTGTGTCGCATTTTCTGACGACTTTGGAGTTTTGCTGAAAATTGATTATTTCCCTGTTGCTGGTGAAGTTGAAGAAACAATCGAGTCGGTTGGCGAGGAAGGTTATCTCAAGTCTTTTCTCGACAATTTTGTTTCTCAGGCAATTCTTGCTAATGTTGCCAATTCTAAGTTACTCCACACAGAATATTTAGAAGATGAAGAAGCTTATTTCGTGGTTTTAGATTTGCCTGCGGGTGCAACTATCAGCGTGCAAGAAAACGATGGCCCTCTGACTCGGTTGGATGCTTACCGGGGACTTATGGCTTTTATTGCTGACGATTTTTGCTACACGGTAAGCTGTCAGCGCATTTATCAGGAGGGGGATGAATTGGATTCCCTGGAGTCTGAAGTTGAGGGAATTATGAACAAGATTTTTGAGTTTATTGAGACAATCGAATTCGGGCCGATAGAATAAAAATGACTTGTTTAGACGGGCTAAAAACCTGGTTTCTTTCTAGATGTCTCGCTGCTCAACCCTATATTTTTAGAGAAACCGGGTTTTTTTGCCAACCATTCTCAGGATATGAGATCAATTCCGGTTACTCCTCCGGAATTGTTGACTGTTGAAGGTTGACTGTTGAGGGGCGGGTCGAAAAACTGAATGGTTGAGTGTTAACTGTTGACTCGATTTTATTATTCCGATGCAACCGGAAACGATATGACATCGTGTTGGGTCGATCGACCAAAATCCAACTGGTTGGTAGTCAGAACTTGAGTTTTCTTTACTTGCCCAATCGCGCTTATTTTACCGCACTGCTAGATATTAGAGGTTTTTTACCATAAAAGAGTGCGATCGAGAACAGGGTTTTTTGACCGATTCTCGATCGCACTTCCAGATACATTCAGTCAACCACAGTCGAGAGGCAGCAGCAATTAGCCGCCATTTGCGACTAATTAGTAGTCTGAGCTTCCACCAATCTTTGCTTGAGCTCTTCCAGAGCACTCGCCCAGCGCGGATCTGGCTGCACCGAGCCGGAATCAGGGCTCGACACCGTTGCTGCTGACTGATTGCGGCGAGACTTGTTGTTGTCACCCCGACGGCGATTGCTTTTGCTGGAACCGCCTCCACCTTGGCTAGGGGGAGCCGACGAGCGCTGCTGTTGCTGCGGCGCAGGCACAGGCATTGGAACAGACGCCGATGCCGACACCAACTGTGGTGACTGCGGCGACTGCTGCTGATCGTCTTCGCCCTTCTCAGATTTACCCTTAGAGCGGGGCAATGCCTTCTCTATTTTCAGCGGGTTTTCTTTGAACATCAAGCCGTTATATTTCTCAATAACTTGGTCGGCTTGTTCATCGGTTAGCACCGTCACAAAACCGAATCCTCTGCATTTTCCTGTTTTGCGGTCTGTAATTACCTTGGTGGTAACAGATTCGCCCTCCGGTGCAAAAACTTCTTGCAATTCTAGGCGATCGAGTTCCTTCGGTAGATTGCCAACATAAAGACGAATAGACATGAAAATTTCCTCCCGACTTGGGTTTTAATTAATTTGCTCGAACAGAATTACCTGAAGTCAACTGAATATGTACTTCAGGCAAACACCACATAACCCGAGAATTGGCGCATTCCTCCCACCAACCTTGACAGATCCCCCCACCTTTTAGAACCAAAAGATGATTTACTCTGATAAGGCCGGAACTTAACCGCCGATGCAGAGAGCTTTTAAATCTCAGGTTGTTGTGTAAACTTTTAGTCATCACTCAAATGTTTAGGCTATTGGCTATTCTGTATTACTTGCTTCCGGTTTTGATTCAGAATGTTTATAGCCAGCGCCGTCTAGAAATTTATGTCCAAGGATGTCAATTGCAAGCGATCGGAATGCCAGTATTCAGTTTAATACAGTGATGGATAAAATGGCTAACATTTTTTCAGCCAGTAATCTTACCTCGATCCTAATCTCGCTCCTAATGCTGAGAACTACTCATTTACCCGGTATCCCTTAAATCAGGCCCGGCAGAGTCCGAGCATTCTTTAAAGGTATCACAGCCTTGGTAACAGAGCTAGTTATTTAGGAAGATTTCAGTCTGAATTTAACGGAAACCACATCTCAATCACTTTTGAGAATTCATCCCGCACAGCAAAAATAGCGGTAGAAAAAAAAACAGCCGACAAGCGGCTGGCTGTACTTGCTGTGTTGGGGTGTTGACAATTTTTACGCAATGCCTTATGAGATTTTAGCCAACTAAAGTTATCGCGCTGTTTGGTTCAATCCAATTCCTGTAAATTAATGTAACAGAGGGCTGGCAAAAAAGCAACTTTTCTTTACGAAGGAAGAAGGAACAAGACTGTAGGCTTTCGGGAAAACTTAACGTCAAACCCTGTCACGGACTGCTGTTTGACTATTAACCCTAGATCCCCCCTAGCCCCCCTTAAGAAGGGGGGGACAAGAGTCTTCTCAAAGTCCCCCTTCTTAAGGGATTTAGGGGGATCTAGACTCGGCTACAACCCTGATTTTGACATGGTTTCAGGCTTAAGTTGACACCAATGAAGAGTAGGCTGCGCCACCAGCACGGAGAACATCGCCCATCCGCTGTTTAACTCAAAACTCATCTGGGGCTGCGCGTTGTGCGCGATCGAGTGCGGCAATCTGATAACTATTCCTCATACCTGTAAAAAATGCAATTGTAGGCAACCTCGAAACCCTTATGCAGTAAGTCATTTCCCATTCTTCAATCTAAAATCCAAAATCTAAAATCTAAAATCGTCTCACCTTGGGCCCTGAATAATAATGTATGCGCCCCAAAAAGCAGCAGCAAAAGCCAAAACCGCAGACCAAATCGGATGTCCGCTGTCACTAACCCTCCCTCCTTGACTGCGGAGACTTTCAAGGTCGATCGCCACAGTAGCACCCCGGCGCAGCCAACCAGTCGCCACAACAGATGTTCCGATCAAATCGCTAGGGCGAGTAGTCTCTTTGAACAAAAATGGCCACAAAGAGCCAATGTAGCCAAACCTCGAAACATAGTGCAACCTCACCAAACCCGTCGCCGTTTGCAAAATCAAATCTTGTCCCAGCCAATTACTCATACCCGATCGACCCAAAAGTTCACCTTCCAGCCGCACCGGTTCAGCATCCAGCGGCAAACTATCGGGATTTGACAAAATTTCCGGCAAACTCGGCGAAGCGGTTTCTCGCGGGATAATATCCGGGAAGAAATAATTGATCCGCATCAAAGTACCGATAGAAAATCCGATCGGCAAACAGCCCCAAAGAATCGATCGATCGCCCCAAAGCCAATCCAACTGCCAAATACTCGTCCTCGAAAAAATCCCGCCAATCAGCCAAAGCAACCCGACTATCGCCAAACTCATCGGAATTCCAAAAAACGGCGCACCCTGTAAAAATAGTTTTGAGTCTTTAAATTCGACTATTGACTTAAACGGAGACAATTTTCCTTTCCTGGGTTGTTCTTGCACTCCCGCGTTTGCCAAATCTAACTCTGTCTCCAGTTGCCAGAATTGAGCATAAAGAGCCAAAAGCTTCAAACGCTCTCCCAGCAAAGGATGCGCGCGGTTAACCGTCAACCAATTGCGCTCCCGATTGCTGACATCCCACAGCAAAATCTGTTCTAGCGGCGCGTGTAATGCAGCAGAACCAAGGGTTACAGCTTGTCCAACACCTACGGGTAACAATAGATCGAAACTTTCGAGGAAAAAGCTAGTTTGTTTTTGCTGTTCGATATTATCAGCAATGCCGATCGCAATTTTACCCAGTGCCCGCGTCAAACCGTTAGGATTACCCGTAATTTCCGCAGCAGTGTGATCGCTAAAATACACTCTGCGGCGCGACAGCCACAACATCGGCCAGCGCAACAACTTATAAATGCCGTAACAGGTAGCAGAAATTGCAGCGGCCACAAATTTAACAGCAGAACGCAAAAACTCGATCGTCATTAAATCACACAACCGCTCTTGCCAATGCGCCACCTGCCAATAAATCAAGTAAGGAATCTGAATCACCAGCAGCGCCAGCGACATCGGCGCAAAATCCCAGTGAGATATATGGCCCAACTCCCGCGCGAAAATAGTGGCAATTTCATCATCCGTCAATTGTTCCAACAGCCCCCGACTCACAGCAATCCGAGCAAAACGGGGCAAACAGCCGTAACTGAAAGCTACAGGAACATTCAGCGGCAAGAGTTTGAGTACCGGCACCGGCATATTTTGCTTCGTACAAAAGCTTCGCAGTACCCGACTAGCTTCCTTGCTGTGCTTCGATAAAACCGACCCGCGCAGAGTTTCGACGCCGCAAAACAGTTTCAGCAGCGCGTCTATCAGCCACGGAGACGAGGCTAAAAGCAATCCAAAAACCATCTGAACAAACGGAGTTGGATCGCGGTAAAAAAGCTGAATCGGGGCGAAAATAGGCAGCCTAGTGAATATGTAAAGCTGAACCAACAGAGAATTAGTGTTTGTCAGCAGGAATTGCAGGACAAACCGGGCTAGGAAAAATAGGGCGATCGCACTTGCAACGGCTTGCAGCCGAAACTCCAGCAACTTCAGCGGTTTGAGGGGGCGCGGGCTTTTGGTGCGCCCTGCTTCGCGCCAAGTGAGTTGGTAAGTATCTGGGCTGGCGACTCCGGGGATATCTGTTGGGGAAGCGGAACTATTTTCGCCACTAATTTCTGCGGTTTCGGGTGCGGTTTCTGTAGGGGCGGTGCCCCCGTGCCCGCCCTCTGATGTCGGGCGAATCGGCGGTGTGGGGGGTGGAGGTAGCGGGGAAATCGGTTGCGATTTGGCGTTTCCAGGCTCTACAGCAGGCTCTAAAGGTAAAAATCCTGTTTTTTTATCTGCGGTCGGTCGATCGCCCCCAATCGATTTTTTCGCCGATTTTGTTCCTGCATCAAAGGCGACAAAGCCTGTTTCGGGGGGAGTTTCTGCGGATTTTGGTTTATTTTCCGGTGGTTTTGGGGGGCGAGGGGGGGTTAATTCTTTTAAAGCGCGATCGGCCCAAGTTTTGACTTGAGAGTTGGGACTTTTGGCGAGGGAAGAGCACAGGGCGATCGCCTTTTTCACATTACCGGTTGCTTTGTACGCAGCCACCAACCCCATCTGCGCGCGGATTCCCGACGACTGATTGGCGGCGGTTTGGGTAACGGATTCTAAAAGGGCGATCGCGGTGGGGTAATCCTGCTGTTTCAAAGCTGCTAGCCCAGCCTCTAGAGACTGTTTTGCAGATGAATCCGCCGGATTTGGATTAGTGGGAGGTGCCATGACTGTGCTTTCGCTAGCGTCCTTTCTAAGATAGCTTGGGTGGTCGATCGATTACTGTTTTAACTCACATCTTGTACCATTGTCAGCAACAGGCAAGATGCCTGTTCCACAAAAGATAAATTTTCTTGTGGAACAGGCATCTTGCCTGTTCACAAAAGCTGATTGAGAAGGGTGCAATATCTCAGTTTTAACATATGCCCTAAAGGCGATCGCCCCTAATTGATATCTATGCCCAATTTCAATCCCCCATTGGTATAATAAATTAACACCTCACCTGCACACTTATGCCAATTGACGACGAAGATTTTGAAAGCGAATCTATTAGCGGCGATCGCAAACTGGAACTTTTTACCGACAGATACGAATTTACCCGCCGATTTGCCTTTTCTTTAAACGAAGACCCCGCGCGCCAACAAATTTTGTATTTTTACGGAGATGGAGGCAACGGCAAGTCTTTGCTGCTACAACACTTGCAGTTTCACTGCTGTAAAAGATTTTCGCCGCAGGTGTGGCAACAATTGCACGACATCCCAGAATCACAAGCCGCCCAAGTTGCTGATTTTGTCCGCTATGCTGAACCTAAGACCTACACTCCCATACCCGCAGTCAGACACGATTTCGGATTGATACCGATTAAAGAAGATAAACCGCAAGATAGATTTTACGGCTTGCTGATGCTGCGCCGAAATCTGGCAGCAGCCACTAAGAAATATAAATTTAAATTTCCAAATTATGACTTTGCTTGCTTTTGGTATTTGCTGAACAAAGGCGAATCACAGGCAACTCTCAACCAACTTTTCCCCGATGATGTGGCGGAATTGGTGATACCTATAATTGAAACTTTTGCAGATTTTCCGGTGGTGGCGCAAGCTGTAGCGGTGCTCAAAGGGATAGATAAATTGGGCGGGATTAAGCGGGCGATGAAATTAATTCAAAATCGCTTGGGCGTCAGCGATGAAAAGGCGGAGGAAATTCGCCGTCTAGATATTGATACTGAGTTAACCGACTATTTGCCGAAATTGTTTGCTGGGGATTTGAATGCGACAATGGCTGGCAAAAATAAACCCGATCGCCTCGTGATGCTGTTCGATACTCACGAGAAAATGTGGGATGAAAAACGAAATTCTCAAGGCGCAACTTTTTGGTATCAAGATGAGTGGTTTCGGCGGTTGTTGAGGGCATTGGATTACAAATTGGGGATTGTAGTTGTTGTGGCGGGGCGAGAGTGTCCGGTGACGCAATTGCGGTGGCCGAATGCGTCAAGGTTTCCGATTCCCGCAGATTATATAGATGCACAATTGGTGTGGCATTTGTCGCCGGATGATGCGAGGGATTACTTGCACAAAGTGAAGATTGACAAGGCAGATTTGGCAGATGCTGTAATTAAATATGCCAGCGTCAATCCCGCTGATAATTTGGAAAATTTGCAGGTACATCCGTTTTATTTGGGTTTGTGCGCGGATGCGGTGCTGGCAGAAAGAAGGCGGGGAATTGAGTTGCTGTCGTCGGATTTTGCGCGGATTCCGAAGTTGGAAAACAAGACTGCGGAATTAACAGATCGGTTGCTGAGTTATGTCGATCGCGAAGTGCGATCGGCCGTGCATTCGCTGAGTGCTGGCCGCGCTTTTGATGAGGATTTGTACGTAAAATTGGGAGCTGGTTGTCACTTCCAGGCAAGTAGTGCCAATTTTGAGATGTTGACTGGTTTTTCCTTTGTGTGGAAATCGGAAAAGCGGGGGGATAATTGGTATCGGATTCACGATTTATTGCGGCGCTTGGATGCCGATCGGGATCATCCGAAAACTCGCAGGGCGCATGAGGTTTTAGAGGGGCATTATCGGGAAGTGGGGGATGCGGCTGAGGCAATTTATCATGCTAATCGCTTGGATTGGGAGCGGGGTGTGAAGGAATGGGAAGAGGTGTTTGATGAAGCATTGCGGCTGAGTCGTTACGGGGAATGCGAGTCGCTGCTGGGAGTTAGAGATGAGTTGTGGATTAAAAGTGATTATTGGCTTGGTAGAGTTTCGCGCTCCGAGGGAGATTACTATGCTCGGTTGGCTCGATATGTAGAGGCAAGACAGGAACATTTAGAGGCAGTTGCAGCCTATAATTCTGCTTTACTTATTGCACCGGATGATATCGCTGCTCTCACCAACAAAGGGAATGCGCTGCAAAGTCTGGGTGAATTGCAAGCACAGCTAAGTGAATTTGAGACGGCAAAACAGTCTTATTTTGAGGCGATCGCTGCCTGTAATTCTGCTTTACTTATTGCACCGGATTATCTTTGTGCTCTCAACAACAAAGGGGTTGCGCTACTACGTCTGGGTAATTTGCAGGCAATTCTGAGTGAATTTGAGGCGGCAAAACAGTCTTACTTTGAGGCGAGCGCTGCCTGTAATTCTGCTTTACTTATTGCACCGGATTATACCAATGCTCTCAACAGCAAAGGGATTGCGCTACTACGGCTGGGTGAATTACAAGCAAAGCTAAGTGAATTTGAGGCGGCAAAACAGTCTTACTTAGAAGCGATCGCAGCCTATAATTCTGCTTTACTTATTGCACCGGATTATATCAATGCTCTCAACAACAAAGGGAATGCGCTGCGAAGTCTGGGTGAATTGCAAGCACAGCTAAGTGAATTTGAGGCGGCAAAACAGTCTTACTTAGAAGCGATCGCAGCCTATAATTCTGCTTTACTTATTGCACCGGATTATATCAATGCTCTCAACAACAAAGGGAATGCGCTGCGAAGTCTGGGTGAATTGCAAGCACAGCTAAGTGAATTTGAGACGGCAAAACAGTCTTACTTTGAGGCGAGCGCTGCCTGTAATTCTGCTTTACTTATTGCACCGGATTATATCTGTGCTCTCAACAAGAAAGGGAATGCGCTGTTAAGTCTGGGTGAATTGCAAGCACAGCTAAGTGAATTTGAGGTGGCAAAACAGTCTTACTCAGATGCGATCGCTGCTTACAATAGAGCTTTACTTATTGCACCGGATGACGTTATTGTCCTCAACAACAAAGGTATTGCACTGAGAATACTGGGTGATTTACAAGCAAAATTATCTGAGCAACAGGAAGCACTCAAGAATGGGCAAGAGGCTCTGGAAATGTTTAATCGATCTTTAGCCATTGCTCCTAACAACGATCTGGTTCGCAATAGCCGCGACGCGCTGCAACAACTTCTCGATAATTTGGGTGAGGATAGTCTCAGCATTTACCTCGATCGCAAGGAGTAAAGACGCGGCATTAAAAAGGAGGACGTGTCCAGTTAACTTAAACCGAAAGGCCGCCAAGGAATGAATTCCACGGGGCTTTTAGCAAAAGTCCTCGCTATGAGGACTAATGAATTCTTCAGTCCTCATAGCGAGGACTTTTGCTTTGAGGCAGGGGTTGAAACCCCTGCCGGACTCAGGGCTGAACGTTAAAGGCCCGCCCTCGAATTTAGCTATTTAACCTTGTAGCTTACCGCCCAGATTTTCTCGGCGATGTACCCTCAGCCCGCTTCCGACGGATCAGCACGCTCATCACCTGCTTCGGATTAGCCGCACGCTGTACGGGACTCCAATCGCCCACTTCTGCAAATCCCAGTCGGTACAAAGTGAGTATGGTTTCCCTGACACCTTTGGGCGAACCGACAACCGTTAACAGCACCACTTCCTGTTCGCATACTGCTGCTGAGTCGTCATTTGGGCGATCGAATTTGTTGTCGTCAGGCAAGAATTCCTGTGACATAATATGTTCTCCTGGTTTTGGGTTTTCTAGAAAAACCCAAAAACCCAGCCGCCCCGCATTTCAACACATAGCAGGGCGGCTACAGAGGATGTTAAGATACTCCGTTAGCCTCCAGACTGCTAGTCCCAGTTTGGCGGTTATGCTGTCCATTGCTGCTACCAACAGCTTTGGGCAGTGCAACTAGATTTTTGGGCGACGCGGGCTGCCTCCTCTACAAGCAAGCAACCTCTCACTTCAAAGCGTAGCCGCAGATGGGGGCCAGCCGTCAACCGATTTTAGATTTTAGATTTTGGATTTTGGATTTTGGATTTACTCGTTACCAGCGTCAGCGGCTGCAAACCAGTTAGTTGGGCCGAAATGCTAAATTAAAAGTAATGTTGCTTTAGTACAACCATGTCCAAACGACTCACCATTGCCCAAGCACAGCAGCAGCTTCCAAACCTACCCCAAGAACTTATCAATGAGCCTATCATCATCACTCAAGATGGCGTTCCCGTTATGGCTGCAATGAGCTACACGCATTTGACTGAACTGTTAGAAACCTTAGATATTCTCACCGATACAGAATTCGTTGCCTAATTGCGCCAAAGCATCACCCAAGCACGCCAAGGCGAAACTATTTCCTGGGAAAATGCCAAAGCAAAATTGGGACTATGAATCACGGAGAAAATGCGATCGAATATGAGATCCAGCTTACGCCACTGGCACTGGAAATGTTGGAAGCAGTCAAAGATCGACGAGAACAGGAAAAATTGCGCGATCGCATTGATCAACTAAAATTTGAACCACACAAGCAAGGCAAAGCCCTTGTAGATAACCTATCAGGATTTCGCAGTATCCGAGCTGTTGGACAGCGCTATCGTATAGTTTATCAAGTCGAACAAGATCGAGTTATAGTTGTTGTAGTGGGATTAGAGAGACGTAAAGATGGTGACAAAAAAGACATTTACACCATCTTAGAAAAACTGTTAGAGCCGTGATTGTAACTTGTTATATCCGGCGTATTTAAGCCGAATAAATATCATTTGTATGGACACAACAGTGTTGTGTCCTTTGCCTGCGGTAATCTCACTCCTCGCTAACAGCCAAACCCGAAACCACAGGGGCGATCGCATTTAACTTCAAAACAGGGTGTTCCCCTTCCACCTGTCGGCAATTCCACTCATTTCTAAACAGCAAAACCGGCCTTCCCCAAGTATCTTTCACCGTCACCGTATTAAACAGCCGCCCAACTTTTTCCAGCGCCTCCCAACCGCCGTCAACCCAACGAGCTACACTGTAAGGCAACATATCGATCGTCGTTTCCACATTATATTCCGACTGCATTCTGAACTGCACAACTTCAAATTGCAACTGTCCGACAGCCGCCAAAATTGGCTCGCGTTTCGACTCATCAACCGAGTACATAATTTGCACTGCGCCTTCTTCCTGCAACTCAGAAACGCCTTTGCGGAACTGCTTAAACTTAGAAGGATTGGGATTTCTCAAAAAAGCAAAAAGTTCGGGAGAAAAACAGGGAATCCCTTCATATTCCAGTTTTTGGCCGGTGTAAATAGTATCGCCGATCGCAAATACTCCCGGATTGTTCAAACCGATCACATCGCCCGGATACGCAACCTCGATCGACTCGCGATCCTGAGCAAATAATTTTTGAGGCCTTGACAAACGCACCGTTTTACCACTGCGAGCGTGAGTCACGTTCATGTCCTTTTCAAACTTGCCCGTACAAACCCGAATAAAGGCCACCCGATCGCGGTGTCTTGGGTCCATATTCGCTTGCAATTTAAACACAAACCCGGTAAAATCTTCATAAGTTGGCGGCAAATCTCCGGCGCTGCTCTTGCGGGCGATCGGTTTCATAGCGTAATCTAAAAACGCATCTAAAAACAGTTCGACCCCAAAATTGCTCATCGCGCTGCCAAAGAAAACTGGCGTCATTTTTCCAGCCCGAACCAAGTCTAAATCGAGTTCAGTTCCCAACTCATCAAGCAGTTCTAACTCTTCTTTAAGCTGATAGTAAAGGTCTTGTTCCAACAAATCTTCAATGCGCGGATCGCCCAATTCGATGACAGTATCAACAGCAGCGCGAGAACCGTGTTTAGTCCGCTCGAATAAGTGAATTTTGCGCGCCCTGCGATCAAAAACACCTTTAAAGCGATCGCCCGTACCTATGGGCCAATTTACCGGATAAGTCTGCAACCCCAATTCCTTCTCAATTTCGTCCAACAAATCCAAAGGTTCTCTGCTAGGGCGATCGAGTTTATTAAAGAAAGTAAAAATAGGCAGACTTCGCAGCTTACAAACTTCAAATAACTTCCGAGTTTGCGGTTCCAAACCCTTAGCAGCATCCTCAAGCATCACTGCATTGTCAGCCGCCGCCAGAGTTCGATAAGTATCTTCGCTAAAATCTTGGTGTCCTGGAGTATCGAGCAGATTAATGTGATATTTTTTATACTCAAACTGCAAAACAGTAGAAGTAATAGAAATTCCCCGCTGCTGTTCCATCGCCATCCAGTCAGACGTAGCGTGTCGCTGAGCCCGCCGCGCTTTCACAGAACCTGCTTCGTGAATTGCACCTCCGTACAGCAGCAGCTTTTCTGTCAAAGTAGTTTTACCCGCGTCAGGGTGCGAGATAATAGCAAAGTTGCGCCGGCGCTCAACAGCAGTTAGCAGTTCAGTTTCGAGTTCTGTTGTCATCACAAATTAGGTAGGGGAATCATCACCCGATCGCCATTATAGCCTGTGCTACAGTTGCTATTAAAGGTTTAATTATCAATAAAGTCAAGGAAAAGTAATATGTACGACTCCGACAAGCGGAAACTGCTATCACTGGTGTGCCACGGGGCGATTTTTTTCAGCACGTTACTGTTCTCGATCGGAGCGCCGATCGCTGTATTGTTAGTATCAGATGACCCCGTTGTCAAAGAAAATGCCACAGAAGCAATCAATTTTCACCTTAATGTATGGGTGTACAGCACCGTGATTGTGGTGTTAACTGTCGTCACTTTCGGTCTTGCTGGCTTTATCCTAGTGCCCCTAGGTTATCTGCTGCATTGGGGACTGACAATAATGGCTATCCTCCAGGTTTTGCAAAATCCTAACCAACCTTACCGCTACCCTTTTATTTTCCGAATAGTTTAGACAGAAAATCGCGCTTCACCATCGATTTCAACAACCCGATTTCTTCTTGAAGAAATCGGGTTTTTAATTGTTTTATAACTCACATTCGTGACGCCCAACTGGCCAATACACTGCTAAAGTGACAAAGAGGGTTGATTATCGGAGACAAGATTCAGTAAAAAAACTTAAAAGTTTGTGAAACTAAGCATCATCCAGTTGGGGATTTCAGAAAATTGACCTAACATCATGAGTAAAATTTTCTTAATCCATAAAACTTCAAAAATTAGAGCACAATCAACTATTAATTATGGTGTCTTTCCCCTGTTGCAGCGCTGTTGTGAACGCTAAGTTGATCTTCCATTGATGCCGTTTCCCAAACTATGCTACTGCCTTTGGGTTATTTCGCAGAGTTAGCGCTGATGTTCGATCGCTCCGAACCATCGTTTTTGCTTTAGCTGTGCTATTTTTGCATCTGGCGATCGTTTTATTGAAATTTTCCACCAATTCTATCTCTAGCAGGTGTATTAAAACTTAATACAATATTTTGCCAATAAAAATCCCGCTCTTGTGGAACGGGAAAGCCATCAGGGTGCATCTATATATATCTCACTGTAACTCATAGGGGGTATAACCCCTCGTAGCTTTATCGAATCTTTACAATCAACAAATTTTTGTAAAGATTGAGGTTTTTATTTGACTGATCAGCCGTTTTATGAAATTAAAATGGAAAATGCTGACATTCATAAAATCAAGTGAGTTTCCTCTGAATAATCAAAACTTTAAGCTCCTTTACCATGCTTCGGCCAATGGTGGAGCAAATACCATAAAATGGCTACATTTGTGATAAATACCGCTAACTTAAGTACCGTGACCCCGTGAACTAATTCATATATTTCAGGGGGTATACTGATGCTTACCAGCACTAACACTAAGATTGTTGCCCAGTCTTTTTCGTACCACAAACCAACGGCCTCAACAGCAGTTAAGACTGCATAAAGTGCTGCGGCAAGTCCGCTAAGCAGTAAGTTTTTAGGCTTGAGAATTAGAACTTTGTCTAAGATGAATTCAATAATTTTTAGTTTGCTTTCTAACAAATAAGATTGCGAAAATTGTTCTAAGACTTGATGATTTTTTAATGCAAAAAGCAAAGCAATCGAAGTTACTGTCAAGAGGGAAGCAACAAAACTTTTGTAAAGGACAATTGCGATTAAAGCAGGAGCGCGCTGTTTTTTCACCTTAATTCTCGAAATATCAATAATGTGCGATCGCCTGGTTAGCCTGTTTGGAATTGAAAACTTAAAATTTAGTAGAGTGCGTCAGCAATTAGCTAATCAAGCAGAGAAAAAATAACGCGCTGCTGACGCACCTTACTAAGTTTGAGGATAACGTTGTGCTAAGAAAGAGATAGCAGCAGCCCGATCGCCCAAATCGCCATCCAACCTCGCCGCCAACAAATCATCCAACATTCGTTTAAACCCAGGCCCCGGCTTATAACCCAAAGCCTTCAAATCGTTGCCATTCAAAGGCGGCTCAACATTCGTCCATTTGGTGAGATATTCCCAAATTTGGCGGCGTGGACTTCGCGGACTTTGTAGGGCGATCGCAATTAACACCGGCAACTCATAATTCCTCAACAGCAGAACCAATTGACTCGGCAACTCGCACTTAGGCAAACCCTCTGCTAACTCGTTCTTTCCGGCTTCCAAAACTTCCAGGCGCTTAATGCTGTCAGCAGGTAACTGAAGATTTGCAGCCACCTTGCCGCGATATTCCGGTGCTACATAAGCTATCAAAACTTCCAGCCGCATCTGCCAATCGGGAATATTGATAATTGGGAATTGGGAATTGGGAATTGGGAATTGGGAATTATCTCTTCCTTCTTCCTTCTTCCTTCTTCCGACTTCCTTCTTCCTAACATCTGTTACATCCGTTACAGAATCCGTTGCCGAACTTCCTTCTTCCTTCTTCCTGACATCCGTTACATCCGTTACAGAATCCGTTGCCGAACCTTCCTTCTTCCTTTCATTCAAACACCGATCGAGCAAACGCAGTTGTCGCCACAACTCCCGATCCAACTCCAAACTAGGATGAATGCAGCGCAAAGCCTGCAAATCTCCCAGCATTTGCAAAGCAACTTTCCAGTAAGGAGCTTGCAAAATGTATTTCAATTCGCTTTTGAGCCGAGTTTCCAAAGCCGGAGCTCGGCCATTTTCCCCCTGAATTCGGTAATAAATTCCGCTGGTCAAAGCGTTGCGGATGTATCCTTCCGTCTGCGGCTCAATTTCAAATCCCAACCGCACCGCAAACCGCACAGCGCGATAAATTCGCGTCGGATCTTCTATAAAACTATTCGCGTGCAAAACTCGAATTTGCTTCGATTCCAAGTCCAGCAAACCGCAAAAAAAATCTAACAATTCGCCACTGCGAGGAACACCCAACCGCACAGCCAGCGCATTAATTGTAAAATCCCTGCGGTACAAATCTTGGCGAATTGAACTCGCTTCAACTTCAGGATTTGCAGCCGGATAAGGGTAAAATTCAGTGCGAGCAGTCGCGATATCCACCCACAGCGAGCCGAAAGCAGAGTCTTTGTGCCACAAAAGCGCGGCGGTTTGAAATTGACCGTGAACGTCCAAACGCGATTCTGGGTAAAGTTTTTGCAGCGATGAAGCTAACTCGACACCAGCACCAGAATCGTCGGAACCGCACTTTCCATCCACAACCAAATCGATATCTGTTAGCGCCAGCGTATCATCCGTGGCTAAGAGTAAATCCCGGACTGCTCCACCCACAATATAAAGTTGCCAGCCGCGGTTTTGGGCAATATTCGCAGCGATCGACAATAATTGCCACAATTCGGCACTTATACGCGATCGCAACAACTGCTCAACCGATTCGGACACGGCACAATAAGAGAATTCTGCATTACTTCCCCTGTCTCGCGCTTTTTGCTGGTGCAATTCCCGCAACACATCAGTCCGGGTAACAATTCCTACCAGTTGACCGTTTTCCAATACTGGCAAGCGGCCGATATCGTATGTCACCATTAAAGATTCTATTTCCGGCAGCAAGGTATCTGGGGCGATCGTTTTTAACTGCGGAGTCATGTAACCCTTCACCGGGGCGTGACTGAAACCGTGGTGCAGGGCAATGTCAATGTCGCGGCGCGAGATAATGCCGGCGAGTCGATCGCCCGCATCGACCACAGATAGCCCGGAATGTCCGTAACGTAGAAGGATACGGTGAGCTTCCCCCACCGAGGTTTCCGGGCGAATACTCCGCACTGGAGACGACATTAATTCGCGGGCTGTCGGAGGGTGGGGAATTTGAGTTTTGAGTTCGTCAGCTAACTGATTTAAAGTCAGCAGGGGGTCAACATCGCGGGTAGCGAGGGAAGCGGCGCGGGCGTGGCCTCCGCCGCCGAAGGGTTTGAACAATTCGCTGAGGTTTGTGCCTTCGATGCGCGATCGACCGATAATAGTTAATCGATTGGAAACTGGCGATTCGGGAGCGATGTTGCGGTTGTTTTCGTTTTCGCTAAATTTATAAACATTACCTAACAGCAGAGCGTCGGTTTCAGTTAAATCGAGCAAGCGAGAAGCCAGTGAAGAAAGTCCGGGAACGTAAGCTTCAGTAGATAGCAGCACCCAGGCTACGCTGTAACCGTGCAAAGTTTCCGATCGCAAATTATTCAGCGCTTCTCTCAGCAAATCTTGCAATTGAGGAGACAAACCGGGTTCTACATATTCAGCGATGACCCCCAAACTCGCTCCCTGTTCCATCAACCAGGCCAAAGCTATTGCATCTCGCGCAGTTGCGCCCTCAAAGGTAAGGGAACCTGTATCGACGTGGATGCCGAGGGCCATTACTGTTGCTTCCGAAGGCAGAAGGCGGAAGGGTATGTCGCTGTTTTCAGCTTGATTTTTGAGCTTTTCGACAATTAATGTTGTGCTGGCTCCGACTGCTTCGATCTGCGTAACAGTAGCGGGGATGTCTGAATGCGCCTCTAAGTGGTGGTCGAAAATAGCAATTTCCCTTACTTGTGGCAAATCCAGCCACTCGGCGGCTTTTCCCAAACGATCGCGCCCGGAGGCATCAACTATAGTAATCGATCGAATTTGTTGCGGATTGACCGATCGGCGTTCAATCAGTGGGTACTCGTCACGGTGTAGCGCCAAAAAATCCCGCACTGTCGGGTGACATCCCCCCGTCAATACGATCCTGCTACCGGGGCGCAGCACGCAAAGTCCCACCGCCGCCCCCAAGGCGTCAAAATCTGCTGTTGTGTGGCACAAAACTAAGTCCATAGCCGAAAATCCCGCATCTCTAACTCAAACAGTAGCAATTTCTCGCCCTTTGAAACCGGATGTGTCGATCGGGCTTTAAGTTAACCTTTCCAGTTTTCTGTGCTGTAGCGAACAATGATAAAATTGATAAAAATCTTAAGAGCCGCTGACGCCTGTTCGCGCAACGCCCGAATTTGCCTGGGTTCTTTCGTATCAATCAACCGACAATTTCTCGATCGACTATCGGGAAACTGTCAAAAACTAGAATTTGGAAGATTTTTTTCGGTTCTGGGAAACTATTTCTGATCAACGCACGGTTATATCGAAAGGAGAAAAGATGTTATCAATTCTGTTTCAAGTGGTTTTACTAGGTCTGGTACTGCTGTCTTTTGTGATGGTTGTTGGCGTGCCAGTTGCTTATGCCTCTCCCCAAAACTGGAATCAGTCTAAATCCCTGATTTATGCCGGGTCTGGTCTGTGGTTTTTGCTGGTTATTGCAGTGGGTGTATTGAACTTTTTAGTCGTTTAATTTCACCCAACTCTCTCGGAGAAAGAAGGTAAAAGATAGAAGGCTGAAGGCATTTACCAGCGATTGAAAGGCATTCGGCAGAAGCTAGGAATTTTCCAGACCGCGCGACCCTGTATGTTTTTGCACTTGAGATTCAGATGAGATGCTGCTGCTTTCTGACTTTTGCCTTCTCAAAAACAAAAATCTAAAATCTAAAACCTAAAATCTAAACTAGAGCACTATGACTGTTTTCGAGGGAACTTTTACTCACACCGAATCTTTGCGATTTGCTATTGTCATCGGTCGTTTTAACGATTTGGTGGTTAACAAACTTTTGGAGGGATGTCAAGATTGTTTGAAACGCCACGGGGTTGATATTAATCCTCATGGCTCTCAGGTGGACTTTTTTTGGGTTCCGGGAAGTTTTGAGATTCCTTTGGTGGCCCGCCAAGCTGCTCTTTCTCACCGCTACGATGCGGTAATTTGTCTGGGTGCGGTAATTCGGGGCCAAACTCCTCATTTCGATTTTGTGGCTGGTGAGGTTGCTAAGGGAATTGCTGCTGCTGCTTTTCAAACAGGGGTGCCGGTGATTTTTGGGGTGGTGACGACTGATACGATGCAGCAAGCTTTGGAAAGGGCTGGAATTAAAAGCAATTTGGGCTGGAATTATGCGATGAGTGCTTTGGAAATGGGTACTTTGATGCGCCAAGTTAAGGGTTTGGGAACACACTCTTACGATCGATTAGCTAGTGGATCTGCTGCTCAAATGCTTTCGGGCGAAGCCAATCTGGCGATCGCCCCTGATGTATCATCGGATCAAATCCCCTCATAAGTTGGACTAGCAGTAGTTTTAAGCTCAAAAAACATCAAGATTTGCATCGGGAAAAATCTTAAGACTCTTGTGGGCTGGTAATTATGCCCGCCCCCAAGGTAAAAATTCCACTCTGGGCCGATCGACAAATTAGACCAATATCTTGCCAATTGGAAATGAACACTTTGATGCGTCAAGTTCATGCTTTGGGCGGAAATTCTGACGATCCATTACCTGCGTCTGCTGCTGTTCAAGTCCTGTCGGGCGATCGCCCCTGATGTATGATCGGATAAAATAGTGTAAGTTGGGTAGCAGTCTGGGGGTATAAATTTGATTGAATTGCGTACTTTTAGCACCTGTAGGTAACAAAAGCGATGACTGTTGTAACTGCGAAAAGATTCTCTATCGAAGAATATCACCGTTTGGGAGAACTGGGATTTTTCGGTCCCGATGACCGAGTAGAATTGATTCGCGGAGAAATTATAAATATGGCTGCTAAAGGTAGGCTTCACTCTGTTTGTAACAGTCTTTTACTTGAGGAGTTAGTCATTTTACTGGCAAGACGCGCTCGCTTGCGCGTACAAGAGCCGATTATCTTGTCTGCTACTGATAGCGAACCCGAACCTGATGTTGTTATCGCCCGCAATCGCTCTGATAATTATTTATCTTCTCACCCTGAAGCTGCGGATATCTTGTTGGTAATTGAGGTTTCTGATTCTACTTTAAAGTATGACCAGAGAACTAAGTTATCTCTCTATGCGGAAGCTGGCATTTCTAATTATTGGATATTTAATTTGGTTGATAATCAACTGGAACTGCACAGCGAACCTTATCAAAAAAGACAAGGTGATTTCAATTATCGAGTCAAACGAGTTGTTCTGCAAAATGAGACTGTTGTAATTCCCGGTTTTCCCGAATTGTCTCTGGATTTATCTTTGGTATTTCCAGCCTAATTTAAAAGTACGATAAAATCAAGATTATAGAACCCCTTTGATCTCTTGAGGTCGATCGCTCACAACGGTCGATCGCCTAGATAGTGATTTCAGATGCAGTCGATCGGCGCGATCGGTATTTTGACATTTTGTAGACTAAAAATCATAGCAAACTTCACTTCCTATGTCAAGTCTTTGTCCTAAAATTACAGCGTATTCCAGGTTTGTGAAGTGTAGGGACACTGCAGTGCCGTGTCCCTACGGCGAGCTAACTATAGGCGGGTGTACTTCCTAAATGTGGAATCTGCTGTAGACTTTGTGCAAAAATCGGAACAATACTTGTGTAATCTTTGAGCTTTCCGCATACTAATCACTAGACAGAGGAAACCACAACATGATCCAAACCATATCCAAAACAATCACGTTTGATGAGTTCGTTGCTTGGTATCCAGAGAACTCTGTCCACAAGTACGAATTACACAATGGAGTAATTGTTGAAATGCCTTTAGGAACTGGCGACCATTCCGACGTTACAGGTTTCATCTCAGGTGAAATCAATTTTGAAATCAGACGACTGCAATTGCCTTACTCCATCCCCGGTGACTGCCTGCTCAAACCCCGTAACGAATCAGGCTACCAACCAGATGTAATTGTCCTAGACCGAACCGCACTTGCAAGCGAACCGCGCTGGAAAAAAGAATCAGTCATCACGATGGGCTCTTCGGTGCGACTGGCTGTAGAGGTGGTCAGTACGAACTGGCGGGATGATTATTTTTTCAAAGCTTCCGACTATGAAGAAATGGGCATTCCCGAATACTGGATTGTAGACTATCTTGGTTTAGGCGGTCGCAAGTTTATCGGCAATCCCAAACAACCCACTCTCTCGATTTACCAGCTAGTAGATGGGGAGTATCAGGTAAAACAGTTTAGGGGAAGCGAGACTGTTG
Source organism: Microcoleus sp. w2-18bC1 (assembly GCF_036700365.1). Lineage (NCBI taxonomy): Bacteria > Bacillati > Cyanobacteriota > Cyanophyceae > Oscillatoriales > Microcoleaceae > Microcoleus > Microcoleus sp. w2-18bC1. Next base: position 25,159 of record NZ_JAUBOS010000076.1, read on the forward strand.
AGTCGCTGGCTTTTCCAGAATTGAGCTTAACAGCAGAGAAGATTTTTCTTGCTGGCTTGCCGAACTAGCAAGTCGAAATTATGCAAAGGGCGTAAGATTGTCGAAGCCTTCCGACGACACCAAAACCTGACAATTGGGTCAAAATCTGGCAGCGAAAAAGCGGGAAAGTACGATCGCACAAAGCCTAAAAATTCTCATCTCGCCCACGATCGCACAAATATCACACAACAACTGCGGACACCACAACAGTCCAGAGCTTCCACATACACATTGCAATTTTTTTAATTGTGTGATATCATAAAACGTTCTTAAAAATAGCGCAACACTAACTATTACTGCATGGCAACCAAGCCAACGATCGCATTTACTCACCTCGGCTGCGAAAAAAATCGCATCGATACCGAACACATGATTGGCTTGCTGGCTCAAGCGGGCTATCAAGTCGATTCTAATGAAGAATTAGCCGATTATGTTGTAGTCAATACTTGCAGTTTTATCCAAGCGGCGCGAGAAGAGTCAGTCCGCACCTTGGTAGAATTGGCAGAAGCTAATAAAAAAGTAGTCATCACCGGCTGCATGGCACAGCATTTTCAGCAGGAATTGCTGGACGAATTGCCCGAAGCAGTCGCAATTGTCGGCACTGGCGACTATCATAAAATCGTCAGTGTTATGCAGCAGGTGGAAAAGGGCGATCGAGTTTCCCTCGTCTCTTCAGAACCTAGTTACATCGCTGACGAAACTACTCCCCGCTACCGCACAACATCGGAAGGTGTGGCTTATCTGCGAATAGCAGAAGGCTGCGACTACCGCTGTGCATTTTGCATTATCCCGCACTTGCGCGGAAATCAAAGGTCGCGGACGATCGAGTCTATTGTCGCCGAAGCTAAGCAATTAGCCTCCGAAGGGGTAAAAGAAATTATTTTAATTTCTCAAATTACCACCAACTACGGCAAAGATATTTATGGCGAACCGAAACTAGCCGAACTACTTCGCGCTTTGGGTGAAGTAGATGTACCTTGGATTCGGATGCACTACGCCTATCCTACAGGTTTGACTCCGCAAGTTGTCCAGGCAATCCGGGAAACGCCCAACGTTTTGCCTTATTTGGATTTACCCCTGCAACACTCGCACCCGGAAATTCTGCGGGCGATGAATCGGCCTTTTCAAGCTGGGATTAATGATGCTATAGTCGATCGGCTCAAAGCAGCACTTCCCGGCGCGGTGATGCGGACAACTTTTATTGTCGGCTTCCCCGGCGAAACCGACGAACACGCAGCACACTTGCTGGAATTTGTCAAGCGCCACGAATTCGATCACGTAGGAGTTTTTGTATTTTCGCCAGAAGAAGGAACCCCAGCCTTCAGCTTGCCCCAGCAAATACCAGCAGAAATAATGGAAATGCGGCGCAATTCGGTAATGGCGGCACAACAACCTATATCATTGAAGAAGAATCAAGAGTCTGTCGGTCAGGTAGTTGATGTCCTGATAGAACAAGAACAACCAGAGACAGGTGAGTTGATTGGTAGATCCGCTCGGTTTTCCCCAGAAGTAGATGGACTCGTCTATGTGACAGGAGAAGCGCGACTGGGATCGATCGTGTCTGTGAAAATTACTGGTGCAGATGTCTACGACCTCTACGGTCAAGTCGATTTTAGATTTTAGATTTTAGATTTTAGATTGACTGCACAGACTCATCTGGGAGCTCGATCTTTTGTCTAAAATTGTGGGATCGACCCTCATGAGTTGACGTGGCACTGTATCCGGTGCTGGGCGGGGTCAAGTGTAAGTGTTGCTGGAACTGTCGCGATCGGCGGTGTGGCGAACAAAAACCGGGCACCAGCCAAAAATGATTAGCGGATTGTGCATCAAAAGTAACGGTTTGTACAATATTGTGCAAAGATATCTAGCAAAGGGGTTATAAACCTTTATTAGCCCTATCTGGCAATCGACGCTCCCCCTCGGGGTGCGGTTATCTCTACAGAACGATCGGAAAATTTTAACGAATTTAATGTTTTGTTTCTGAATGTAAAGAGTTATGATAGTAACAAGCCAGAAATAAGCGGGGAGAATTTGAGATTGCTTCGCCGTCCGCCCTACACCACAACGGTATCCCGAAAGAGTGTTGAGATGGATAGGCGGTAACGGTCGCTGCATCCCCTGCTCAATCCCGCAGGCGACGGATTGCGGGATAGCGCCTGAACCAATAAACCTGTTACTACTATGTAGTGAAGTGGGGCTGGTCATGATCCTCACTATAAAATGCCTAAGAGGGAAAGCTTGCAAGTACCTCAAAGGAAGTCCAATGTCCTGTTTTAAGAATGTTGGAAGCCTATAACCCGACCCCTGGCGGTTGGTATCGGTGATGTCACAAAATCAAAGACGGCTGTCGAATTGGTAAATTTAGTCACCATCGACGGAGCTGCCCTATACTCGATTGCTATTTAAGAAGGTGCGCGCAGGCGCAGCACCATAAAGAACTCTTATGAGTTCCTGCCCTAGAGCAGAAATCCGCATCCGAGTTGGGCAACTTAGAAGGCTAAGACTCGTTATTAGGAGCATTAATGAATTTATTGTTTGAAGGCTTAGGTCTTTCGGAAGAACTCGTTCTCCATCTGGAAACACTAGGCTTTACAGAACCTACTCCCATCCAAGTACAAGCAATTCCGCACCTGTTAGCAGGTCGCGACGTTGTGGGTCAAGCCCAAACAGGGACAGGCAAAACGGCAGCATTCTCGTTGCCCATCTTGGAGCGGATTGATTTAGATGTGACTGCGGTGCAAGCACTGGTGCTGACGCCGACTCGCGAATTGGCGATGCAAGTAACTGAAGCCATCCGCGATTTGAGCGGCATCAGCAGCGACGGCCCGGTAAAAGTGGGTCGCTCTCTGCAAGTTCTGACGGTGTACGGCGGTCAATCGATCGATCGTCAAATGCAGCGTTTGAAGCGCGGCGTTCACGTCGTTGTCGGTACACCTGGACGCATATTGGATATGCTCAGCCGTGGCAGCCTGAAGCTAGACAAGGTAAAATGGCTGGTTTTGGATGAAGCTGACGAAATGCTGAGCATGGGCTTTATCCAAGATGTGGAAAAAATCTTGGATGCTGCACCAAAAGAACGTCAAACGGCATTTTTCTCGGCGACGATGGAAGCTTCCATTCGGAAATTGGTAGCGCGGCATTTGCGTAACCCAGTCAACGTCACCGTAGAACAGCCAAAAGCAACGCCGAAGCGCATCAGCCAAGGCGTGTACATGATTCCCCGTGGCTGGTCGAAGGCAAGGGCTCTACAGCCAATCCTAGAAATGGAAGACCCGGAATCTGCACTGATTTTTGTGCGGACTCGGCAGTCGGCGGCAGAACTCACCAGCCAACTGCAAGCAGCAGGTCACAGCGTTGATGAGTATCACGGTAATTTGAATCAGGCACAACGGGAACGTTTGTTGCATCGGTTCCGCCAATGTCAGGTGCGCTGGGTAGTGGCGACTGATATTGCGGCGCGGGGTTTGGACGTGGATCACTTGACTCACGTGATTAACTACGATTTACCCGACAGTGTGGAAAGCTACGTTCACCGGATCGGACGCACGGGCCGGGCTGGTCGCGAAGGAACGGCGATTACGCTGATTCAACCGGTCGATCGCCGCAAACTGCGCTTGATTGAACGCCACGTGCGATCGAGCTTGACGGTGCGAAACATTCCGACACGGGCGCAAATTGAAGCACGTCAGTTGGAAAAGATGCAGGGTAAAGTTCGCGAAGCTTTGGCTGGCGAACGGATGGCATCTTTCTTGCCTCTGGTGTCTCAGTTATCCGAGGAGTACGACTCCCACGCGATCGCCGCTGCTGCTTTGCAAATGGCTTTCGATCAAAGCCGTCCTGCTTGGATGGGCGCTGATTACGCTCAACAAGAAGATCCCCCGATTGGTGGAGAAAACAGCGTCAAGCCTATCTTGATCAAAAAGCGGGCTAAGACTGGTGAGGCGACTTTTTCTGGAGCACCGAGTGCTCCTGTTCCCCAGAACCGCTAATTGGTAGGGTGCACATTGTGCACCTTATTTAGAATTATTGTAGAGATGCGATAGATCGCACCTCTACTTTTTTTTATGGGTGTGATCCCAAATCCGAGATCGTTCGGCGGGTGAAACCGCGAAGCAACGAAGTCCACGGCTAGCCGACAGAGGATTGGATAAGTAAAGATTCAAGTTCGCGATCGGAGAATTTCTGTAACTAATTCTATGCTGAGAACGTTAATTGATGAATTGGGTACTGAGTGTCAAAATGTGATTACTTTAATCCATCAGCTTCAGTTACCTGATTTGAGCGATCGACAAAAAGCTGAAATTCTAGCAGACTTCCTTCCTCTCTGCAATTCATCTGAACGTTCACTGCGGAGAGGATTTTCAGACACTAATTGCTGAGGAAATGGCAATATTGTCGGATGATGATGAAGAGGATTAAAAATAATCGGGCGATTTCCTACGGGATAGCTACGCTTCACGCACATCAGCAAAAAGCCCTCCAGTCAACTCACAAAAAGGCTAAAAATCCTCATAAATAAGGAATAAAGTCCTTAGTACAAACTTGTGAACCCGGACTTTTGCACAGTTGTTTAATATTTCAGCCCACATTCCGCAGATATTCAAGCAGAGGTAAAGGAAGATAGATTTGGCAACAATAAACTCCCAAACGATTGCA
>NZ_JAUBOS010000077.1:0-28161 GCF_036700365.1 Microcoleus sp. w2-18bC1
TCTTTTTGTTGTTTTGTAATAGGTTTCCATGCCGGATTTAAAACAAATTGACGACCACATTCTCGGCATTTATAATGAAAGTTTATGATGCCGAGTTTGACCGTTTCGACTAACTTCTTCCGAACCACAATTAGGGCAACAATTGATTTCTAATGTCATATCACGCTATGGCAAATACTTCTCTAATCATAACGTACTCTGATCCTTTCCTTCAGGGCACTACCAATTTTTATATGAGGCACAATATTCATCAATAAAATTGATGGTGGGTCGAGATAGCCGGGCTTCATCCATAGACAGCAAGTGGGTTTTGGTCATTTTTGGCTATTATACTTCCATCAGAGTGACAGAAGAGCAATAGTGCCAGTTGGGGGGTGCGGAATGTGGGTTAGATGGGTCTGAAAAACTTCTGCGTAGGTGATTGCCGACACAGTGGTTGTCAGTAGGGGGTATCATACTGATCGTATAGGGAAGTAATCGGCTTCATGTACAAGACAGGACACCAGTAATTCTGCCTAAGCACAAGCGATGTAACCCTCGTGCTCACGATCAGGACTTTTATACGACTCGTCAACAGAATTGAAAACTGATGATCCAACTGAAGCAGTATCGGGTGATTGAGATACGTTCGTCTAGCCTGTAACCACATTTCTCGGTGCGATTTACCTTGGTGCTTTCGTTATCTGGTTGAATTGATGACGTACTCTAGGAACGGTGAAAGAAGAAGTATTGGCACAACGGCATCGTCGGTGTGGGATGTTATAAAATAGAGAGAGTAGTATGAAAATTGCACTAGTCCATGATTACTTGACACAACCCGGTGGGGCAGAGCGTGTATTTGAATTGCTGTGTAAACGCTACCCCAATGCTGATATTTTTACGTCTCTGTACGAACCTAAACGAACTATTGATCTAGGTGAACGTGAAGTTCGCACAACTGTACTTCAGAAAGTTCCAGGGGCAAGTAAGAATTTTAGGCTAATGGCTCCATTTTATTTTTCAGCCTTTCGAGCCTTGGATCTAAAAGACTACGATATGATTATCAGCAGTACCACGAGCTTTGCTAAAGCTGTGCGAAAAAGACCAGGAGCAATACATATTTGTTTCTGTCACAATGTCACCCGTTTTTTGTGGGATACCACAACTTATCTTCGAGACTATGCTACCTATCGAAATCTTTCGGGTATGCTAGAACCGATTTTTCAGCAGATGAGAAAAGCCGATTTAGATTCTGCTCAGGAGCCAGATTTTTACATTGCTAATTCCAGCACAGTTGCCAGTCGTATTCAGCAATTTTATGGAAAAAAATCAGTTGTTATTAACTATCCCATTGACATCAAAAAATTTATTTTCTCCAAAGATAAGGAGGACTTTTACTTGACCTCAGCTCGTCTTCTTGGTTACAAACGCATCGATGTGATTATTGAAGCATTCAATTGGCTGGGATGGCCATTATCGATCACGGGTGATGGCCCAGAGCGAGAGCGTCTTGAGTCTAGAGCTTTAAAAAATATTAAATTTCTAGGTCATGTCAGCGATACAGAACGCAGTCAGTTGATGTCTAAAGCTCGTGGTGTGATTGTTGCAGCCTTGGAAGATTATGGTTTGGTTCCAGTGGAAGCTAATGCTAGTGGAACGCCGGTAATTGCCTATGGTAAGGGTGGTGTATTAGATACTCAGATCCCAGGTAAGACAGGAGTTTTTTTCAATTTACAGACACCTGAAGCGATTCACACAGCAGTAGTTGAGTCCAGTAAGATTGCATGGGATTATGAAAAAATTCGCTCCCATGCGATCGATAACTTTTCCGAAGAAGCTTTCTTTGGAAAAGTAGAGGGGGTGATTGAGGAAGTTTGCGGCCGTCATCAGCGATAAATATATTTGGTTCAATAGGTTTACGATTGAGGCGTAGAAGTGATTGAAAACAATATAAACTCAATTGCTGAAACAGAAGCGGGCTATGGAGAACTGTTTGCAGTTCTAATCCGCCGACGCTTTTGGTTGCTAAGTGTTTTGTGTATTGTCTTGGCTGCTGCCACTGTAAAAGCCTTGAAGGAAAAGCCTACCTATACAAGCTCAATGCAGCTCCTGGTAGAATCTAATTATCAAGGCAAAAAAGACGGTAAAACAGGTAATCAATTTGCTGATTCTAATGTTGAGATAGACAATGCTACTCAGCTTAGTTTGATGCAAGGTTCTCAGCTCATCCAAAGGGCGGTGAAATTGCTTCGCCCTGAGTACCCAGGAATCGATGTAGAGGAGATTAGAAAATCCTTAGCTGTCAATCAAGTGGCAGATGAGAAGGCAAAAACTCAGACTAAGATTTTTCAAGTAACTTACACGGCTAATAATCCGACTCAAACCCAGAAAGTCCTACAAGTAATGCAACGGGTTTATCTGGATTACAACCGAGAACAGCAGAGACTACGTTTAACTAAAGGTCTTGCCTTCATTGACGAACAATTACCCAAGGTTCGCAAGAACGTTGCTCAAGTTGAGGCTACCTTAGAAGAGTTTCGCAAAAATCAAAATCTGATTGAGCCAGAAGTACAAGCAAAAGCTCTGACTGACGCAATTAACAACCTTCAGCAGGAGCGACGGACAAACCAAGCGACTAGAAGGGAGCTTCAGGCTCAATACGACTCTTTGCAGCAGCAACTTGCCAGTTCTCCGCAGGAAGCGCTCGTGGCGGCACGGCTAAGTCAGTCTTCTCGTTATCAAGCCTTACTCAACGAAATCCAAAAGACAGATTTAGCCATCGCCCAGCAACGGATACGCTTCACTGACCAAAACCCAGTTATTCAAAAGCTACTCTCGGAGCGCAACAAGCAACTAAGTCTCTTGCAAGCAGAAGGGGAACGTGCTACACCAGAAGTTTCTGCTCAGATCCCGGATACGGGAGAAAGCCTTTTGAAAGAAAGGCAACTCGGTGCAACTGACTTAATTATCGCGACGAAGCTTCTGGACATTCAGACAAACTTAAAGGGCCTAACGTCACGCGACGAAGCACTGGCAAACAAAGAGCAGCAGCTCCGTGTAGAACTCGATCGATTTCCTAATCTATTGGCTAAGTACACTCGTTTACAAACAAACATACAACTCAAGCGTGAAACTTTTCAACAGTTAGAGAAAGCACGGCAGGACTTAAGTTTGGAAATTGCCAGAGGTGGATTTGATTGGCAAGTTGTTGAAGTACCGCAACCCGGTAAAAAGAGTAGTTCCAAAAAACAGCAAAACATTATGCTGGGTGTCGTGGTTGGATTGTTCTTGGGTGTTGCTGCGACTTTTGTTCGCGATATGTTGGATGATTCTGTTCATAGCTCGGATCAGTTGACAAAACTGGTTCCCCTACCTCTACTAGGAATGACTCCACAGTTACCGCTGGTCAAGAAGAACAAACTGATCGTGAAGCTACCTTTCGGCAAGCGACAAGCTTCTGCCGCTTGGGCAAGCGAACCAATCATCAAGCTACCTTTTGGCAAGCCAGAAGGTATGATGCCTTGTACGATTGAAGTAATTCATAGTCCACCTGCTTGGGAATCCTTTGACCTAATTTATAAGAACATTCAACTTCAAAATTCTGGTTCGACTTTCAGTCCTTTAGTCATTACTTCAGCATTGGATGGTGAGGGAAAATCAACAATCGCATTAGGTTTGGCAATTAGTGCTGCGCGTCTACATCAACGGGTACTGCTAATTGATGCTGATTTCCGTCAGCCGATGCTGCATAAACAGCTCAATCTCCCTAATGAGTATGGGCTTTCTACTCTGCTGGAAAGTAACGGTACAGTGCCCATACGCAGTTATATTCCATCGTCAGACATATATATTGATATTTTGACTTCTGGGCCAATACCCGAAGATCCCGTAAATCTGTTAAGTTCTCCTCAAATGCAGAGATTAATGGCAGGGTTTGAGCAGAGTTATGATTTAGTTCTGCTGAATGCACCTCCTGTTTTAGGGATCGTAGATGCTCTGCTGGTTGCATCCTGTTGCCGGGGGGTAGTGTTGGTGGCACGGATTGACCTAGTGACAAAAACCGCACTTACTGAGACTACCGCCATGCTGAACAAGTTAAATACGATCGGACTGATCGCGAATGGGGGTATTAGTCTCAAAAAGGGCAACATACCCAGTGTCAAGTCATAAAAACGTTCTATATCATAGATTGTGTAATTTGTCAAGATTCAAATCCTATGTTGTTGAAAAAAATATAAAACATCAAAGTATTGTAAAGCTTTCTTAAAGATATGGACTTGCGCTTGAGTTTGGCTAAAACACAAATATAATTCTACTTAAGTAATCCGTGTAGGGAAATCTTGAATTATTAAGTAATTTTACTTACAAACAATAATTTAGTAACATTAGCGTCAAGTAATAAAAACCATGACCATTTTAGCCGTGTCAAATTTAAATATCTATTCCTCTGTAGAGCCACAGCATTCAAGCCATTACTTACCTCACTGCATTCTGAAGTGGCGACAGGGACAGTTATTCGTCAGTCTCGGACAACAGACCAAACAGCCTTATATCTCCGCGTTTGAGACAGAGCAACAACTAATAAAATGCTTGAAACGATCTCCAGTACGGCTGGTTCGCCTCCATCCAACCCTCGGTGAGGCAACACTGAAGCTTTGGGCAGATGCCTGCGAGCAAGCGAACAAACCCGTGTTTCTACGGAGCACTATTCAAAAAAAATTTCAAAAGCAAAGCCAACTTAGTCCCCAGCCCAAACAATGGATGGACTCAATTGTCGCCTTTCTTTTGCTTTTATTGCTCAGTCCGATTATAGTGGCGGCAGCTATATCGATCTACCTATATTCACTAAAGCCGAGTTTCCCTCAGCAATGGTACATTGGCAGAGGAGGCAAGTTCTTCCGTCTTCTCAAGTTTCCCACGATAGTAGCTAATGACAATTCTCGTGCTACACCTTTAATTCGTTGGATGTGTAAGTACAATGTGGATAAATTACCGCAGTTGTTCAATGTGCTACGGGGTGACATTAGCTTGAGGGATTCATTCTCTCCTTTGACAATATCGAAGGCAGTAAAACTCAGCTTGGAAAGTTAATAATACGTGATTGCATTATTGGAAAGTGCAGAAGCTCAAATTCAGGGAAACAATTCAAATGAGGTTGATTTGGTTGTGATAAACACTGAAGTTTCAATTTAAAAAGCTTCTGCGCTTCATTCCAAGTTTATGGAAGCAATCGAGGGCTAAGGCCATGCTTCTCTAACGCATCTACAAAAATCAATAGTTTTCGGGGAATCTTGATTCTGTCTTTGAAATTACAACCCAGATTCCGCACGCACCTCATAAATTTAGGGGGAACACACTCTAACTACCCATAAATATAACGATTAATGATGAGCTAAAGTCCATATATAGTCCGTAAAAATTCCAACTATTGAAGTGTAAACAGGTGGAAAATGAAAAAAATTTTAGTGACTGGTGGAGCAGGTTTTATAGGTTCGGCAACAATCACTGAACTTCAAAAGCATGGTCATGATATTTATGTTATTGATGACTTATCCTTTGGAAATAGAGATTTTTTGACAATTTCTGATACGTATTTTCATAAGCTTGATATTTTGAACGAAGATGGCTTAACCGAAGTTATTCATAAAATGGATCCAGATTGGATTATTCATCTGGCAGCCATACACTTTATTCCCTACTGCAATCAACATCCCTTCAAGTCGAGTAACATTAACATACAAGGGACTCTCAACGTATTAAGCGCTGCAAAAAGCTTAAAAAATTTAGAAAAGATGTTTTTTGCTTCGACAGCAGCAGTTTATCCAATTTGTGACCATGCTATCCCAGAAACTCAGCAAACGAACCCTCTAGATATTTATGGGTTATCTAAACTAGCTGGCGAACATTTGATGAATGAATTTCACCTACAAACATCTATTCCTACAATAATTTGCAGGTTTTTCAATGCGTTTGGTCCTAATGAGACTAATTTGCACTTGATTCCTGAAATTCAAAGGCAAGTTAATTCTGGTCTAAGAACTATTGAGCTGGGCAATCTCGAACCAAAACGAGATTTTATCCATACGTATGATATGGCAAGAGCCATTTTTATGCTGCTTGATAGGTTTGATGCTGGAATTGATGTATTTAACTTAGGGAGAGGTCAAGAATATTCGGTGATAGATGTAGTAAAAGAATTTGAGAACCAACTGGGAGAAGAAATTACGATCAAAGTGGATCAGTCGAGAGTGAGAAAAGTAGAGCGGATGCATTTACTAGCTGACATCTCTAAACTTAAAGCCTTTATGAACTGGGAACCTGAAATTAGTCTTAGCGAGGGGATTAAAACTTTACTTAATCACTAATATAATTTATTTTTTCATAATTTATATTAGTGATTAAATTGAAATTCAAAATCAAACGTGATGGAGGTAAACCCAATGAGTCAAGCGAAGAAAAAGATTTTGTTTCACTTACCAACTCTAATCGATCCCCGCAATTACAACGGAAGACAGGGTAGAATTTTAGGGGTTTTAAAATATTTTAGGGAGCGAAAAGAGTTTTTTGAAGTGCATGGTGTAGGTGGCAATGAATTTGGACTTCCTCAATGGAGTTCGGAACAAAGAAAAGAAATATTAAATTTTATAGATAACGTATTTATATACGAAGGTGAGCGTAACTTATTTGACTTCGTATATACTCGAAGCCAAAGCTTCTATTATCAAAAATTATTACGGCAACAATTACCTGTCGATTCTGATTACTTGGCTCCTCCCGGTTATGTTGAATTTGTTCGGAATTTAGTCGTTCAAAATAAATACAATTTTATTTGGATTAATGTCCTTGACTATGCTCATTTAGCAGCAAAAAGCAAATTGGGGGTTCATAGTATAATTGACCTGCATGATATTACCTCCAATTTCCGCCTGGTTAGGAAAAATATCTCTTATTCTAAAGGATTGAAATTTGACTATGAGTCCAATTTGGATTGGGAGATTAAACTAATTAATAAATTCGATCGGGTGATTATTGATGCTCAGGATGAGAGGACAATTCTTAGCTCACACCTCCCGTCCGAAAAGTTATGCTTAGTTCCCACTTTAATTGAAGGGTTGAGTTATGAGTCAAATATAGTTCCTTATCAAGGCAGAGAGTTTAAGTACGATCTGCTGTTTGTTGGTTCTAATAATCAACCAAATAAGGAGGGTTTAACTTTTTTCCTTAATTCAGTTTTCCCTGAGATTGTTCGTCGTAAACCTGATACTCTGCTGATAATTGCTGGTCAGATAATCCAAGATATTCAAGTTGATACCTCTTTCAAAGAAAATGTTAATTGTTTGGGATACGTTCCGGATTTAGCAGAGATTTACTTCAAGTCGAGAGTGGCAATTTGTCCTTTAATAACTGGGGCTGGTACTAAATTTAAGCTTGTAGAAGCAATGGCTTATGCAATGCCGATCGTTGCTACTAAAATTTCTGCTTCGGCACTCAGTTTGATAGATGGGGTAAATGCCTTTGTTACAGATGATCCAAAAGTCTATGCTCAACAAGTCCTCTCCTTACTTAACGAACCAGAATTAGCTCAAAAGATTTCCCAAGAGGTTGCTATAACCTTTAAGAACGAACACTCAAGTTCAGCGGTATACTCAAAACTTGATGAGATATTGGGTATATCCCTGTCTCAATCAGAATGCAATGCTGGGAATTTGAAGTTGTGATGATTTTATTCAACTTTCTCTACAGATTTAGCAAACATCTCATTTTGGAGCAAATAAATATAATCCGAACTATTGATTTATCTGTTAGTTTATCGCTATCTATCATACTGTTAGACAAGGAAATTTCAAAAGAGTATGTCTACAAAAAATCAGGTTTTATCCTCACCAGGAAACATAGCATACTTTAAGGCTTTGCGTCCAAGACAATGGACAAAAAATCTAATTGTCTTTGCTGCACCTCTGTTTGCCTTTAGCATCAATTTACAATCACTATTAGGTAGTTGGTTGGCTTTTGCATTATTTTGTGGAGCGTCTAGTAGTTTCTATTTAATTAATGATATTGTCGATCTCAAAGCCGATCGTCAACATCCTGTTAAAAGTCAGCGACCAATCGCCTCTGGATTAGTTAGTATTCCCGTCGCGACAGGAATGGCCGTTTTGCTATTAGGTAGCGTTTTGACTCTTAGCTGGTTAAGGAATCCTCAATTAGGTGCAAGCATTACGGCTTATGCCTTATTGCAGGTTGCTTATAATCTGAGACTTAAACGGATAGTGATTTTGGATATTGGTGCGATCGCCATCGGATTTGTTCTCAGATCCCTCGGTGGTGCAGCAGCTACAGGTGTAGTTTTATCATCTTGGTTTCTACTCTGCACAGCAATGCTGGCATTGTTTTTGGGGATTGAGAAGCGCAAAGCAGAACTGCGATTGGCACAACTCAAAGGTAGCAAACCTCGTTCCGTCCTCAAACGCTACTCCTTACCAATGTTGAGTCGGATGGAAAACGTTGTTACTTCTAGTACAGTTGTAACCTATGCACTTTGGAGTTCAGGTCCCTATATGCGTGGAGCATCCACTTCTTGGATGCTACTGACATTGCCATTTTTACTATATGGCATTTTTCGCTATCAACTACTAAGCGATCCCCAGGAAATTTCGATCAATAGTGATAGTAAAATTGAGCAAGGAGGAAGCAGTGAAAGACCTGAAGAAGTTTTATTAAAAGACGTACCAATACTACTCACGGTCATCGGTTGGGTGTTCACCTGCTTTACGATTTTGTGGCTAAAAAATCAAGCACTAATCGACTAAAAGTTTCAATACCAAAATTGGAGGAATAGGTAAATGAGAAATTTTAAAAATGGGTTCCTCAAGTTACGCCAGATAGGAATCAAAAGAAAACTTCATACATTGGCACACGGAGCCGATGGAGTAGCTCAAATCGATATTGACTGCTTGAGGGAATCTGGCATTAAAGGAATCATTCTCGATCTAGACAACACGATAGTCTCTGAAGACGATCTGTATTTATCTCCTGGTGCAGAAGAATGGATTACACAAACAAAACTGGCAGGCTTCCAATTTTTTATTTTATCCAATGGGAAACGAAGCTATAGAGTCAAATATTGGTCTCATCGTTTGAATATTCAGGCTATTAGTCCAGCCAAGAAACCTTTTCCTTTCGCATTTCACCAGGCGATTGCTTATATGAAAGTCAACCCTAAACAAGTAGTGGTTATAGGTGATAGCTTACATACTGATGTTGTAGGAGCATGGCTTTCTGGGTGTTGGTGTATCCAAGTTGCAACACTGCCCCATCCACCTAGATGGTGGGAAAAAATTGCCGGAGAATGGATACAAAAATCTTATCCAAACATTAATAATCTTGGAAAATTTGATGCTGTTTTTGAATATCAAAGCTTTTTGTAGAACAATACTCCGGACAGTTTTTGAGATCGAGGCTGAAACCCTCATTCTACCGTTAGCATTCGACCTCACTGAGAAGGCTGAAACCCTCATTCTGCCGTTAGTGATTGAAAACTGTCCGGACTATTGGTAGAAGATAATTTAGATAAAACAAACACTATCAAAGTCATTTAGTCATAAGAGAGGAAATTTTAGCTATGTATAATCAATTCGTTTTTGGCTTGCTAATTTTTATTGCAGTCTGTCTAAATACAATTGCTCAAACTCTTTTAAAACTAGGAGCCGGTCAAAATCCATTAAACCTATATTTACTAGGGGGGATTTGTAGTTACGGCTTAAGCACAGTTTTTTATATAATAGTTTTAGGAAAAATGAATTTATCTGTCGTCTATCCCATAGTTATAGGTTTAACAGTTGTGTTAACAACAATAGCTGGAAATGTGATTTTGCGGGAGAAAGTTTTATATGTTCAATGGATAGGAATCGGTTTAGTGTTAAGTGGTATTTGTGCGATCGCTGTTGTAAAAAATAGTTAAGTCAAGTTAAATGTAGTTCATCAAGTATTAAACCTGGGGGGTAATAACCCGGCTGGAACCCAGAGCGAGTAAAAATTTACCCGACTTCTGCTAAAATAAAGATAGGCAAGATAGGCAGCCTAATGGTTAGATACTTGCGGATCAAAAAAAATGTTACCAACATTCTAATAAGACTCACTTACAAACACAACTGACTTATGCTAAGTTGATAGGTGTTCGGGAATGAAAGCATGATTTATCCTACAAATTTCATATCCCCATTCAGCAACGGCATTTACTAATCTATTTGAATTATGAACAATTCAACCATCATGATAATATATAAAATCAAATCCTTAATCAATTCTTTGTCTGGACCCAAAAGTTTATGCCTGGTATTGCTACTATTAGGTATATTTTTTAGGTTTGTCAATCTTGACCAAAAAATTTACTGGCGTGATGAAGCACTCACTTCATTACAAATCTCTGGTTATACCCAAAAAGAATTCATTCAACAAACTTTCAACGGTCAAATTCTTAGCTCTGAAGATTTACAGAAATATGTGCATATTAGACCAGAAAAATCCCTAACAGATACCATTAATGCTTTGGCAACAGAAACCCCCGAACATCCACCCCTTTATTACATAATGCTACGGTTGTGGGTACAGTATTCGGGTGATTCTGTGGCAGTAATTAGAAGCCTTTCTGCTTTTCTGAGCTTACTGGTGTTTCCTTGTATTTACTGGCTATGTATGGAACTATTTAAGTCTCCTACGGTAGGCTGGATGGCAGTTGGATTAATAGCCGTATCACCATTTCATGTACAGTATGCCCAGCAAGCACGAGAGTATAGTTTTTGGACTGTAACAACCTTATTATCAAGTGCTGTATTGTTACAAGCCATGCGGCAAAAAACTAGAGTTAGTTGGGCAATTTATGCAGCGACGCTAGCGATCGGACTATATGGTTACTCTTTCTTTGTATTTGTTGCAATTGCACATGGTTTGTATATTTTAATAACTTCTAATTTTCGATTTACCAAGACACTGATTTCTTATTTTGCAGCATCGATTATAGGATTTATAACTTTTATACCTTGGATTTGGACTACTATCTATCACTTACCGGAAGTAAATCGGTCAATGGAATGGACTAAGGAAAAAGCAAGTTTATTAGACTTGTTTAAAATGTGGTTCAGTAATATGAGATTAATTTTTTTTGATTTAGAAATACCTAAAATACCATCTTTTAGTTTATTCTATTCATTGGTTTTATGTATTACTGTGTTGATTGGATATTCAATTTATTTTCTATGTCGTCACACCCCAAAACAGGTTTGGCTGTTTGTATTAATATTAATTATTTCTAACTCTTTACCTTTAATGTTACCCGATGTAATTTTTGGGGGAACCCGGTCAACAACTGCTCGATATTGGATTCCTTGCTATTTAGCCATTCACCTATCTATCGCTTATCTTTTTACTACTAAAATTACCTCTATAGAAATTTCACAACCAAGAAAATTTTTGAAAATAATCATAGCTATTGTGATTTCAGGTCAAGTTTTAGCCTGTGCGGTGAATGCTAACACAAAAGTGTCGATAAGTAATCCATCTCAGAATGAGAAATTAAGTCAACTTATTAATCAAACTAATCACCCACTTGTAGTGAGTAGTAATTATAAATATAACCCTACTGAATTATTATCTTTGAGTTATTTACTTGATTCAAAGGTGCGGCTTCAGTTAGTCAAGAGCTCTGATCTGCCTGATATTCCTAATAAATTTAGTGATGTGTTTGTTTACAGCCCTTTCGGCTTACCTCCAGTATGGCAGGATGAATTACCAAAAAAATATAACCTAGAGCCTGTTCAGCAGTTAATAAAATTGTGGAAGTTAACAAAAATAAATTGAAATCGGCAGCAATTAGAAGAGTATCTGTCAGTTTAGAATTTAAAATTTTTATAACTATTTTTAGATTTGTCCAAAATTTATGGTATAAAATAGAATAGCTATATAACTTATTGATTAATATCACTCAAAAAATATGCACCTAAAAATTCCTACTTCAGTTAATGATCTGATAAAAAATACAAAATTTTGGCAGAAAAATTACTTGTTTCTGCGAGAATTCAAATACTTTCCTAAAGTTGTAATCTTAGCTCTAGTATTTTCATTTCTGGCCGCGACTTTTGAAGGTGTTGGTATTGGGTTTCTGCTTTCCTTTTTACAAAGCTTGACGAATCCTGATGCAGCACCGATTAAGACAGGAATCGGCTGGTTTGATGTTTGGGTATTAGGAGTCAATACATCTGCTACCAGCCGATTTTACCGAATATCAGCTTTAATATGGCTGAGTACCTGGACGCGCGCCTTATTTAACTATTTGGCGCAGACTTATACGGAAAATTGTCAACTTAATTTGATGGATCGGCTCCGCAAACAGATTTTTGAACAACTTCAAGCTGTAAATCTGAGTTACTTTGCTACAACAAAATCAGGAGAATTGATTAATACAATTACCTCGGAAATAGAAAAATTTAAGAACATTTTTAATGGCAGTGCTTTCTTGTTTACTAGGGGGCTAACCATCGCCATTTACCTGATGTCGATGATTTTGATTTCGTGGCAGTTGTCACTCATTTCAATAATGCTTTTCACTCTTATGGCTGTAGGCTTGTCTACGTTGAATAAGCGAGTCCGTGAAAGAAGTTTTGAAATATCAACCGCTAATGGACAATTTACCACAACAGCTATAGAATTTATTAGTGGAATTCGGACAATTCAGTCATTTGCTACTCAGGATTTTGAGCGAAAGCGTTACTACAAAGCTAGTGAAGATTTTGTCAGCGCCTCTGTCAGAATTATCCGGCTTTGGGCAATGGTAAAGCCCATTGCGGAAGGGATAGCAACTACAATTTTAATTGGTATGATTCTTGTAGCGTTCACGGGTGTTTTAACGAATGGTCCGCTGAAAGTAGCTTCCTTACTAACATTTCTATTTATCCTGGTGCGCTTAGTTCCAATTATCCAAGATGTGAATGGAACTAGAGCAGTTCTTAGTAGTTTGCACGGCTCTGCTGAGAATATCAAAGACCTTTTGAGAACGGATAATAAAACATATTTTAAAAATGGCAAAATTGATTTTTTAGGCTTAAAGCACTCGATTGAGTTTATCGGTGTAGATTTTGGCTACGATACTAATGATTTGGTTCTCAAAAACATCACGCTATCCATTGAACGAGGAAAGATGACAGCGCTGGTAGGATCTTCCGGTGCTGGCAAAACAACTTTGGCTGACCTGATTCCTCGATTCTACGATCCAACACAGGGGAAGGTGCTTATTGATGGAATCGATCTACGACAGTTTGAGATCAACTCTCTGCGACAAAAGCTGGCTATAGTAAGTCAGGATACTTTCATTTTTAATACTTCGGTTCGCAACAATATTGTTTATGGAAAAGAAGGCGCAACAGAAAAGGAAATTCAAGAAGCAGCTCGACTTGCCCATGCTCTAGAATTTATTCAAGATATGCCTGAAAGATTTGAGACTCAACTCGGGGATAGGGGGGTACGATTGTCAGGCGGTCAACGCCAACGGATTGGGATCGCTCGTGCTTTGTTACGCAATCCAGAAATTTTAATTTTGGACGAAGCAACCAGTGCTTTAGACTCTGTATCAGAGCGATTGATTCAGGAGTCTATAGAAAAGCTTTCTGTAGGTCGTACCGTAATTGCGATCGCGCATCGTCTATCAACTATTATGCGAGCCGACAAAGTTATTGTACTCGAGCAGGGAGAAATCGTAGAGCAAGGAACCTATAATGAATTACTGGCGCTACGTGGCAAACTTTGGGATTATCACCAGATGCAAAATCAATGAGGTGATACAGAAGGACAGAAAAAATTCAACCACTTTTACAAAGGAATAAAGATATGAGTGCAACTCAAAACCTTTCAAAAACTAGAAATCCAGGTTACATGATTCAGTTAGATGCCCTTAGAGGAATAGCTGTATTTGCTGTAATGCTTGAACACTTTGTAACAAGCAATGTTTCGGGTTCTATTCTCTCTTATTTAAAACCAATTCTCCATTGGGGTACATCAGCAATTACACTTTTTTTCGTACTTAGTGGTTTCTTGATAACTGGTATTCTCCTCCGGTGTAGAGATACCATCAAATCAAATAATCAAAGTATCGGATTTACACTTAAAAGATTTTATATACGGCGTTTTCTCCGGATATCTCCTATTTACTATTTAGCCCTTGCTGTCACTGCTATTGGCTTCAAGCAAGTTAGAAGTGTCTTTTTTTGGCACTTGACTTATACAACCAACATTATGGTTCTAATCAGAGGTGAATGGGATGATACTTCAAGCCACTTTTGGACATTAGCCATGGAGGAACAATTTTATCTAATTTGGCCGTTTGTTATGCTATTTTTGCCTAAAAAACACCTGTTAAAAGCTATATTTATAACCATTGGTCTGGGAGTTGTATCTAAGTTTATATGCTATGGATTTAACTTCAATGAAGTCCAGATTCTTGTTTTCCCTCTTGCATCTATGGATTCACTGGCACTAGGTGCCTTACTCGCATTCTACAAACATAACCACGAGCAGTTTAAGCAAAATCACCAGATTTTATGTAATTTAGGATTATGGGTTTGCTTGCCATTACTTATTTTGTTTAATAATATAGCGCTATTTAATATGTTGGTTAGACCAACCGTTTTGGCGATTTTCTATATATGGTTAATCAGTCGGGCATCGGAAGGCTTTAGCGGTCTTCCTGGAAAGATTTTGGAACTGAAACCTCTTGTATTTCTGGGCAAAATTAGTTATGGAATCTATCTGTACCATGTGTTCCTAAATCCTACCTTTGCGAAAGCCTATGAGTTGAATTTATTCTCTCAAATTCCGCTACCGCTTGAGGTTTTATTGAAAATGATAATTACACTGGCGATTGCAATACCATCTTGGCTATTGTTTGAAAAACCGATTAATAACTTAAAACGCCACTTTAGTTATAAGAAAATATAAAAAAAATATTTTCTAGCAATTCCGTGGCTCAAAATACTCTGACTCTCTACGAAAAAGCCTTTTCTCAAAAGCGAGGAGAACAATGAAATCCTTATCCCCATCTCAGCTATTTCATAAATATCAAGCAGATGTTTGGTTAGTATTCAGCCTAATATTATTCACTGGCTGCACTTCTTTTGCCACAGCACAGTTAGTTAATCCTATAGTCTTTAATGTCACGGACATTTGGTTTGATAGTGATATCAATAAAAGCTTCTTCCGAATGAGTGACTCAAATTACAACCATGCTACAATTTCAGCTCATCCTCTGTATGCCTTAGTTAGTTGCTTACCAATATTAGCAATCCTAACAATCTTTCATTTGGAACATATTACAGGTATCAGAGCATTTATTTCTGTAGTTTCTGGGCTTTTCATTGGAACAATATTTATCCTCTTCAGGTTGCTAGGCTACCAAAAAATTGATGCAGCAATTTTTAGTATTTTGGCATCCATAACCGCAGCCGCAAGATTTTGGTTTGTTGTCCCAGAATCGTTCTTATTTGGAGGAGAGACTATTTTACTTGTGTACTGTCTTGTTACAGTAGCAGATTATCGCCAACTTTCCCCTTATTGGTATATGGCTGCGAATGTTTTAACCGTAGGTATAACAATCACCAATTTGATGGCAGGAATCATAGCGACTATTTCAGGAAATCGATGGAAACAATGTTTAAAAATTTTTGCTGGTGCTTTTGTTCTATTCATACTGTTAGCTACTATCCAAAAATTCTTCTTTCCAACTGCCGCGTTAAGAGCAATTTTTACTAGAGGAGCAGCAGAGCAAGCGGACTATTTATACTGGCCTTCAAATATCTTTATGGTTTTAAAGAGATACAGTGTTTTTTTCTTCCATTCCATTGTGATGCCCTCTCTTGAGATCATTAATAGTAATTGGGTTGGTTCATCTGGAGGTCAAGTATTGAGTATTCAGACATCAGCTCTAGGCTCAGGTGGCTGGTGGGGGAAAGTTGCAACTGTTACTTGGGGAGGGTTATTAGCCCTGGGATTGTATGCACTTTTTTCCGTAAAGCAGCATCCTCAATTAAGATTTACCCTTGGGTTTACGCTACTGGGACAGCTATTACTTCATACAATTCATGGTTTTGAAATCTTTCTCTATTCATTACATTATGCTCCTTCATTAGTAATATTAGTGAGTCTCGGAGTCCTCACAAAAATGCGACCTGTGGTGCTTGGATTAGCATTGATTCTAGTGGTGACAGCGGGAATTAATAATGCACTTCAATTCTCCAATGCGATCGATATTCTTCAAAATGCTCAGATTATTGGTCCCGAAAAAGTTCTATTACGTTAACTAACTTAATCTCTTATGCAATTCGTCGCTTTTATGGATGCTATAGCTTGCGGTTTAGCCCCTGTCACCACTTCCACCCCAGGGCCGATGGAAGTTCAGCGCGATCGGGATAATGGCATTTTAGTCCCGCCTCGTGACACTCTGGCGATCGAAAATGCTTTGGAACGCTTAATTATAGACCGCCCCTACCTGGAAAAATTGCGCCGTAATGCCTATGCTGCGGCACAAAAGTATAGTTGGCATGGGAATGCCCGCGATAATCTGACTTTGTACGAAGCAACTTTGTCTCAAAAAAGAGGTAGTAAATGAAGCTTTGCCTCGTTACACACAAAGTCATGAAAGGCGACGGTCAAGGTCGCGTGAACTATGAAGTCGTCACAGAAGCGATTCGCCGCGGTCATCATGTTACCTTGTTAGCGAGTGACGTAGACCCGAAACTGCAACAACACAGTCAGGTCGATTGGATTTCTATTCCAGTTAAAAAGTATCCATTGCAACTTGTTCGAGAAATAGCTTTCTCCACTCAAAGTGCTTGGTGGTTAAATAAACATCAAAAAGAATTTGACGTTATTAAACTCAATGGTGCAATTACTTCGGCTAAGGGAGATGTGAATGCAGTGCATTTTATCCATAGTTCCTGGTTGCGATCGCCCTGCAATCTCTCAACACAAAATCTGAGCTTGCGTGGCACTTATCAGCGGTTTTACACTGCCTTAAATGCTGATTGGGAGAAAAAAGCCTTCGATCGCGCGAAAGTCGTAGTAGCCGTTTCTGAGAAAGTCGCCCAAGAATTAATCGCGATCGGTGTTCCACGCGATCGAATTCGGACGATCTTAAATGGCATTGATTTACGAGAATTTGCTCCTGGTATTGTTGATCGGCAAAAATGGGGTTTATCAGAGGAAGTGCCTCTGGCGCTATTTGCTGGGGATATCCGTACACCTCGGAAAAACTTGGATACAGTCTTGCATTCCTTAGTGCAAGTTCCCCAATTGCACCTCGGAGTTGTGGGTGGAACCGCAGGTAGTCCTTATCCTGAGTTAGCGCGATCGCTAAACTTAGAAAATCGGGTGCATTTTCTGGGATTCCGGCAAGATGTCCCCGACTTGATGAAAGCAGCAGATTTTTTAGTTTTTCCGTCCCGTTATGAGCCTTTTGGTTTAGTGGTACTGGAAGCGATGGCGACAGGAATACCCGTGATTACGGCTGCTACGACGGGGGCGGCGCAGTTGGTGACACCAGACTGTGGCTTCGTTTTGCCAGACTCAGACGATACACAGGCTTTAGCTGAAGCCTTGAATCGATTAGTTAAATGCGATCGGCAACAAAGACAGCAAATGGGTCAAGTAGCTAGAACTATAGCCGAACAGCATAGCTGGGCTAATATGGCAAGTAATTATGTGAATTTATTTGAGGAACTCCAGCCGTGCTGACTATCTCAGTTGTCATTCCCAGTTACTGTCGCCCGAAAGACTTAGCACGCTGCTTAGACGCACTCAAAAAGCAAAAACGTCCCGCTGATGAAGTCTTAGTAGTAGTTCGGGATACGGATACTGAAACTTGGACATTTGTCCAAACATTAAACTCAAAATTCTTACCACTGCGAACTGCCACAGTGAGAGAGTCTGGTGTGGTAGCCGCCATGAATGTAGGAATGGATGTCGCCTGTGGGGCTATCGTCGCCTTTACCGATGATGATGCCGCACCTCACACCGATTGGCTGGAACGCATCGAGGCTCACTTTTTGTCAGATAGCAATATCGGTGGGGTAGGGGGGCGGGATTGGGTGTATCACGGCACCCAGTTAGAAAAGGGGGAACGCGAAGTAGTGGGACAAGTGCAGTGGTTTGGCAGAGTCATCGGCGGACATCACTTAGGGATGGGAGAAGCCCGTGAGGTAGATGTGCTCAAGGGTGTAAACATGAGTTTTCGGCGGAGTGCGATCGGCCAAATGCACTTCGATCGCCGGATGCGAGGTACTGGAGCCCAGGTACACTTTGAACTAGCATTTAGTCTGGCCTTAAAACGGGCAGGCTGGAAGCTAATCTACGATCCAAAAGTAGCAGTCGATCACTTTCCAGCCCAACGTTTTGACGAAGATCAACGCAATAGATTCAATGACATTGCCTTAATTAATGCCGTACACAATGAAACTTTAGTTTTGTTAGAAAACCTATCATTGACTCGACGTACTGCATTTGTATTCTGGGCAACATTCGTGGGAACACGAGATGCCCCGGGTTTTTTACAATGGTTACGATTCCTACCTAAAGAAGGCACCTTAGCAGGACAGAAATTACTGGCATCTCTACGTGGACGTTGGCAGGCTTGGGAAACATGGCAACAGTCCGAATAAAGATGTAAGATGTTAGGTGTTAGGTGTTAGGTTCTAGGGAAAACAATTCTTCAAACCTAAAACCTAGTTAAAGATTCCTAAAAGCTCAGATTTAAAACTGAATATCTAGTTAAAGATTCCACAAACCTAAAAAGTAGTTAGTAATGAGTCAAATACAGGGAATTCCGAATAACTCTCGAAAACAGGGCTTCTCTCTGACACTACAACCCCAGGCAGCTTGGATGGCAATCCTGGGACTTTTACTGATTACTGCCCTCTGCCTTGCAGCAGGTCTGGGTAAAGTTCTGAATATAATCTTTCCAGCGGGTTCTCTTGCCGTCGGCCTGTTCCTATATTTGCGGTATCCCATCTTCTATGTAGGTTTCACTTGGTGGGTGTTTTTCCTCACACCTTTTATTCGCCGTGTGTCGGATTTTCGGAGCGGTTTTACCGATCCCAGTCCCATGTTGTTAGCCCCTCTACTGGTGGCAACAATCGCCATTGTAACTTTCTACCGCAACCTTCCCAAAGCACATCAACAAGGTGGCTTACCTTTTATCCTATCTGCTATGGGTGTGTTTTATGGTTTTCTGGTTGGTCTGATTAATGGCTTACCTGTTCCGGCGATCGTCTCTCTGATGACTTGGGTCAGCCCCATTCTGTTTGGTTTCCACTTATTTGTGAACTGGCGAGATTACCCCAGCTATCGCGAAAACATTCAGCGCACTTTTCTCTGGGGTGTGTTAGTGACAGCATCCTATGGCGTCTATCAATACTTAGTTGCACCTGAGTGGGATTGTTTCTGGCTGATACAGACCAAACTATATACCAGTATGGGAAACCCCGAACCCCTTGGACTTCGAGTGTGGAGTACCATGAATGCGCCCTTACAGTTTGGATTAGTGATGCTAGCGGGGAATATCTTGCTATTTATTGGTCAAGGCAATTTGCGTATTCCTGGTTTAGCAGTTGGCATTTTGTCTGTCCTGCTAACATCGGTACGCACAGTTTGGGGAGGTTTGATAATAGCTTTAATTACCCTGCTCGCTTCTCTAAAAGGGAGTTTTCAAATTCGTTTAATTGCTTTTGTCCTGATGATCGCCCTATGTCTTGTACCATTGTCCACAGTCGAGCCATTTTCCCAAGTCATTCAGTCTCGTGTAACCAGTTTGTCTAACGTTAAAGACGATCAGAGTGCAAAGGACAGAGCAGACCTCTACGGCAGAACACTAAATCTTGCGCTGAGTGAGGTTATTGGTAAGGGAAATGGAACTCTTCAGCCAATCGACAGTGGAATTATCGAACTACTTCTCACCTTGGGCTGGATGGGAGCCATTCCCTATATAGGTGGTTTACTCCTAATTTTTTACAGCCTGTTCCAATCCTCTAAGTCTAAGTCTGATCCGTTTGCCAGTGCATCTCGTGCTATTGTTGTTGGGTTCTTGCCAATGCTAGCTGGTTCAAATGTGATCGTTGGTATCTCTGGCATGGTTTTCTGGGGATTTTTGGGTATAGGCATGGCAGCTAACAAGCACTACCAGCATCAACGAATTGCCGGATTTAAATGAGATAGAAATTTTAATTTTCAAGACTAAAAAATTTTAGATCAAAACTAGAGAAATCGAGATAATGTTGGTTTTCAATACGAGCGTAAAAATTTAACGTGACTTACAGTCAGGAACTAAGTCGCAAAAACAATGTAAATTGTAAAAAACTAACGAGCGCACAAATTTATTATAAAAAACATTGTCTTTGATTCTTAATCGTGGTAAAATTTATCAGTGCTAATGATAAAAACTTGGAAAACACCACCACCGATCGATAAAAAAATGTGTCCCAAGTAACAGTTTATGAGGTCAAGAACAGAAAATGGAAAAACAAAAAACAGTAGGTTTTCTCTTAAAGCGTGTCGATTGTAATGATGGGGTTGCCTCCCATTGCGAGACTATGATTCGCGGTTTAAAAGCGCTTGGGTGGAAGGTCGTTCTGATTACGGGACCTGTGAATTATAATGCAGGTTCTGTCAGCCGCTTTGAAGCACTTAAAGACTTATCAGAAGAGTGGATAATTTTTGAGGATCTGAAACCTCTTTTTCCCAGTTGGGGTAAAATTACTCGGATCTTGGAACTCGTAAATAAATACGATATTTCCCTATTTCACGCACACGGATACGCGATGTTAATTCTGGGGCGCATTCTCAAAATCATCACTGGCATAGATTGTGTTGCTACATTTCATCCATCAGTACACGGTGAAGATCCGACACTACTTAAAGATGCCGTATTGCGACCGCAAACCACAAAATACTTCATATTTTTGAAGCTATTTGCCCCAAAAGTATTTATTGCAATCTCTTCAGACATTGAAAGATTTTTGCTAAAAGATTTGAGTTTTCACAAAACTAAAGTCCGCAAAATTATAAATGGCATCGATACGAAATATTTTCGTCCTCCCAGTCCAGAAGAGCGAGAAAATGTACGCAAAAAGTTTGGATTAGAAGAAAAAGACCTGGTATGTTCTCTGGTAGGCAGACTCAATTGGAATAAGGGTCACGATCTTTTGATTGATGCCGTTAGACAAGCGAGAAATGCTGTTCCTGAAATGTCTGTGAAGTGTTTATTTGTAGGTTCCGGCCATCAGGAGCAGGAGATTAAAGAATATGCCTTTGTTAGTGATGATGATTCGCGTTCCTTTATCTTTTTGGGGTATGTGGACGAGCTGCGGGAAGTATATTGGGCCTCAGACATTTTTGTGCTACCGAGTCGCTCAGAAGGCTGTCCTCTGGTAGTGGCGGAAGCGATGAGTTGCGGAACAGTTACCATCCGGACAGAAGGCGGAGGATCTCGGGATCAGATTGAGGATGGAAAAACAGGTTATATCGTTCCCTTTGACGATCCAGAGGCTTTATCAAAAGCCATCCAAAAGCTTGCAAACAAGGGTTTTCGCTTGCAAATGAACAAACACTGTTTAGAGTTTGCCTCCGTGGCATTCGATCAAGAATTGATGGTTGAGAAGACGGAAAAGTTGTATTGCGAGTGTTCCGGTATGGAAACAAAATAAAGTTTGAAACTTGATCTCACGGAGGGGCAATGCCGTTTCCCTACCCCAAAATAATCAATCGCCTTCGCTAAAGATGTAACCATTGCCTGATTAATTGTAGCGAAACGGCGCTGCCGTGTCCTGACTGTGGATAATATTAATTTCTATGCCACCGGATTTGATATGATTCGGTAATTTACTGAGTCTAGCCTTCACGCTTTTCTGCAAGTCGATACACAATCACCTTAGCTTTCGCATCTTCCTCTACAAACACTACATATTCACCATTTGCTCTCCGATAAGCGCGCAGTGCGTAGGGGATATCTACCCAGCCAGTCTCACCGGCCACCTCTGTACCGGGGGTTAACTTTGCGACAAAAGCTCCTGTGCTGGTATCGTACACATATACTTCAGCCTTTCTAGAATCAACGGCAAATACTCTATCGCCTGCCACATCCATTGCCTTAATAATTAGCATGGGGTTGGCTTTCGGATCGTAAGGAAGAGTTATGCGCCAGCGCAGTGTTTTATTCCTTGTCCAGTTGTCGTAGCGCACAATCTCTGTGCCGACTATTCCCCATTCCTCACCTGTATGCGGGCGATCGACTGTATAGCCTCCGAGATACATTACATCTGTATCGGGATAATATTTAATTCTTAAGAGCTTGTTAAAAGGCGCTGGCATTGGTATTTTTCCGGAAGAGGCAGCATTGTAGCTCGGAGTGCCATAGGTATCTAATCCCAGATAGCGATAGTGTTTAATGTAGCCAGATTCACTAGCTTGCCATACATCCCCATTACTATCAACTTCCCAACCCCAAATCGAATCATCTTCTGCACCTAAACTTTCATATTCATTACTTTGAATTGAGCCATCTCCGTTTTTGTCATGCCATAACCAGCTTCCCGTCGCTGGTTGATTGGTTGGCCAGGTAGAATGATCCCTCGCAAAAATGGCGCTGGGAACGGCAATTTCTCCATCAAAGCGGTAGATGCTAATCTGGTGGGCAAACATCCCGGTAAGATATAAGAAACGTTTTCCGTCTATTCTACGGACAAAAACTGATGCCGCTGAATGGGTTTGGTTGTGGAGTCGCGGATCGTCTGGGTAGCGAAACTTATCCAGGGTATATGCTTTATAGCTCCATTCCTGACCGTTTTCTTTGCTATAGTCCATGACGAAATGTTCGTGTTTGGTGAACACATCCACTCCGTCAGTACCTGGATCGGCATCGGCATTATCTACGAATTGTAAACCCAATAATTGCCACTGCCTTTTTCCGAGAGGAGAAAACTTTCTCAAGTCGGTTCCTGAACCGCCAAAACCATCATTGCTAACGTAGATATTCCCGGCTCGATCCGTACCCACTCCTGTTAAACCGTTGAGTTTAAGTTCTCCAACTTCTCCGCGAGTTCCAGAATAAATGCCGCCTTGAGTGCCAAAAGCCCCTATTAACTTAGGGATTCCTGAGATATCGTAAATCAGCACTTGTTGACGAGGGCCATTTTCTGTGACTAATAGCCTACCTTGAGGATCGATCGCGAGGGCTGTAGGGTCTACAACATCGGTAATTTTCTGGGATAATAAGGTTCCTGTCTTGGAATAGTGCAGAATCTGGGGAGGATTACTAGCGTCTTTTGCTTGCAGAATCCATAGGTTACTTTGAGAATCTACAGCTATTTGTTTGGGGCGATCGACTGACCAACTGCGTAATTCTGCCATAGTTTCGGCATCGTAGACGCGGATGCGATTGGCGGCACTATCACTGACATAAAGCTCGCTACCAACGTTAGCTAATCCAGTTACTTGACCGGATGTGCTAACAATTAACATACTTTTATCGTAACCACGCCCACCTGCAAAAGGAGCAGGTTCTCCCGATAAGTTGTAGCGTTTCACACAATACCACTCTGTTTTAGAGGGGGGATAATCTTGAATTACCATCCTGTCTATTGTCCCCTGTGCCATGGCGATATAAAGGTATTTACTATTTGCCGTGACTGCTTCTCCTCCTGTTCTCCCCCATCCATGAAGATTACTAGCTTTGGCGATCGCATCTCCATCTTTATAAATTCCTGCCTCTCTACCCGCTTCATCCCAGACGCTATTGGTGTAAACAGTGCCATCGTTTGCCACGTACATGGCACTGATTTGAATTTGTACCCACTTACTGCCACCGCCAAAGGTGTTACCGATCCAAGATGTTTTGTAGGAGATATTGGGTAAAGGGTTTGAAGTTACAGACAGTGCAGTTACAGACAGTGCAGTTACAGTAGAGATGATGACTCCTGCGATCGCCTGGGCTGAGAAACTCATCCTGCGATGTTGGTGATCGTTCTCGATCGGCTTAAAATAATTCAGAGAGTTCTTCAGTTTTTGGATGAATAACCGCTGTTTTTGCCATAATTTGTTTACTAGCAACAGAAATCGATTCTTCATGATCTGACAATATACAGCTATAATCAGGATGTCTCAGTTATTGTAACTTTAATGTATATTTGCCAACAACCAAGTGGAAAACTATACAACTAACCCTGCTGCTACAGCAGCAAACATTCTTTGCGTCGGAATCGGATGGTTTCCGAAAACACCGGGAGGTCTGGATCGATATGTATATGAGCTCACGCATCAACTAGCAGCCAGTCAAGATCAAGTTGAATTGTGTGGAGTTGGTCTACCAAAAACTCAGTCAAATTCTAGCGTAAAACTCACTAATTTAGCTGAACCAGAACATCGACTCTGGGAACGGCTTTGGCTGATTCGCTCCAATTTTTTGCAACTAAAATCTGCAAAACCCGATGCCATTAATCTGCATTTTGCACTATATAGTTTTCCTCTTTTGCAAGTTTTACCTCCGGGGGTTCCTGTTACCTTTTCCTTTCACGGGCCTTGGGCTTTGGAAAGTAAGCAGGAGGGTTCTGGTAAACTGAGCGTTTTTTTGAAGCATTGGCTAGAAGACAGAGTTTATCATCGGTGCGATCGCTTTATTGTCCTGAGCAAAGCATTTGGTGATATTTTACATCAAGAATATCAAGTTCCTTGGAACAAAATTCACGTAATTCCCGGCGGTGTCGATCTGTCGCGATTTCAACTCAATCGATCGCGCCCGGTCGCCAGATCGCAGATGGACTGGCCCAAAAATCGCCCGATTCTATTTACAGCGCGTCGCTTAGTGCATCGAGTTGGACTCGATAAGCTGTTGATGGCGCTCGCGATGATTAAACCTCAAATTCCTGATATCTGGCTGGCGATCGCAGGAAAAGGGCCACTACAAACGGCTCTTGAGCAGCAAGCAACAGATTTGGGACTCAATGACAACGTTAAATTTCTCGGCTTTTTGCCAGATGACCAACTGCCCATAGCTTACCAAGCCGCCGACCTAAGTGTGATGCCGAGCCAATCTTTAGAAGGATTTGGATTAGCTGTGCTAGAATCCCTCGCCTGTGGTACTCCAGCGCTATGTACTCCAGTGGGTGGAATGCCAGAAATTTTAGAGCCGTTTTCACCAAATTTGATTACTGCTTCTACAGAGGCAACAGCTATAGCTGAGCGATTGGCAGAACTGCTAAGTGGAAAAGTGCCGATGCCTTCTAGAGAAGCGTGTCAGGAATACGCTGCTAAGAATTTTGATTGGCAGAACATCGCGCAAAAAGTTAGAAAAGTGCTGTTGATTCAGCCGAAAAAGGATCAATAATTACGCAATTTATTATCAAGAAACAACATGAAAATACTATTTTTAGACCAGAGCGGAAAGCCTGGTGGTGCCGAACTTTGCCTAATAGATATTGCCAAACCCTATCGAGATAGCTGTCTAGTTGGCTTATTTGTAGATGGTTCTTTTAGGCAATTACTAGAACAACAGCAAATTCCCGTTGAGGTGTTAGCGAGTACCGCGATAAAAGTTCGTAAAGAAAGCAGCTTGATACAGAGTTTAAGTAGTGTTACCGCGCTACTGCCTTTGATTGCTAAAGTTGTTCAAAAAGCTCGTCAATACGATTTGATCTACGCCAACACGCAAAAAGCTCTAGTTGTTGGTGCATTAGCTAGCTTTTTAA
Organism: Microcoleus sp. w2-18bC1; assembly: GCF_036700365.1. Classification (NCBI taxonomy): domain Bacteria; kingdom Bacillati; phylum Cyanobacteriota; class Cyanophyceae; order Oscillatoriales; family Microcoleaceae; genus Microcoleus; species Microcoleus sp. w2-18bC1. The sequence goes on from NZ_JAUBOS010000077.1 coordinate 25,752, forward strand.
GTCGTCGCCCTATCGTGTATCATTTGCATGACATTTTATCTACAGACCATTTCAGCCCAACTAACTTAAAAGTAGCTGTAACTTTGGCTAATCGCTTTGCATCATTGGTTATTGCTAACTCTAAAGCAAGTCAGACTGCTTTCCTAGAAGCAGGAGGACGCTCGGACATAATCGATGTTGTCTACAATGGCTTTGAGCCTGAAGTCTATCAGAGCGATCACTCTAAAAGTAGCCAACTCAAGACACAGCTAGAACTTGATGGGCAATTTATCGTAGGTCATTTCAGCCGATTGTCACCTTGGAAAGGTCAACATATTTTAATTGAAACACTTACCTACTGTCCAAAAAATGTAACAGCTATTTTAGTTGGTGATGCGCTCTTTGGCGAGCAGGATTATGTCCAGCAATTACATAAACAAGTGGCAGAATTAGGACTTGAAGATCGAGTTAAGTTTTTAGGCTTTCGTTCAGATATTCCGCAGTTAATGGCAATTTGTGATTTAGTTGCCCATACCTCAACCGCACCCGAACCTTTTGGGAGAGTTATTGTCGAGGCTATGCTGTGTGGTAGACCTATAGTTGCTGCTCAATCTGGAGGGGCTATTGAATTAATAGAACCAGGCATCAATGGCTTTTTAGTTCCTCCCGGCAAGCCAGACCAACTCGCAGAAGTTATTAATACCTGTCATAACCAACCTGAGTATACGATCGCGATCGCCCAATCGGCCTACGAGATGGCTAGACGACGTTTTCAGCAGACCAACATCGATCGCCAGATTGCAGATTTGCTAGCCAGAACTTTTACCTGACTTGTCCCAATATCTTATGAGTTATATCCAATTTCTACAAAATTCAAGTAACCTCCTCTTCGCTAGGTTCTTACGAATTTATAAGTGCGACATTTTGCCCAGTTTCACTCGCATCGCAGGATAGGTGTAGGAGACCGCAATCATCATCACTCCCAACCGCAATCAGAGTTTTTTTGAGACCAAATTAAATGCAACTGAAGCCAAATTTAAGACCAGATTAAATGCAAATGAGACCAAATTAAATGCAACCAGCCCACATCATGCAAACGAGACCCGGTTAAATGCAACCAACCAAAATTCAGCATAGCTAAAAAGTTGAGGCTCCTTAATAATTGCTTGATCCACCCTTTACAAATCAAACATCATATCGGCTCGGTCTAAATTTTCCTCAGAAACTGCTGCAAAAACGACCGTTTTTGCAACACCCGCTCCAACCAACCAGAAACTGGCTTCACCCCACCAAAAACTGTTGCAAAACTTATCTCAAAATCTGTGTCTCAAAAACGTAGACTGATAGTTAGGGTTTGCTGAAGCAGTTGCAAAAGTAAACACTGTATGAGTTGTGTTACCCTAAAAAGGTGGAAGGGTGCAAGAAAAACAGGTATAATGACTCAAAACCCGTGCATCACCACCTGCGATCGTGTACAGAAAAGCTGAGCTTGCCCCAAGCCCCCCATCCGACTTTAAACTACCCTTTGAAGGAAGGTTGTCAGGAGATAACCGTTGGGTAAAGATGGCCGAACTTATCCCGTGGGATGAATTTGAAGCAGAATATGCTGAAAATTTCCCGACCGAAATGGGCTTAAGAGCCAAATCATTTCGCATGGCATTGGGGGCATTAATCATCAAAGAAAAACTCTTAATTAGCGATAGAGAAACAGTAGAACAAATCCGTGAAAACCCGTATCTACAATACTTTATCGGTCAATCACTCTACAGCAACGAGTTCCCATTTGACCCGTCGCTATTAGTTCACTTTCGACGGGCGTATTAGTGCGAATCTAATTAATAAAGTGAACGAACGCCTGGTGGAAAAAATGCGCGAAACCATCCCAGTCAAACCCGAAAAAAAAAAGGATTCGGACGCAAAAAATGAATCACCCAATCAAGGAAAATTAATCGTAGATGCGACCTGTGCTCCAGCGGATATTAGCTATCCGACGGACTTAGGGCTATTAAACCGAGCCCGAGTTCATACCGAAAAAATCATCGACATTCTCTATAAATCTCTCACAGTAAAAATCAAGAAAAAACCCAGAACCTACAGAAAAATAGCCAGAAAAGACTACTTAGCAGTAGCCAAACAACGACGACCGACCAGAAACAAAAAAATCCAAGCAATTAAAAAACAACTGCAATATATCAAAAGAAACTTGGCTCATATTGATCAGCTAATCGAATCAGGTGCGACTCTGGAAAGTCTGACCAAAAAGCAATATAAAACTTTGCTAGTCCTCACAGAAGTCTATCGCCAACAACTCTGGTTATTTGAAAATAACAAACAGAGTATTGAGGACAGAATAGTACAGCACTTTGCGTGACTAAGAGGTACAGTAACAGCAGTGAGCAAAATAATTTTCGATTTGCTTAGTTGAACATAA
>NZ_JAUBOS010000142.1:0-2712 GCF_036700365.1 Microcoleus sp. w2-18bC1
CGTCCCGCCCGTCCAAAAAGGACGGGCGGGACGCCCATCCCACTTTCAAGAGTGGAAGTTATTTAATTCTCATTCCTTATTTATTAGTCCCAGAGCAAATTTTCTTGGATCAGCAGTGCAATCATCGCAGTTCTGGAACAAACACCGAGTTTGATAAAAATCCTCCTCACGTAAGTAGCAACCGTCCAGTGACTGATATTTAAATTTTTGGCAATACATTTGTTGGGCAGGCCTTGGGCTACTAATTGCGCGATCGCTCTTTCCCGCGGACTCAGGCTAATTTCCGGTTTGTAACTTGTGCTTTGCATACTTTTGTAATGAGGTAATGAGTGAAAATCTAATCAATTAAGGGTAGAATTCCGAGTTTTTCTCGAACTTCATATAAAGGAGTTTCCCAATCAGATGCAACGTCCCAATTAATTAACCGAGTGGCTAATTTTCCGTGTTTTAAGCCTTTGATAATTTGCCCGATCGCGCATTTTCCGCTGATCAGTCCAACTAACACTAAAATCGCACAAGAAGGAAGAAATACTTGATCACGAGTAAACGCTTGAAGTATAAATTCATCTTCTGTTGAAGCTGAAAGACCAGTCAGAACCCGTTAAACGTCGTGGTTTCGCTGAAGCCAGTCTCCCGATGCGATCGGCTCAAAGCCTTGTTCGTCTAGAAATCGCGCCACTTCGCACCCTAATGTTCCTGCTGGCAGTTGGCGCAATTTTGCCAAGTCTATTTCAAAGTGTCGATCGCTCTCAATTTGAGGATTAATTGTTTGAGCCATCTTTAATATAACTCCTAATTGACCGTCAGCCATGATTTATTATCCATTCAACAAGGATTTAAGTTTCGAGCAAATTAATTTGTGTTGGTCAAGTTCATTTTTGCGCTGAATCCAGACTACTTTTTTTACCGACTCCGCTTAAAAATCGTACTTTCTGTCAAACCAATCGGCGATCAGGAGCTTTTACATTTCTTTACAAGCATTCTTAGATTGGAAATCTGCTACCTGTAAAAATCGCCCTAGTGTTTGTAATCGCAACTTGACCCACCGGGGAGTACCCGTAAAATCCACAGTATTTAGCGGTGATTGGAACTCCCTTACTTACGTATATAAATTTATTCTGCTGCTAATTATTGGAACCTGCAATGAGTCAGAAGTTGAAGCTTGTAGGCATCGTGATGCAAGTGCATACAAGTGAAGAGAGTGGAAGAGAGCTGAAGCAAGGTGAAGTTATGCAGATTTGATGCCGGGGAGAGTCCGCACGCAGGGTCAGACGAGTGCGCTGTCGCTCAAATGAGTGTCACTCATTTGAGCGACTGGTCAAGTATTTTCACCAACAGCTATAAATAAAGTAGAGATTCATATCATACAAGGTGTTGCTGTGAAAAAACTTTCCATTTTGTTATCCACAGGAGTTGTGTCATTAATTTGGTGCGCTGCTGCTAGCGCTACCACTTATGTTAATCCTAACGGTAAAACTACTTTAAACTTGTCAGAAAAAGGAAACAATCGCAGCGGTTTTTACTTGACCAAAGTAGGCAATCGGGAATTTTTGGGCAATATTCAAATTACCCGTTCCGAAGGAGCAGCAGGCTCTTACTATTACAATGGGACTTTTAAAGACAGTGCGACCGGCCCTGGCCGAAAAATTGTTTGTTCTGGAGATATTGCCATTGTCAGGCGTCAAGTTGGAAGAAGCAGCCAATTGGGAGCCGAAGTTACTTGGAAGGTGAAAGCAGGAGAAAATTGTCCTTCTATTGGCCAGACATTTAAAGTAAATTTAGTCGAAGCTTTACCGCGTCCTAATGCAAGTGGCGACTATACTTCTAGCAATGCTAATACTTGGTCGAGTCCAACAAATGGTTTTGTAACTTGGCCTGCTTGGCGTGTCACCTCGCGAGATGGACAACTCAACTGTCGCAAGACCGCAAACGGAGCAATTCAACAAGTTTACCGCGCGGATAAAGATACAGTTGCTGCTGAACTCAGGGGAGCAAATGCTATTACGATGGCGAACGGTCAACCCTGGTTGCTCACAAGACAAGGCTGTTATGTGCGCGCTAATACTCAATACATTCAGCCAGTTTCTATGCCTGAATAAGTAATCGTAAGTAGGGAGCATCTCAATGAAAGCAGCCAAGCCCAAAATTGGAGTTTTGAGGCCAGAGGCAGAAGGCAGAAGGCAGAAGGAAGGAGCCAGAAGAAGTATTTTTACCAATATGAGAGGCTCCCAGTTACCCTGTCAGAGCCACGCGGCTGACCAAAAGACATGAATCCAGTTTAGAAGGAGTATTTTGAAAACAATTCTGTTGGGATAAGCTGTTGTGGATTTAAATTGTATGTCAAAAAACAATAAAACAATGAGTGGGGTGGGCGTCTCGCCCGCCTCGAATATGCAATTTAAATAAAAAGTCCGCGTTATTTTGTGGCTGCACTACTAAACAATCGATCACTGCATAACAATTGCCATGCAAAGGAGTACCCTCTCATCCCTGTTTATCCTGCAAAACTTACATAGCGTGACAAAAGTTACGATCGCCCGTTAAATAGAAACTCGCTATCATCATTAAATTAAAATTAAACTGCTCAAAGAATCGCCGACTTTCCTGTTAAACAAAAACGCCGCACCCTAGCTAAGTAGGGCTTGCTGAATATATCGCCCGCGTGTTACGTGGCCTGGGTTATTTGATCGCGCGCTCAATAGTAAAGTGCAA
>NZ_JAUBOS010000078.1:0-27740 GCF_036700365.1 Microcoleus sp. w2-18bC1
CATTAGTCATTAGTCATTAGTCATTAGTCATTAGTCATTAGTCATTAGTCATTAGTCATTAGTCATTAGTCATTAGCGCATCTTAAGCTAAACGCAGGGTGCAACGATTTGTATATACCTTACCTTATTCGGTTTCGTCAGACACGCGGAAGTAAATTAACACAGGAATCAATATGATTACCGTCAACAGCATAGAAAGCGCCGAACCAAAAGGCCAATCGCGGGCTCTCATAAACTGATTCTGAATCAAATTTCCCACCATAACTGTTTTAGATCCGCCCAATATATCTGGTGTGATGAAAGCGCCGACAGCGGGAACGAAAACTAAAATCGAGCCTGCAACAATACCACGAGTTGTTAATGGTAAAAATACGCGCCAAAAAGTGCGAATATCATTTGCACCTAAATCGTGAGCGGCTTCTACTAATGAAAAATTGAAGCGTTCTATGCTAGAATATAAAGGCAGAACCATGAAAGGTAAATAGCCGTAAATAAGACCGATCGCCACAGCAAAAGGCGTAAAAAGCAAGTTTAACGGTTCGCTAATAATTTGCAGGCTTTGCAGGGCTGTGTTAACTACTCCTTCGCTACGCAGCAGTATAATCCAGGCGTAGGTTCTCACTAAAAAATTAGTCCAAAATGGAATAATTACCAGCAAAAGCAAAGCATTTCGCCAGCGAGGAGAACGGGTGGCGATGAAGAATGCTAGGGGATAGCCAACTAACAAGCAAGTTGCTGTTGTTAGAAAAGCCAGCCAGAGCGATCGCCCAATTACTCCTAAGAAAAGTCCACTGAACAAACGCTGGTAATTGCTGAGAGTAAATATCCAAGTAACACCGCCGTAAGTACCGCGTTCTAAGAAACTGTACAACAGTACAATTAGCACGGGCAAAATGAAGAAAACCATCAGCCATGCCGTAGCGGGAAATAAGAGCAGCAACAGGTTAGTCTGCTGGCGGTTTTTGACACTCATTATTCACTCAAGCGAAATTTAGCACATAATGCAACACATTTTATATCAAATCCGCATTTTATGAATTATGTCATCATTAATAAATTATCAAGAGGTACGCAATGTCAGCAGAATCGTCAACCCCAAAAATAGTCGTCGTCGGTGCAGGATGGGCCGGTTTAGGCGCTACCTATCACCTAGCACAGCAAGGCTATGATGTCACCCTGCTAGAAGCAGGCCCTTATCCGGGTGGCTTAGTTGCAGGGTGGAAAACCGCCGGCGGGCGTTCCGTAGAAGCAGGCATTCATGGCTTCTGGTATCCCTACAAAAACATCTTTTCCTTAGTCAAGGAATTAGGACTCGATCCCTTCACGCCTTGGACTCGTTCTTGTCAGTATTCACCAGCAGGATTGGAAGTAGAATCGCCAATTTTTCAGGACGAACCGCGCCTTCCCACACCGTTAGGAACCTTTCTTTACACCAGATTTAAAAGACTGCCATTAGTCGATAGACTTTCCGCCTTACCCTTACTCTACGCCGTCCTAGATTTCGACAATTCCGACGAAGCTTGGCGCAGGTACGATCGCGTCACAGCCCGCGAACTATTCAAACAGTTTGGCGTGTCTGCAAGACTCTACCGCGATGCTTTTGAGCCTATGTTATTAGTAGGTTTATTTGCACCAGGAGAACAATGTTCTGCCGCCGCTGCTTTGGGAATGCTTTATTATTTCATATTAGCACACCAACCGGATTTTGATGTAGTTTGGTGTCGCGGAACTGTGGGAGAAAAAATCTTTCGTCCCTGGGTCGATCGCCTGAAAAAACTAGGTGCAAAAGTATTGACAAAGCAGCGAGTTACTGACTTAGTAGTTGACAGCCACAACAGAGCAACAGGCGTTGTTTGCGGCGAAGAAACCTTCGATGCAGATGCAGTTATTTTTGCAGTTGGCGTCACGGGAATGCAAAAAATAATCAGCAGCAGCCCAGCTTTGCAAGGTCGCCAAGAGTTTCGGGACGCGATGAATTTGGGTGCAGTTGATGTGTTAGCTGTTCGCCTGTGGTTTGACCGAAAAATTGACATTCCGCTGCCTTCTAATGCCTGTTTTGGATTTAGTTCAACTACGGGATGGACGTTTTTTGATTTGAATGCTTTGCACGACGAATTTAGAGACGAACCGGGAACAGTTGTCGAAGCTGACTTTTATCACGCCAATCAATTAATTCCCCTGAAAGATGAGGAAATTGTGGCCTTAGTTCAGCGGGATTTAGCCACTTGTATCCCCGCTTTTCGGGAAGCAAAAGTAATTGACAGCAGCGCGATTCGGCTGTCGCGGGCCGTGACGCATTTTGCCCCTGGTAGCTATCAATATTTGTTGCCTGCGGTAACAAGTTATGATAATGTATTGATGAGCGGCGATTGGGTTGTGACCCGTCACGGTTCTTGGTCGCAGGAAAAGGCTTATGTTACTGGTTTGGAGGCGGCAAATTTGGTAATTTCGCGTTTCGGAATCGGAAACAAAGCGGCAATTATTCCCGTGGAAGCTGACGAACCGCACATTCAAATCGGGAGAAAGATTAATCAGTTTACTCGCAGTTTGACTAAAACTTTCATTCCCGATTTTTGGCTGCCATAAGAATAAGGAAATTCGGCAACGGATTCGGTAAGGCATTTAACGGATGTCAGGAAGAAGGGGGATTCCCGTCGGGTTAGCTAAGAGGCCGATCGCACTAAAATGACTGTACAGTCGCACCCGCGCGCCACAGCTTCCGGGATATTCCCGTGAATCACCTGCTTCAGCAGCCCTTCCCGGCTCGCTCCCAGGACGATCGCATCGCACTGATCGTTCTGAGCCAAATCAATTAAAGCATCAGAAACCGATTTAGCGCAAACCGAAGTCGCTATTATCGAACAGCTAACCCGGCGCTTGATAAACTCCGCTGCTTGCTTTAATTCTCCGCGATCGGGTTCTGCAACAGAAGGCTGATGAACCTGACACAATTTAATCTCCGGTACAGCACTCGCAGCCACCAAAGCAGGTAGCAGCCGCAAAGCCGCAGCTTGCTTGTAACTGCCGCGAATAGGCACCAACCAGCGATGCAAACCCATCAGCGTGTGCAGTCCCAATTCTGGCCCTGGAAGGTCTGAATTCGGCGGGGAAAGTTCCGTCTCTGGAGTCGCTAATGAATCTGAGGATATCGCCAATCCGGGATTATCTGCACCATCAACTCCTTCGGTATTGAATTCCCATTCAATAGACGTATATTTTCGCCCGCTGAAAATGGGGGAAAACTCATTTTTCTTACGTGTTGCTAATAGTTTTTCGCTCCACTTCACCAAAATAACCTCGCAGCCTGCTTGCCGAATTACGGTATCCACCACATCGCCAAAAATGCGTCCTTTTGTGGAAAATTCGCCTTGCCAGCCCATCAAAATTGAATCGATATGTCGCTCCTTTATTGTCTCCAAAATCGCGTTAGGCACGTCGTGAGCTACCCGTATTTGGGTGTGTACCGGCAAGTTCCAATTGCGAATTATTCGCTCTGCTTGTTGTAGCAGGCGGCGGCTTTTGGTTGTCCGCACTGCGCTTTCTGAGGGGGAACTGTTGCGCGGTACTATGATGATTTGCAGGCATTCTAATTCGTAATTGCGATCGCGCGCAATCGCCGCAGCCAGTCGCAGCAAAGCGGGTGCTGTTTGGGGGTTGGAAAGCGGTACTAATAAGCGGCCGTTTCCCACTTGCGGGGCTTTGGTTTGATAGACAACATAAGAAGGTTCTGGATGCGGGCCCTGGGTGGTTTCTCCGCTGAGGCGATCGGATTCAACTCGGATAATGTCGCTGCGGGTAATAATTCCCACCAAACGCCGACCTTCTACGACTGGCAAACGGCTGATATTGTAGTTGTTGAGCCTGTACAATACCTCGCTTAAAGTATCGCTTGCTTTGACTGCGATCGGCTGTACAGTCATAAATTCTTTAAGCAGGGAGTTGCCGGACAAATTGCGCCCGCTGGCATTTGCCAAATCGGTTTGACTGACAATTCCCACTAATTTGCCATCTTCAACTACTGGAAATCCTCGGTGGTGCGATCGCGAAAAAGCCTGCATCACTTCATCAAAAGTCAGCAGACTCGAAAGAGTTTCAACTCGGCGCTGCATCACGTCATCTGCGTGCAAGTCGCTCAAAGTATTGCTCGCAGCTTTTGCCTTTGTCAGTTGAATGCCGTTAAAATCCAAAAGGCGATCGTACAAAGAGCCACTGTCCACCTTTTCCGCCACCAAATAAGCAACTACAGAACAGATCATCAAAGGCAGCACTAATTTGAAATCCGCCGTAATTTCAAACACAATCACTACAGCAGTAATCGGCGCCCTAGAAACCGCGCAAAAAAACGCTCCCATTCCCGCCAAAGCGTAAGTTACCGGCAAACCGACTCCCAGGGAATCTGCCTGCACAATTCCCACCATGTGACCGAGTGCAGAACCCATAACTAGGGCAGGGGAAAACAATCCTCCCGGAGCTCCAGAAGCAGCGGAAATAATTGTCAGAAAAAAGTGAGCTACAAAAGCAATTAAACTCGTTATCCCGCTTGCTTCACCGGTCAGCATAAACTCCCGTAAACCAGTATTATCGCGGAAAGTTGCTGGAAGAAAAGCTATTACTGAACCGCAGATTAAACCAGCTAGAGCCATTCGCACAGGCAAAGCTAATTTGAGCGATCGCCTGTTAAATTGCAAGCTAGCCATAATCCCTTTGGTGAACAAAGCTCCCAGCCATCCCGCTAAAACTCCTAATAGTATATAAAACGGGATTTCCTGAGCATCAAAACTGGTTTGGTACGCGCGAAGGTTCAAATTTAAACTATCGCCGCCCAAAAGCTGCGAGACAACTGCACCGATAAATGAAGCGATAATTGCAGTCCCTAAAGTCAATCCCGAAACGTCGTGCAGCAGTTCTTCAACTACAAACAAAACTCCTGCAATGGGAGCATTGAAACCTGCAGCCAATCCTGCAGCAGCACCGCAAGCAATCAATTGTCGGCGGTAGTCTGGGGAAGTCGGCATCAAGTGACCTATCCAGCCAGCCAAAGATGCTCCTATTTGCACAGTCGGGCCTTGCCTGCCTAAAGTTAAACCGGAACCAACTGCTAAAATAGTCGTCAGAAGTTTGGCGACAGCTACTCGCAAATCTAAGGAAAGATTGACTCCGCCAAGAGCAGCTTTGACGTGAGGAATGCCACTGCCGGCAGTTTCGGGAGCCAAACGCTCAACCAATAAACCTGTCAGCAACCCGCCCAATAAACCGACACTGGGCAGTAATATCCAAGCTGGAATTACTGTCGAGGTAGCAACTCGCCAACTGCCCAGCCATCCGACTCCTGATTTGAGCAAAACACCAGCCAGTCCTGAAATTAAACCGATCAGACAAGCTTCAAAAATGGCTAGGCGTTTTGGTCGTAAAAAAAGTTGAGATTTGATAACCCTGGAAGGTTCCCTAAATTGTTTAGGGATAGTTATGTACGGCATAAATAGCGTAGATGACCTGAGAATTGTCTGCTCGATCGCACTTTAGCGAAAAATCCTTCGATACTTACCTAAAATCTGCTGTAATTCCGATGCTACCGGATTTGATATCAATCTGCGATTTTTTTACCTTATAGCCTCCACCAGTGTTTTTAAATCCGGCACTTCTAAATCAGGCTGGCCGCTGGCCGGCAGTGTCGCGCAAAATCCTGTTTTTTCGTGTCGGCGATTTACCCAAATATATCTCGTGACTTGACAGCAATTGTCTCAAGACTAGCAGTATTCCCCTTTCCCCATCTCTCAGAGTGCCGTAGCAGTCAAAACTCACTACTGAAAATTGATTAAATTCAAGCATAGTTAGCTCCGAGTTTAGGGTTGATATTCCGCAAAAATCTCAATTTTGCCCACAATGTTTTGATTAAATTGAGCCAATTCTTCTGCCGGAATCCAATATTCTTGGTGAATCGAACTGCCCACATTTTGAACTGGATATTTTTTTAAGAATTCTGTCGCCACCCGAAAGCGCGTGACATAGCCGAAATATCCCGATGCTGCATCTCTTGTATTCCAATCTCTCGCGATTTGTATGGCATAGGCTTTGTGAAGTACGGGATAAAAAGTAGGCTGAAAGGATAAGCGTGGCGGAAATGCCAGAAAATCGCTTTCTTTAATCAGTTCCATTTCTTTTTTGCCGACGGCTCGGAACAGCGTTACTGTCTCTTGATCTGATATATTGATATTTTTAAACCAAGCTTTCCAACCGTCCCAATTGTGAACTATTTTCGCCAATTCAGCGTAACCGGCGGCGCGGGGATGGGAAACGTCATTTTCGGTAAGTTCTTTATGCCAAATTTCCGAGTTTTGCAGCGGGGTGCAAACATCTAAATAAGGCACATTTAACTCGTTGCAAACTTGGGCAAACTGTTCAGATAAGTTGGCAATCCGCCTTGTGCGATCGGCATCAATAACTGGCGGTGGCCCTACCATTAATACTGGAAATATATTTTTGGCTGACATGAGAATACAGCGGGTATTTTCAATTGATTTGTCAACTTCTATGCGAATTTTTTCGTTGTCTCGGTAAGTGTCGTTGACGCCAAAGGAAAATACTATTCTGCCATCGCCGTAGTGAGGTAAGCGGCGAGAAACTTCGTTGAACCAACGAGTTTCTATATCGGCACTGGTTTCTCCCCTTATTCCTAAATTGTAGTAGGTAATATCGTGTCCTTGTCCGCAAGCGGCCGCGCAAATCCGTCCTGTCCAACCGAGACATTTGGGATCGCAAGTACCGTTTACAAAAGAATCGCCGATAAAACAAATACGCATATTATGTATGGGAAGTGGGAATTGGGAATTGTTGACTGTTGACTGTTGACTGTTGACTGTTGACTGTTGACTGTTGACTGATGATTGATGACAACTGACAACTGACTACTAACAACTGACAACTGACTACTAACAACTGCCAACTGCCAACTGACTTTAATTCTTACCGATGACGGACAATCCTTCTACAATTACAGATGGTGTTTGGCAAGAACCGTTCCACTCGGAATCTCCTCCCAATTCTACCAATTGTTTGAGGACGTTGTAGACATTGCCAGCTACCATTGTGTCTTTGATTCTGCCGACTATTTGACCTTTTTTGACTCGGTAGCCTAGATCGACATTAATTGAAAAATCGCCGGAAATTCCAGCACTGCCACCAAGCATTTGATCGACTACAATTCCGTCGTCTAATTTAGCGATTAAATCGATTAGCGAAAGCGAACCTGGCTTAATCAAAATATTGAACAAACTCGGTGTCGGATAGCTGCCCAAACCCGGCCGAAATCCGTTGCCTGTGGTGCCACTGCCCAAGGCTCGACCTGTGGTGCGATCGGTATAAAATAGCTGCAACACTCCGCTGTTGATAAAGACGATCGCCCGCGTGGGAGTACCTTCGTCGTCAAAAGGACAGCTATAGGGCCCGATATCCGGCTGCTGCGACAGGGTGACAAGCGGCGAAGTCACTTGTTGGCCTAATCGATCGTTCCAAGGCGAAGCGCCTTCGAGTACCTGTTTGCCGTTCAACGCCGCACAGACAGTCCCCCACAGCAAATCGGCTGCTTTGGCTGTAAATAGCACCGGCACGCGGCCCGTGGCGGGAGCAACATTGTCTTTCGCCCATTCTAAACGCTGCAAAACCCGCTTGGCGCTGGTGTTTAAGTCGAGGGTGCCGCGTTCGGTTTCGCCTTCCCAAATGTTGAGGAAATCTTCGCCCCGCACTAATTCTGCTGATAAGTAACCGCTGAGGGTGGTGTCGGTGTGACTGGAATCCAAGCCTTTGGTGTTCACCAAACGGGTGCTCTCGATTTCGCAGTCGAGTTCGGCGGTGCAGAGGCTTTCTGGATAAGCTTCGCGGACGATCGCGATCGCCTCTTTGCCCCAGTTTACTAGCTGTTGGGCCGGCACCGACACTCCGCGATCGGGATAAACAACTTTCTCACCGGTGCCGAGTTCGATGGTTTCCGGTTCGTTAAGTTGTGAAAGCGCGATCGCCCTGTCCACCAAAATTTGCAGTTCCACGGGCCCGTAGGCCACCGCCAAACCCGGCCGCCCGTCCCGCCACAGCCGCAGGGCAATGCCTTCTGCTTGGGCGGTTTCTAGCTGTTTGAGGCGGTTTGCTTCAAAAAAGACCGGCCGCGAGAGCGATTGCGATTCCAATACCTCAGCAGCTTCTGCACCTGCTTTGGTGGCTAGTTCTAACAGTTGTTCTGCTGATTGGTGATTGGTCATTGTTGTCGGTGGTTGGTAATGAGCGATTCGATTTTCGATTTTCGGTTTTCGATTAAAGAATTGGCAATAACTTACTGGATATGGGTTGGGTGCACGGGTCTACATTTAGATACTTTTGGGAAAACTGGTGTAATTGACGATAACCAGATTTTACAGTCATTGGTCATCAGTCATCAGTTAATAATCTACCGTCATTACTTTAGACTTAACAGCTATATTGACTCATAACTAATGACTAATGACTAATGACTAATGACTAAATAGTTAGTTCGTGCAGCAGCCAAAATCCTGCAAAAGATTCCGATTCGGGATTCGACTGAATTGCTAAAAAATGTACTTTTTTTGCTTGGTTTTTAGCTGCTTCAAATCCTTTCGCTTCTCTCTCAGTTCCTGCATCTCTGAGATTAGCTAAAATCCAGCGATCGTTAGCTCCCGTATCTAATACCAGCCTAGCGGGTGGGCCACTCTCAAATTTCAGAAAAGCCAACTCTAAACCAGACATCCAACCTGCCAAAGCTGTTGCTCTCGACGAGTAGATAATTAGTCCCGGAATTTGCGTTTCTGGGGCGAGGCGTGTCATCGGCAGTCCGAAAGCTTCGCCAAATCCGATATCCCACTCGGACATTTCGTCAAAAGCTGCGATCGGCAAACTCACAAACGCCCATTTTTCCCCGATTAAAGCATCCGGCAGCGCAACTGGCGTTTCTGGTACAAATTGAACGCTCGGGTTGACGACCGGTTGATAGCCCGGTTCGGCGGGATAAACGTCTTGCATCCGTTCTTCCAGCCACAGGCTAAGGGCGAGGGTGCGGCGGCTGCAGGCGGCGGGAATGTCCAAGTCATCGCAGGCTTTAGTAATCATGTTCGCCATTTGGCGGCGGAAAAAGCGGATTTTTTCGGGGCGTTTCGGTGCTGCGGCGATCGCATCTTTAATAGCACCCGCCAGCCACAGGGAATTTACGGTAGAACTGGAGCAGAATTGCGAGTAGCGAAACAGAGATTCGGCCTTGTCGCCTACATTCAGCGGGCTTTCGCAGATCAACACTTCCCATTTTTTTTTCTCTCGCTCGTCTATGATTGGACGGCTGTAAAAGTCGAGTTCCCAAATAGTAGCCATGCCGCGCTGTTTAAAATTAATCCTTTCTCATGTTACCGGACAGCGGGCAAGTTTCTGATTCTGACAATTTAAGGCTGATTTTCAATCGCGGGCGATCGCACTTTCCCTCATATTGCCACTTTCCCTTGCAGCTTCCCGTGTAATTTTTGGCAGCAGTGCACAACCGGAAGCATTAGCAACTCCTCGGACAACTGTCGCGGAGCAATCTCAACACGCGATCGTTTGTTAAACTTGTGCAAGCCAGGGAAAACAAACAGTATAGCTTGATTCCATGAGACAAATCATTCTCGAAAAGATTGTTTCCACCTTAAAACCTTTAGATTTTGTTCTCGCTTTGTGGCAAGGAGGTTCAGCAGCCCACGGATACACCGACGAGTGGTCAGACCTCGATATTGCGGTTGTGGTTGAAGATAACTGCGTGGAACAAACCTTTGATATTGTTGAAAAATCCCTCGCAGAAATTGCCGAAATCGAACTCAAATATCGAGTTCCCGAACCCGCTTGGCACGGTCAATCGCAGTGCTTCTGGCGGCTCAAAGAAACCCCGCCGTTTTTGCTAATTGATTTCGCCGTTTTCCGGCGCAGCAGCCGCAACGATTTTCTAGAAATAGAGAGACACGGGAAAGTGCCGATCGCCTTTGACAAAGCTAATATAATTGTACCGCTTCCTTTGGATAAAAACCATCATTTATCCCAAATGCAAACCCGATTCAACGAAATTAAAATTCGTTTCGATTTGCTGCAACCTCTGGTAAAAAAAGAAATTTATCGCGGACATTTAGTAGATGCGATCGGCAACTATCACAATTGGACGCTTCTACCCTTAGTCGAACTGTTGGGCATGATTTACCGTCCCCACAGATACGATTTTGAACTAAAATATTTCAGCCGAGACTTTCCGCCCGAAATAGTCGATCGCGTTGCACCCCTTTTCTGCATCGCCCACCTTGAAGATTTGACAGCAAAACAGCAAATAGCTGAGGCTTTATTTGCAGAAAGTTTACCGCTTGCAGAAGCTAATTTTTACTTTGATAACACCCTAAAACTACCGCTATAGGCTCAAGGTTTCGTACCGAAAGCGATAATATAGTAGCATCAACCTTAAAGAGTAACATCCCGTGACAAAACTCAGCGTCAACATCAACAGAATCGCCCTCCTAAGAAACTCTCGAAACATCGGCATCCCCAGCGTTACTGAAGCCGCAAAAACAGTAATTGCCGCCGGAGCCCACGGCGTTACAGTCCATCCCCGCCCCGACGAAAGGCACATCAAAGCTGCGGATGTTTACGAATTAGCTAAAATGCTAACCGTTGAGTTCAACATCGAAGGAAATCCGTTTCAGCCGCCATTTATGGATATAGTTTGCGACGTAAAACCGGCTCAGTGTACCTTGGTGCCAGATGCTCCCGACGTGCTAACATCCGATAGCGGTTGGAATATTCCCGAAAATCGCGATCGGCTCTTACCAATCATTCAAAAATTAAAAGACAATGGTATCAGAGTCAGCTTATTTATGGACGCAGATGCTGCTCTCATGCCGCTAGCAAAAGAAGTTGGAGCAGACAGAGTAGAACTGTACACGGAACCCTACGCAACTGCTTTTCGCGAAGAGAGAGTTGAATCTGTTTTTCAACAATATGTTGAAGCAGCTCAAGCCGCTCAATCAGCAGGTTTAGGGGTGAATGCTGGGCATGATTTAAATTTGCAAAATTTAGCTAAATTTTGCTCTATTCCTGATATACTAGAAGTATCAATTGGTCATGCTTTAATTGCAGAAGCGCTAGAAATGGGGTTGTCCAAAACAGTAGAAGCTTACCTAAAAATTCTGGCAGGTTCGTAATACGAATTAACCTTGTCTGGCAGGGCAGATTTGGCAGCGATAAACCCGTTTGTATCAGAGAGTCTGACTAAATCTGCCCTAGAAAAATACACGATCAAAACTTACTAAAACCCGGGTTGGACGTGCTACAAATATGGTAAGGTGCGGTTTGCAGCGCCCTACATAATTAGGCGATTGTCAAAAACGAAGTAATACGAGGGGCTGTAACCCCGTGGGGGTCTAGCAGTTGTCTAGTAGTAAGGCAGAGCCAGAATCCAAAACACCGTGTTTTTTGGGTGTGGGCATTTTTTTAACAAGATCCTGGGAAACAGCTTTAATTTTCCTCGACCCAATTACTAATATTCTCTGATGATATTATGCGTAGGTAGTATCATTGAAATGTCCGGAAAAACAGAGCCTACTACTTAGCTCCCCCATTGCCAATCTGCTACCATCAGGTTTTGTGCAAGTACGGGATATTTACGTGTATCCTCTATGCTGCTGTAGCCTCTGTGCGATCGCCAGATTTAATCCGGTGAAAACAGGCAAACACAAGTAACCATATACAACTCCTTACCCCCCCCTCAGAAGTGCGACATGAAAAAACTAATTTTACTGACTGGAATGCTACTCATGATGACGGCAAAATCAGTATTTGCCAGCCCAGTAGCCCCCAAAATTGCGCCGAGCGAGCTGATGGCTGCCTCGGAAATTACAGAAACCCTTAACAAACCCGTTACCTCTGAATCAGTTCCCAACCTCGAACCAATCAAGCGAATGTCAACCTCGGAAATCCGAGAAACCATCAACCAACCCACCACCTATATTTTTGAAGGCATCAAAGGGCGAGAACTCACTCTCTCCCTGTGGGCGGGACAACTGACAGCCGAACTGTACAGTCCCAATGGTGAAAATATGGGGGTTATTGAAAAAGCAGACAATCAGTGGATTGGCCAGTTGCCAGAGTCAGGTATTTACCGCGTGCGAGTTACCCCCAAAGGTGAAACCACCAGCTTCGTCCTGGGACGCGACTTTAACGCCAAGTGGACTTATAGGCCCGATCGCGCAATTCCCATAGCATTCAAGGAAAAACAAGCCACAGTCAAACTCAAAATGTCCGGCTACCAAATCCAGCCTATCACGGTTCAAGGCAAGCAGGGACAGACAATTAGGGTCACAGCTAGCACCAAAAATCTAGATCTGGCGATCGAATCTCCGTCGGGACAACTCTTGGATCAAGGCGAAGGTCAAACTTTTGCTCAACTCCCCGAGTCCGGCACTTACCGGGTAATCGTAGTTGCAAAGAGGCCGGTCAAGCCCTCAATCCGAGTTTCTGTGCAATAGCAAAGATTGCAGACATACTCTTGAGGGCGATAGAATTTGCGCCCGCCAAAAAAACAGCTCCCCAATTGGGCGAGCTGTTTTTTTTGCGTAAAATCAACCTTGGATCAGCGCTTCAAAACGTTCTTGTTTCCAAATGCAGCTTAAATCCGAGTCAGCTAAAGCTAGCTCTCGGTATAAATTAGGAATCAACTCCATAGCCCGCTGCAAATTGTCAAGGGCTAAATCAGCAAATCCCAGTAGAGCATAACAGCAAGCTTTATTGTAAAAAGCGTTAGCAAAATCAGGATTTATTTCTAAAACTGTTTCGTAGCAAGCAATCGCCTCAGAGTAGCAGCCTTTTCGTGCCAATTCCACACCCCGGTTGTACCAGATCAAATAATCCTCAAAGGGACGCTCCGAGGTGGGAGTAAACTTGCCATTTCTCTGATTTAAACCTACTAATTTCTCCAAAGCTACTCTCCGTTCGCCCACAGCGTCGGCTCTGCCCGGTTGTAGAGCGATCGATCGGCTAAAACTAGCCACTGCTTGTTTGTAAAGTCCCATAGAGTTCGCAGCTATACCGCGATTGTACCAAGCCTTCGCGTCATCAGGTTTAAACTCGATCGCCCGATCAAAACTGTTGAGTGCCTGATAGTAAAGCTTGAGTTCCAATAGGGCATTACCTCGGTTGTACCACGCCCAAGCAGCCTCCGGGTACAAATTTAAACAGCGATCAAAACTCAGAACCGCCTTCTCGTAAAGCCCCATATCGATCAGCGTCAGTCCTCGGTTGTGCCAAATACTCGCCGCGCACGGACTGAACTCCAGAGCCCGGTCAAAACTATTGAGAGCCTCCAACCACTCGCCCAACTTTCCTAAAGCAATAGCCCGGTTGTGCCAGCCAAAGCTCGCATTCGGCTGCACCGCCAAGGCTTCATCAAAACTCTTCAGCGCCTCTAAGTGCCGTTCTAAATTCCCCAAAGCCATACCTCGGCCGAACCAAGCCTTATAATGATCTGATTGCAACTTCAAAGCTCTGTTAAAGTTCGCCAGAGCACCATGATCATCGTTAGCTTCGAGGTGGCGCGAACCCAGATGGTAATACCAAGCCGCTTCCAAGTTTTGAATTAAGTTCATAATATTTTGTATCTATCTTAGGGATGATTCTACCTGAAACCATACCTGGAATAAAACTGTAATTCCACTAAAAATCTGAAAAATTTGATACAGGGGGATCGCCCGTACACACTGCCCGTAACAACCTCAACAATTTGCGGTCAAAACTAACTATTTTCCTCTAGTAAAAAGCTCTTTTAGCTAACCGCACTCATAGTTTTTTAGAGCTGCTGCGAATCTTAACACTGCGTGAATCACGCAACTCTTACCACCGCATCCCGAATTAGGTTTGCAGTTACACAAAGAGTCCTAGGGCGTCCCAAGTCTAACTGCAAATCTCCTAGTGCTAATAGCTTCTACTTCTGCTTGCCCAATTCAAGCAACCACAACTGCTGTTTTAGCATTCTCACTCAACATCAACTGGCCTGTTCCATCAATACTAAAATCTTTCCCCAGCACAAAACCCTTGCCCATCAACCGCTGGCAAACAACCAGGGCAGTGATTCGGCGAATTTCTTCCATCACGTCAGCAGGAATCAAATAACTCAAACTCCAGATCACGGACTCACAGTCATACCAAATCAAACGCTCAATACTGACAATCATCAAAGCAGCTAAACTGTCAACAGGCAGCCGCCCTCTGAGATCCGCAATCAAATCCTTACCAATTAAGCTATTGCGAGTCATCATCGCTCTAGCCATCTTCCCAATTTCTTGTTCGAGTTCTAAATGATTCATGCTTGGCACTGGCTTTTATGTTTTTAAAGCACTACTAAAAGTAAAAACAGTAGCCGCTAACAGGCTCTGCCCTAGCGTAGCTGACGCAGGCTCTACCGTAACTCCTTTTAACAAAGTATACCTAAAGAAAGATCAAAAATGTATCTAAAGGCAGATACCAAAATATAGTTTTGTCAAAGTAATTCGCTTTGCCAAGCCCTAGAAGAGTTACTGGCAGCAGCGAATAAGCGCATTTTTGCCCGCCAAGGCCCAGGGTCTACTTTCGCCGGACTGTTTTGATCCCAATCCAGAGGGTCAAATATGCGAGATTCTTTAAGCTGACTACCGGGCGGTGTACGTCGCTTTCGCGCTCGGTGATCCTATCTTTCTTCTAGGAAATTGGAAAGCCCAGTTTGGTTAGCGCCCGGACGAGTTTACTGCGGGGTTGTTTGTTTTTGGCATTGGTCAATATGCGGGGTTCTGAGTCGGTTTTGGGGCGCACGGAGAGCCTGACGCTAGGTTGATCACATTCACATTGTCGCGATCGTCTATATCTTTGCAGGCGCTCTTGCCACCGTCTTTTCCCCATTAACAGCAGAAATAGGGCAAGCAAAGCAGGCAATGTGGCTAGACAGTCGCCTTTTATTTCGGGTATTTACAATTTTGCTTATCGTTCTGAACGCGATCGTCATCTCCTATGTGGCGATCGTAAATTTTAAAACAATTAATCAACTTTTTGCAAGCATCGTTAGGTGGTAAAATCAGGGGTTGCTTAGCAAGGGAGTTGATGAGTGAGGGGATATATTTCTAAACAGAATCATCCTGCCGTTAGAGGAGTTGTCAAGGGACTACCCCTAATTGGTTGCTTGCTGATCGCCATTTTTAGTTACTGGCTGTCTCAAACTTTGCCAGTTCAGGCAGATGCTGTTACATCTCCAAAAACTTGTCAAATTGGAGTTTACTTGACATCATTGCGAGATTTTAAGCCAGCAGAGAAGTCGTTTTCTGCAAACTTCTGGGTCTGGAGTGTTTGTCCTTTTGAGACTCCAAAACCTTTAGAAAGCCTCAAGGTTGTAAGTAGCAACGAAGTTAACAAGAATTACAGCAGTTTTTCCCGAAGCGAAAATTTGTCGGATACATTTAAGGCCAGTAAAAACGTATTCTGGTCTGAAGAGGAGATTAGCACAACTCTCTATTACAACTGGGACACAAAAAATTATCCATTCGATCGCCATGTCTTGAAAATTACTCTTGAGGAAACACAGTTAGATGCTTCCACCTTCGTTCACGCCCCAGATTTTGCTGGCACAGGCTATCAGAAAGATATGGACTTGGAAGATTGGAAAATTATAGATTTTAAGATTGCTCAAGAGAATTTCCCTTATAGAACAAGCTTTGGTAGTCCGGGAATAAAAAGAGAACTAAATTCCCGATCTCGCTTAATTATTTCAATTACAATTAACCGCGAGAGTAAAGTTAGCTTTTTTAAACTTGTGATGGGAGTTTATGCTGCTGTTGCCCTCTCAATAATGGCATTGTTGCTGGATGAAGATATAATGGGCATCCTTGTCGGTAATTTGTTTGCAGTTATAGTGAATCTGCAAGCAGCTACCTCAGATTTGGGTAGTAGTAATTCTGTCACCCTGATTGATTTCATCCACATCATCGCAATCATTTACATCTTCATAACCGCAATTGTGCTGGTCTACACTCGATTTTTAAGTGAAGCAGAGCAGTCGGATTGGTCACGGTATTTAAGGCGCCGCCTTGCTGTTCCGATCCTGGCTGGCTCATTCGTTGTTGTTAATATTATTGTCATTTCTCATGCGGCGATCGTAGGTTAGATCAAAACGCCAGTGCACCAAAGATTACGAAATAATTTATTACTTGCTCATTTGGCGCTTATGTGCTAATCTTGAACAAGCTTATAGTCTAAAAATATTCATTTATCCCTAATAAAAACTGATAGTTATAAGTGCTAATTCTACTTTTCTACGCTGGGAATGACCTCTACGCGATCGACAGTTCGTACATTGTTGAGGTGATTCCACGAGTCAGTCTCAGAAAGGTGCAGCACGTACCAGAATACGTGGCGGGTTTGTTTAACTACCGGGGAGTTGTCTTGCCAGTGATCGATTTGTGCCATTTGATCCAAGGTACACCGAGTCGATCGCACCTTAGTACCCGCATCATGATCGTTAAATATCCGCGCCCGAATGAATCGCTACAATATCTAGGGTTGATGGCAGAACGGGTGACGGAGACACTCAGTATATCAAACAGAGATATTAGGGATTCCAGCATTCGGGTTGAGGAAGCACCCTACTTAAGTGGCACGATTGTCGATGAAAAACGGATTATTCAATGTGTCGAGCTTGAGCGACTTTTCAGCGATGAGCGACATAATTACTTGTTGATGGGTGAAGAAACTTAATCAGAAAGATTCAGCCTTGAATGGAACCTGCTCTTAATTCTATTACCCTACCAGTATTAATTTATCACCCCCCCCACTTACCATGTTGAAGTCTATCACTAGCCGCATCATATTGGGCTTCTCAGTTCCCGTACTGTTCCTGATTGTGCTTGGTTCCATGCTCTTTTCGGGCATTGACAGCTTAGTTAAATTGCAGACGAACTCAAAGCAAGTCGCTGAAAACATAAATAATGTAGATGCCTATGCTTATGATATCACTAGGATTATTGCCAGTATCCGAGGATATGCTCTTTATCCTAAAGACCAGTACTATCGCGGGACTTATACTAAAGCCCAAGAAGACATGCTTGTTCACAAGCAGGAATTGGAAAAGATTGTTGAACCACAGGTGCGAGAATTAATCAACGCACTCGTCCAGATTGGTGATGAGTACGATCGCGTTGCAGCGGGTGTTTATCCGCTAGTCGATGCCAATAAAATGGATGAGGCGAAACGAGAAATTTTAATTCCCCGTGTTGCCAGACTTGACGAAAGCCGGAGTAGGGTGAATAAACTTCTTGAAGCCAGACTGACAGACAATTTACAGGAAGCCGAGAAAGCCAAGCAGTTTCAGAGTTTACTGATCGTGCTGGGTACGTTATTGACAATGGTTGCCACGCTGATAAGCGCATGGTTGGTTGCTGCACCAATCCGACGAGATCTTCCAAGGGTAGTGCAAGCAGCAGAGCAGATTGCTGATGGAAATTTACAGCAAACAATTGAGCTAAACAATGATGCTAGCGAAGTTGGCAAGTTGATGACAGCATTTCACTATATGTCCAAAAAGCTGAATTCGCTGATTCTCCAGATGCAAAAATCTGGAGTGCAGATCAGCACTTCGGCAACTCAGATTGCCGCAGCAGGTAAAGAGTTAGAAGCCACTGTTGCAGAACAGCTTGCCTCAACTAATGAAGTGAGTGCAACCTCGCAGGAGATTGCCGCCACTTCTAGAGAGCTAGTCAAGGTGATGGACCAGGTGGCGCTGATGGCACAGTCTACAGCAATTGCTGCTGGTGCGAGTCAAAATGACTTAAACCGGATGGAAACGGTAATGCGCCAACTTTCAAATGCGACTACTTCCATTGCCACTAAACTTGGGGTGATGAATGAAAAGGCAAACAACATTAACAGTGTTGTCACGACCATTAACAAGGTTGCCGATCAGACCAACCTGCTGTCCTTAAATGCCGCGATCGAGGCAGAAAAAGCTGGAGAATACGGTGCGGGGTTTGCGGTTGTAGCACGGGAGATCCGCCGATTGGCTGACCAAACTGCCGTCGCCACTCTGGAAATTGCCCAGATGATCAAGGAGATGCAGTCGGCAGTTTCTACTGGCGTAATGGAAATGGATAAGTTTAATAAATCTGTTGTCGATAGCGTTGCCGATGTCAGCAAGATTAGCGATCAGGTTGCTCAGGTAATTCAGCAGGTGCAAGGATTGACCCCACGCTTTGAGCAAGTGAGCCAGAGCATTGAGGAGCAATCGATGGGATCACAACAGATTAGTGAAGCGATGGGGCACCTGAGTCAAGCATCTCAGCAGACGGTAGACTCTTTACGGGAGACGAACAGTGCTGTAGTGCAGCTTGATGAAGCAGCCAATGGATTACGAGTAGAAATTTCTCGATTCAAAACCGCTTAGGCTTACAGATGGTACTATCTGCGATCGCGACATTACTGAGCAAAACTATAGGCTTAGACCCTGATACAATTGGCTCCAACCGAATTGCCAGAGCAGCGGAAAATCGTCGAGTCGGCTGTAAATTGCCTGACCTCAAGAGCTATTGGGCACGGTTACAAACCTCGGCTTCAGAATTAGAGGAGCTCATCGAACTACTCATTGTGCCAGAGACCTGGTTTTTCCGGGATGGCAAACCGTTTGATTACCTAAAAACCTACGTCACCTCGGAATGGCTGCGGTCGCCAAACGGCAATCCGCTCCAACTACTGAGTGTTCCATCCTCTACTGGCGAAGAACCTTACTCACTGGCGATCGCCCTACTAGAAGCGGGTCTGCTTCCGAAACAGTTCGCGATCGATGCGATTGACATTAGTCATCGATCCCTGGCAAAGGCAAAGCGCGCAGTCTACACCAAAAACTCCTTTCGCGGCGATGTTTGGACAGGGCGAGAGCGTTACTTTCAGCAAACGGCGGAGGGTTACGAACTATGCCAGCCCGTTAGAGGACTCGTCAATTTCCAGCAGGGGAATGTAATGACCTCCCTTACGCTGATTCAAAAAAAATACGACATCATCTTCTGTCGCAACTTGTTGATATACCTGCAATCAGAAACGTGCTCACAGGTATTAGCAGCGATCGATCGCCTACTCATACCAGGAGGGTTACTGTTTGTTGGAGCGTCTGACACGGGAAAAATTGTCGCCGACCAGTACGTCTCTGTCCGTCAGCCTTTCACATTTGCTTATCGAAAGTCGAAACCATCGCTGCCAAAACAGGCACCCATCAATATTACTCAACTCAGACAGGTGCCATCTCAACTAATAACTCCTCAAACCATTGCCAAACAATCTTTAGGAGGGAAAATTTCCTCTGCCCCAGACACTCAGCAAATCAAAGAATCCGATCCATCTGCGAGTTCAAAGGATTTAAGCCCTGAACCAACCTCGTCTCTTGATTTACAAACAGTGAAAAAGTTAGCGGATGACGGGCGATCGGCAGAAGCAATCACGCTTTGTAACTCGTATCTTGTTCATCATCCAACGAGTGCGGCTGCCTACACTCTCTTGGGTGAGCTGTATCAGGCACACCAGCAGAATGCCCAAGCAGAGCGATGTTTTCAACGTGCTATATACTTGGAGCCAACCTCTTATGAAGCGTTAGTTCACCTCGCCTTATTGAAGGAAAATCAAGGCGATACAGTAGGGGCAAAAATCATTCAGCAGCGAATTCAGCGCTTGCAGCACCGTCTCAGAACAGAAGCTTAGAAAGGGAAACGTGATATGTTAAAAAATCTCTCCATGCAGGCACGCCTCATCTTTGCGTTCATGTTCATGGGAATTTTGGTGCTGATTGTAGCACTGGTAGGTCTGAGCGGCAGCTCTCGCTTGAGTAAGCACATCGATAACCTAGCCAGCAATAGTCTGCCCACCATCTCCGGCTTGTGGAAAATTAACGAAGGAAAAACCCAGATCGAATCATCAGAACGGGGCTTGCTGAATATCAATCTAAACAAAGATGCACGGCAGGCAGAGATAGATCGCATGGATAACGCCTGGAAGCAAATTCAGGAAGGGTTTCAGCAGTACGAAGCGACTCCTAAGTCGAACGCTGAACAGAAGGCATATAAAGACTTTTTAAATACGTGGAATACGTGGAAGAAAGCCCATGAGGAATTTTTGAGGCGTAATCTTGAGTTCGAGAGACTGGGAGTTTTCAATCTATTTGAAAATTCAGCGGGGAACGCTGGTTCGGCAATCGCTGGCTACAAAGAGCTTGAGAAGCAAGTTCAGGTAAACCGTCAACCCTTCACAGACGCCACCAATACACTTTTGAAGGTGTTGAAAATGAATGAGGATTTGACAGCGGAAACAGAACGTGTATCGGCGAAAGATGTTTCTCAAGTCGGATTTTGGGCATTTGTGGCAATCCTGATTGGTCCGGGAACTGCGTTGTTATTTGGAATTTTCTTTAGTAACACGATCGCCAAACCTTTGGGAGCCAAAATTGCAGGGGTAGTTGACATTGCCCAAAAGATTTCCGCAGGAGACTTAACCAGCGAAATTTCCCTCGCTGACCAGGAAGATGAAGTTGGTCAATTGCAGAATGCCTTTTACACCATGAATAAAGACCTGAATGCGCTAGTCAACCGCATTCAACAATCAGGTAATCAAATCACCCGTTCTGCCGACCAAATTACGGCGTCTGGAAGAAACCTGGAAGCAACGGTTACAGAACAGGTTGCTTCAACGAATGAAGTGAGTGCAACGGCTCATGAAATTGCCGCGACATCCAGGCAATTGGTAAAAACAATGGAGCAGATTTCTGCAATGGCTGAACAGACGACAGTAGCAGCAGACAATAGCATAAATGATTTAAACCACATCGATTCTGTGATGCGTCAGTTGTTAGAAGCGACTCACGTTGTGTCTTCCAAACTGGAAGTTATGAACCAACGAGCAAACAATATCAGCCGAGTCGTGACAACAATAACGGTTGTGGCAGATCAAACCAACTTACTTTCGCTCAATGCAGCACTGGAAGCCGAGAGAGCCGGAGAATACGGGGCAGGCTTTGCGGTCGTAGCACGAGAGATTCGCCGATTGGCAGATCAAACCGCTGTTGCCACGCTAGAAATTGAGCAGATGATTAAGGAGATGCAATCGGCAGTTTCTATTGGGGTAATAGAGATGGGTAAGTTTACGAAGTCTGTCGCTCATAGCGTCGAAGATGTAGACAAAATTAGCGATCAAGTTACTGAAGTCATTCAGCAGATGCAGGGATTGACCCCACGCTTTGAGCAGGTGAGTCAGAGCGTCGATGAACAATCTCAGGGAGCGCAACAAATTAGCGAAGCGATGGAGTATCTCAGCCAAGCATCTCAGCAAACAGCAGGCTCGTTGCGAGAAACCAATCACGCCTTAGAAGAACTTGACGAAGCGGCCCATAGCTTAAAGACAGAGATTGCGCGATTCAAAGTGATGGCATAGAAAGTGAAAATTGAGAAATTAAACAATGGAAAATTATTTGAATACGGTACTCATACCAGACGATTCTGAATTTGACCATCCAACACTGAACGATTGCTGGAATCAGATTGGGGTGATGGGCGATCGCACCTGTGGCGAACTGAAGACGGTTATTCACTGCCGCAACTGCAAGGTTTACTCGGCGGCTGGACGCAGCTTGCTAGAGCGCAATGCTCCACCAGAATATCTCCAAGAATGGACAGACATCTTGTCAGAAGCTTCCACACAGCAAGTGGGAGTAGGAGAAGGGATGCTAGTTCGCGCCACAGATACCCTTTCTGTAATCATTTTCCGTCTCGGTAGTGAACGGTTAGCATTGCCAGTCAACATCTTGCAAGAAGTAACTCCCCCTTACATCATTCATGCCGTCCCGCACCGCACTAACTCTGTATTTTTGGGGTTGGTCAACATTCGCGGTGAAACACTTCTCTGTATTTCGCTCAGAGACTTACTCGGTCTAGAGCCTGTCGCCGAATCAGCAGATTTCTCGAATACGATTAATCCGCAACGGATGATTGTGGCTGGAAAGAATGAAAACAAGTGGGTGTTTCCAGTGGATGAGGTTCATGGAACTTACCGCTTTCATCTTAATGAGTTCAAAGATGCTCCTGTTGTCATTTCCAAAGCATCGGAAGCTTACACCAAAGGCGTCGTTACTTGGCAAGGCAAGAAGATCAACTTTTTGGACTCTGAACTATTCTTTTACACCCTAAGTCACAAGGTTTTTTGACAATGAGCGATGATTCTATGCTGGAGCTATTTAGACAAGAAGCTGAGACGCAGATTGCGATCCTGACTCAGGAACTACTGATATTGGAAGCCAACCCTCAATCTGAGGATGCGCTGGAAGCGCTTATGCGGGCAGCTCACTCGATTAAAGGTGCCGCTCGAATTGTTTCTATCGATGCTGTCACTACTCTGGCACACTGGATGGAAGATTGCTTTGTGGCAGCCCAGAGCCAGATCATCACGTTAGGTTCCGGCCAAATTGATGTGTTATTGCAAGGCGTTGATTTGCTTCAAGCGCTTAGTCAGGTAATGGAAGTCGATCTACTTGAATGGTTGGCCCAAACAACAGGAGAGTTTGAGAGCTGTTATGACGCGATCGCGGCTCTGCTACCTCCTGATTTTAGCGAGCGTCGCTCAACGTCCCTGGTTCCAGTTGATCAAAGCTCAGCGCTGAGCCAAAGCGGTCGTCAGGAAATTGCCACGGCCCAGGCGAGTGCAATCCCAACAGATAGGGTGGTGCGAGTCACGGCAGAAAATTTGAATCGGATTATGGGGTTGGCGGGTGAATCGCTGGTTGAGGCAAATTGGCTGCAACCCTTTGCCGATTCTTTCACGACTCTCAAGTCCCGTCAATTAGAGCTTGCCAGACTTCTGGAAACGGTTCATACCACATTAGCAAACACTCCCATTAATTTAGAAAGCCAGGAAGTTCTAGATACAGCTCGGCGTAAAGCACAAGAATGTCGGGAAATGCTCACGGATCGCTTGGGTGAACTGGAACTATATGCTCGTCGCACAACCAACTTAAGCGATCGCCTTTACCGGGAAGTAATTGCCTCCCATATGCGTCCATTTGTTGATGGAGTACAAAGCTTTCCTCGCATGGTTCGTGACCTAGCACGAGGATTGAATAAGCAGGTCAAGCTAGAGATTGTCGGTCAGTCAACCCCGGTCGATCGTGACATCCTCAAAAAACTGGAAGCACCCCTGACTCACATGATTCGCAATGCGATCGATCACGGAATTGAATCCCCCCAAGAGCGAGAGGCAGCAGGCAAACCGATGGAGGGAACAGTTCGTCTAGAATCATTTCATCGTGGCGGTATGCTGGCAATTACTATTTCCGATGACGGAAGAGGAATTGATATCGATCGGATGCGCCAAAAGATTATCGATCGGAATTTAGGTTCACCCAAAACTGCTGCTCAACTTAGCGAAGCTGAAATCATCGAGTTTCTGTTTCTACCTGGATTTTCTACAGCCGAACAAGTGACTGAAATTTCAGGACGTGGTGTGGGATTAGATATTGTCAAAAGTATGGTGCAAGAGGTTGGTGGAACGATTCGCGCCACATCTCAATTCCGAAAGGGTACTAATTTTCACTTTCAACTTCCCCTCACGCTCTCGGTTGTCAGGACGCTAATTGTCGAGATTTCTGGTGAACCTTATGCCTTTCCCCTGGCACGAGTGGGTCAGATTGTCAAACTCGACAAATCGGACATTTATGTTGTGGAAGGTCGCCAATATTTCACTAAAGATGGTCAAAATATCGGGTTGATTGCAGCGAGCCACGTTCTAGATTTACCGGAGGCTTTATCTTCCGATGATGCGATCTGTGTAGTTGTGATCAGCGATCAATCCAACGCTTATGGCTTGGTTATAGACAAGTTTTTAGGTGAACGGGATTTAGTGGTGCGTCCACTTGATCCGCGTTTGGGTAAAGTTCGGGATATTAGTGCCTCTGCTCTAATGGATAATGGTTTGCCTGTTTTAATTATGGATGTTTCTGATTTGGTGCAATCCATTGACCACCTCCTCAACAGTGGTCAAATGAGACCTGTTGATGTCAATAAAGCAAAAAAAGCAAAAGGCAACGCTCGCCAACACATTTTAGTTGTGGATGATTCCATTACTGTGCGCGAAATGACTCGAAAGTTGCTGCAAAATCGAGGGTACGATGTGGATGTTGCCGTAAACGGAATGGATGCTTGGACTGCCATTCGGAGCAATCATTACGACCTTATATTGAGCGACATCGATATGCCTCGCATGAATGGCATTGAACTTGTCAAACAAATCAAAGATCATCCCACATTCAATTTGCTTCCGGTCATTATCGTGTCCTACCGCGATGCCGAAGACGATCGTATTCAGGGTATGGAAGCTGGGGCAGACTATTACATCACCAAAAGCAGCTTCCATGACGACACATTAGTTAACGCGATCGTCGATCTGATTGGGCAATAGCCATTTCACCAGAGTTAGCTAAAAATGAAGGGTAAGTTAAAAATTATGATTTCCCTACGGAAAGATTTACAGTGGATACATCCACGCTCAAATAATGCCTGTACTGAGAATGAGAATTGGGATTGTCAATGATACGGCTATGGCAGTGGAAGCCCTCAAGCGAGTGCTGCTAATCGTTCCAGGTTATGAAGTGGCATGGATTGCACGGGATGGGGCAGATGCGGTTGCCCACTGCGCCAAAGACACCCCCGACTTAATTTTGATGGATCTATTCATGCCAATCATGGACGGTGTGGAAGCCACCAGCCAGATCATGAAACAGTTTCCCTGTGTTATTCTGATTGTGACCGAAAGCGTTGAAAAAAATGCGGGGAAGGTGTTTGAGGCAATGGGGCATGGTGCCCGTGATGCAGTGAACACTCCTGTCTTAGGAATCCAAGGAAGTCCAGAGTCTGCCCAACCGTTACTGACAAAAATTGCGACTCTGAGTAAGCTAATTGGCAAATCATCTCAATCCTCAACTCCAAAAACCCAAACTTCAAAATTTACTTCATTCTCCACACCTTCGAGCCTGCTCCCTCCCCTAGTGGCGATCGGCTCCTCAACAGGTGGCCCCAAAGCTCTAGCCACTATTCTCTCCCGCCTACCAGCGAACTTCGGTGCGGCTATTGCGATTATTCAACATGTCGATCTGCAGTTTTCGGCGGGGCTGGTGGATTGGCTGAATCAACAAACACCCTTGACAGTGAAAGTAGCTAAAATTGGCGATCGGCTGGAGAAAGGTATTGTCTTAGTTGCAGGTACAAACGATCACCTCAGTCTTCGTTCGGATTTCACTCTCCATTACACAAAAGAACCGATTGACTATCCCTATCGCCCATCAGTAAATGTGTTTTTTAAGAGTCTTGCCCAATACTGGAACCACAAGGCAACCGCCGTGTTACTGACTGGGATGGGACAAGACGGTGCTGAGGGAATGAGCCTTTTGCGATCGCGGGGATGGCACACAATCGCTCAGGATGAGAAAAGTTGTGTTGTATATGGAATGCCCAAAGCGGCAGTTCAGCTAAATGCAGCGGTTGAAGTTCTGCCTCCTGAAGCGATCGCCGATCGGTTAGTTCAGCGAGTCCTCTTCAAATAACTCGGTATTCTCAATGTGAACGATGATAAAGCCAAGAGAAAGAAGTAGATAAGTGATACAAATTTGTAGACGAGACAATCCACTGTCAAGTCACCACTTCCTTTTTACCAAAAACGAGCATAGGTTTTTGCTAAATAGTTTTATTAGAGCATTGATTAAATAGAATATCAAAGAACATTGGCTTACTGAAGGTCTCCTAGCCGCTTAAATTCCCGGCGGAAAGAGACATAAGTTTTCCGCATCCCGTTTATTTGTATAATAAAGTAGTTATTTCAGAGAGAAAAAAACAATGGCTGCAAACCAGCCAGACATCGATATTGCCCCCTTTATCGACTACGGCCTGATTGACCCCACCGCCACGCCAGAGCAAGTAGAAAACTGCTGCCAACAAGCAGAGAGATTTGGCTTTGTCACAGTTTGCGTGTATCCCGCCTATGTCCGACAAGCAGTTGAGCTGCTGCACGGCAAGCGCCCGAAAGTCTGTACTGTCATAGGTTTTCCCACCGGTGCTTCGACTTCAACTGCGAAGATCTACGAAGCCCTCGAAGCAGCAGATAATGGAGCGGTAGAGTTAGATGTCTCGGTTAATTTAGGATTGCTGAAAGCTGGCAAAATCGACGAATTCCACCAGGAATTAGCCCAAATTTGCGAAGAAACCAATCTCACAATCAAAGCAATTATCGAAAGTTCGCTGCTTTCGGATGCCGAAAAACAATTAGCGGCTGAGATTTGCATGGAGGCGGGTGCCGCCTACATTAAAACCAACACGGGCTTTTTTGGCGCGGCGACAGTTGATGATGTGCGACTGCTGAAGGAAGTTACTAAGGGCAGGATCGGGATTAAAGCCGCCGGCGGAATTCGCACTCACGAACAAGCTTTAGATTTGATCGTCGCTGGTGCAACTCGTTTGGGGACTTCCCGCGGCCCGGAATTAATCCGCCAGCGAGATAATTTAGACAAAAGGTAATTGTTGCTACTGTGGAGTCAATCTAAAATCTAAAATCTAAAATCGAGTGACTCGAACTTACAAAGCAACTGGAATCAATCTCAAGAGTGCGCCGATGGGGGAATCCGATCGAGTGCTGACAATTTTGACGCGGGAATTCGGCTTAATTCGAGCTGTAGCACCGGGTGTTCGCAAACAACGATCTACCATTGGCGGTAGAAGCGAATTATTTGTTGTCAACGAATTGCTAATTGCCAAAGGCCGATCGCTCGACAAAATTACCCAAGCCGACACGGTGCAATCCCATCCGGGTTTGAGCCGCAACCTAGGGAAACTCTCCGCCGCGCAATATTTGGCCGAATTGGCGATCGCCAGCGCCCTTTCCGATGAGCCCCAAGAAGAACTCTTTTGGTTACTGGGCGAACATTTGAGCCGTTTGGAGCGTTTGTCCGATCGCACAGAAATCCAATCCGCCGCCGTGCTTGTCGCCCACCTCAGCCACGGCATTTTTCACCTGCTAGCCTTAGCCGGCCTCGCGCCCCAAGTCCAAGTTTGCTGCGCCACCAGACACCCGCTCATCCCAAATTTCACCGATCCGAACTGGCAAACCGGGTTTAGTATACCCTCTGGGGGAACCTTCAGCTTGTCCGAGCTAGCTAACCTAGAGGCAGAACTCTCTTCAGAAATCGGTAGCTTGTACAAATCCACCTCCCGTTCCCGACAAACAAATGGCAGCAAACACTTGACAAATTTCGAGATAAATGCTAAGGAATTAGCAGCGCTGCAACAGTTGGCTAGTCCAGAACTAGGAGAGGGGATTGCCGATCAAACAACTTGGGTATCAGTAGAAAATATTTTGCGACAATATGCCCAGTATCATTTAGGTTGCACGATTCGATCGGGAAGCTCGATCGACACCTACCTAGAGAGTTTTGAGTTTTAAATTTTGAGTGTGGATTTAAATAGGTGAAGGGGCGATCGTACATCGCACCTCCAGCCGGGGGGATACCCGAACCTGCAGGCAATTTCAGGTAAATTCTCAAGGTTGTGGCGACATCAGATAATAGATAGAGATAGTGCGATTCGTTGAAACGTGAATCACGGTGAAAGCCCGTACATAACGTTTCCAGCCACAAGGCTGAACTCTCGGTC
>NZ_JAUBOS010000079.1:0-26862 GCF_036700365.1 Microcoleus sp. w2-18bC1
TCGCTTTTATCAACAAGGTATGCGGGCTGCAACCCTGATTCGGTCTATCTCCTAGGCCTCTTTGTCACCCCCCCAGATAAAATTGACTAACTTTTGTTTAAATATCTCTGAATTAGGACGATCGCCACAATATCGTCCACCGGTCTCGGCGGCGTCCGCATTCCCTTCGGAATCAAGCGGTTGAGTCCCGTCGGAGGGTACATTTGCCAGTAGTGTTCCCTCGCTTCTAAGCTGCTGTACCTCTCGTCCACCTGAACAATTTTGAGCGCAGGCGACAAACTCTGCGTCAGTTTTTGTTTCCAACTCTTAGAAGTGGTTTGATCTCCGAGCACTAATAACTCAATGGGAAACTGTTCGCACAAAGATTGAATAGTAGAAATTGCACTCTCGGAGGGTACAACTTGATGGTAGCAGACCTTCTTATCTCTACCCATTACAGCTATGCCACATTTGTCTTTACCTGGATCGAAACCTAAAATCATAGCCAGTTACCTATTATTAATTACCAAGTTTATTTTTTAATTTTCAAGTCTCCGGGGCCTTGTTTTTGTTGTCCGGTGCGGAACACAACGGCTCCGTTTTCAAGAGCAACTAAATCTATTTTAAGCGGGCCGGCGATGTAAGTGACATCGGCTGCGATCGCCTGAACGTCCAGCGGTTTCTCGTACTGCTGCAATCGCTCGATAAAACCAGCTAAAGTTTCAATCTGACTGTCGGCCACTTGAACTCTACCGCCGACAACACCGATCAGGCGAGCGCGAAATTGACAAGCTTCTATCAATTGCAGCAACTGCTGCCGCACCTGTTCGTGGGTCAAAGTCACGGGATCGACAGCAACCCCTGCAATCACATCTCCAGCGCGGAACACAACTCGATTGATTTCTGCTTCTGCAAATACCTTAATTACCTTTTCTTCCCGCAGGTAATTAGCGCCGGCGACAATCCGCACCACGTAATCTTGACCGTCTTTAATCTGACTAATTAGTTGATCGATTTCTGCTTTAGTAATTTGAATAACCTGGTCTCTAACCTTCCTATTTTCCGGCTGCATGAGTCCGACGGTGGTTTTATTTGCTTCTTGCAAGAGTCGATCGATCGCGCGACTCGCCATACCAGGCTCAATAATACGAACGACGCCAGCAGCTAAAATTTGACCGCGCCTGATGGCAACTGTACCCTCGCGGATTGCCTGAAAATCGCGTTCCAAAACTTGCACTTGCTGCTGCAATAAAGTTTGTTGCTGTTCGAGTTGAGATTGTTGCTGTGCCAAGGTTTCTAGGAGTGCTTCCCTCTCGGCAATTACTTTGTCGCGCTCGACAATTATTCGATCGCGCTCTGCCAGATTTTGCACCCGCTGAGCAATTTCCTTGTCTCGCTGGGCAATTAGTTCGTTGCGATCGACAATTTCTGCGTCTCGCCTGGCAATTTCTCTCTCTCGCTTGGCAATTTCTTGATCGCGCTGGGCAATTTGAGTTTTTACCTGCTCGATTAACTGTTGGCGTTCCTCCTGCAGTTGGGCGATTTCCGCTCCTAAAGTCGTTTTTTGACCAGAAACTGTTTTCAATTGGTTCTCGGTGCGATCGAGCTGAGCTTGTGTAGTCGATCGGATCGTTTCAACCAGTTTCAACTGTTCTTCGGTGCGGGATTTAGCCGCTTCCACACTGCTGAGCTGTTCTTCTGTCTTAGATTTAGCCGCTTCTACCTGACTTAACTGCTCTTCAGTTTTAGACTTGGCTGCTTGCACGCTGTTGAGCTGGGCCCGCAGCGAGTTTAATTTTGTTTGCGTCCGAGCTTGCTCAGCATTAGCTGCTTGGAGGGATTGATTAATTTGCTCTAAATTGGCTCTAGCTTGCGCTTGAGCTGCCCTGGCTTGAGCTAATTCAGTTTCAACTCGATTTTTTTCTTGAGTGGCTTGGTTGATTTCTCGGCGGGCGTTGTTGAGCCTTTTTTGAATCTCGTCTATTCTAAAAACTCCCGTTCGCAGCGGCTTGCTAGTAGCAAACAAAATGCCCAGAGTAATTGCTGACAGGATGCTGCCGGCCATCACTGTCACAACAACAGCAGTATCGCGGGGGCGAAGTTTGAATAAGCTCAACCTTGCCTTGCCGACTTTCGTCCCAAGGCGATCGCTGACAGTGGCGATCACACCCCCCAACACTAAAATTACAAATACCAGGATGTATCCAGCAGTCATTCCGATTTTAGATTTTGGATTTTGGATTTTGGATTGAATCTAAAATCCAAAATCCAAAATCCTATACTTTCTCGGCATCAAGTGAATTGCTGGCTTAGGGCCACCGGGTTGTGGACTGTGATCTTTTTCTTGTGGATCGAGATCATGGTTTCTTGTCTGAGATCCCCGAGCAAACGAGTCACAGTTACCCGTGTCGAGCCGATCGCTTCGGCGATCGCCTGGTGGGACAGCTTCAAATCTATCGTAATCCCCTCTGTACCGGGCACGCCAAAATCCCGGCACAGAATCAGCAAAAAGCTGACGAGTCTCGAACCCATATCTCGGTGGGCCAGTGTTTCAATCATCATCTCGGTTTGCAAAATCCGAGACGACAGTCCCCGCAGCATCACCATCGACAATTCCGGGTCTTCCTTGAGCGCTTTCTCGACTTGTTCGATCGGCAGCGAGATCAATTCCACCGGCGTAAAGGCTACCGCGTGGTAAAACCTGTCCGATCGGTGTCCCGTAATCAAAGACAGCACCCCAAATACGCTATTTTCGCGCAGGAGGGCGACTGTAATTTCTTCCCCTGCTTCGTAGACCCTGGAGAGCTTCACAGCACCTCTAATGAGAACGTAGACGCGCTCAGCCGGGTCTCCAGGGAAAAAAATTGTCTTGCCCCGTTCAAAGGTTTCCACAATGGGTGGAAACGCCCCGCCGCTGATTTGGCGGAACACGGCTGCTAGCGGTCTATCATGCGTCACGACTAGATCCTTTGTACTAATCAATACTTTATAACTTGCCGATTAACCTTATTGAGTAAATATACTGCCCAACCTCCAATATCTAGGGATTCTGTTACTTCCATCTAATGTTAAGGTAAACACGCACTGTATGATTAAATCTAGCCCTTCTCTTAACTTTTTCAATTCCGCCCCCATGTAGCTCCACAGCAAAATTAATATCAATTGTGTCTCAATTGTGTCTCAATTGTGTCTGAATCAGTTAAATCTGAATCAGTTGTGTCTAAACTGGCGGGGTTGTCAGATATAGCCAATGAGAACGGTGCAAGTTGCTTTTAGATAAACTACAGATGATAGATTTGACCGGAAAAAATGCTCTTGTTACGGGCATTGCCAACAATCGCTCGATCGCCTGGGGCATCGCTCAGCAGCTCCACAAAGCTGGGGCCAACCTCGGCATAACTTATTTGAAGGACGAGAAAGGCAAGCACGAGCGTAAAGTCGCTGAACTGGTGGAACCGCTCAATCCCAGTCTGTATTTGCCCTGCAATGTCCAAGACGAGAGCGAAATTGAGTCTACTTTTCAAACCATCGCCGACAAGTGGGGCAAGTTAGATGTCCTGATCCACTGTCTGGCTTTTGCCGGCAAGGACGAACTTTCGGGAGACTTCACCAACACTTCGCGCCAAGGTTTCTCCAATGCTTTGGATATTAGCGCTTATTCGCTGGTGCGGCTTTGTGCTGCTGCTAAACCGCTAATGGCCGAGGGTGGCAGTATTGTGACGCTGACTTACTTGGGCGGCGTCCGGGTAGTTCCTAATTATAATGTGATGGGAATTGCTAAGGCGGCTTTGGAAATGAATGTTCGCTATCTGGCTGCTGAACTGGGCCCGTTAAATATTCGGGTAAATGCAATTTCTTCTGGCCCGATTCGGACTCTGGCTTCGTCAGCAGTTGGCGGTATTCTGGACATGATCCACCACGTTGAGGAAGTGGCCCCGCTGCGGCGGACGGTGACTCAGCAGGAAGTGGGAAATGCTGCGGCTTTTCTGTGCAGCAATCTCGCTAGCGGGATTACGGGTCAAGTTTTGTATGTCGATGCCGGTTACGAAATCATGGGAATGTAACAGCTTGCAAACAGTTGACAGTTGACAGTTGACATTTGACAGTGAAGCGTGAGGTTTTTTGACAGTTGATAGTTGACCCTTCGACAACGCTTGCGGGCGACGCAGCGAGGTTTTTAGACTCTCGAAAAAACTGTCCCCTGTTCGATTTCAACTGTCTGCTGGAAAAGTGCTAATCCCAAATTACTAATTAATTACTAATGAATGACCAATTGCGAATTATGGAGATAATCGATCGCCCTTCTCTTCCTCCTCCAAGTTCAGTTCAGCCAGCTAGGGCAGCCTTGGTGAAACGCACGACACTAGAAACGGATGTCACTGCCAGCCTCAATCTCGACGGTGTGGGAACTTGCAAGGCATCTACGGGGATTCCGTTTTTAGACCATATGTTGCATCAGATTGCTTCTCACGGATTGATCGATTTGGATGTGCAGGCGATCGGGGATTTGGAGATTGACGACCACCACACGAACGAAGATGTGGGAATTACCTTAGGCCAAGCGCTAGCAAAAGCTGTCGGCGATCGATCGGGCATTTCTCGCTTCGGGCATTTCATCGCACCTTTGGATGAAGCTTTAATTGAAGTAGTGCTAGACTTTTCGGGACGGCCTCACTTAAGTTACAGCTTGGAAATTCCCAACCAGCGGATAGGCACTTACGATACTGAATTAGTGAAAGAGTTTTTTTCGGCGGTGGTGAACCACACTCAAATGACACTGCACATTCGACAGTTGCAGGGCGGAAATTCTCATCACATTGTGGAAGCGGCGTTTAAGGCATTTGCGCGAGCTCTGCGGATGGCGGTAGAAATTGATCCCCGGCGCGCCAGTCGGATTCCGAGTTCTAAAGGAGTTTTGTAGTATGGGGTTTGTAGTAGCGTTTGGGCGCTACTACGAACCTGTCATACCATGTCCAGTTAAATAGTTAGAATACTTTGCTGATGAGTTGGCAAAGAAAAAACTGAAGTCCTTACTACAAACAGGTCGATCGAGACTTGTATTAACCACCCGCCCTCAATCTATCCAAACTTCGTCAAGAATCGGAAAGCATCGAGTACATGACTCGCACAAACGTAAGGCGAAGTATTGTAAAAAGCTTGCCAAGCCGCCGCTTTATCTTCGTCGTATTTATCGGCTCTTTCCGGGTGTTTTCCTTGCCAATTAAGCCGCACTGCGTGACCGACTAATACATCTAAAACGATGTATTCTTCTACTTGCAATTCCGGGTTGCGCTGGGCGATCGCAGCCAACTCCATCAGCGCCTCAATATTGACTTGCCGGTATTCTGGCGCGACAATTTTATTCAGCAAATGCTCGATTTGTAGCGCAAAATTTTTTTCCCCCGGCGTCATTTCCGATAAAATGATATGGCTATCTAACCGATTGCGCCGCTCTAATTTGTCGCCAATTATCAAGCCTTTGCAGTGCCGCAGCAGTCCCCAAACACTCGGATAAAAATCCTTCGGTACGCGATTGACAGTACCTTCCATTTGCCGCTTCCGACGCCATCCTCCCCCAGGCATTGTTGGTTCTTCGGAAACTGGCGCTACTACCCATTCAATATCTTTTTCCGGCTGTTTGACGCGCAGGGATTCTTGCTGTTTGAGGATTTCATTCATTTCCTCGTATTCCGTCAACACTTGGCGCAGGCGATTTTTGATTTCAAAGGGACTTAGCTGCATTAAATGTTCGTAAGCTTCATTTTGCGTAACTCCCAATTCGCGGGCAAACTCGCTAGTCAGCAGCAAAATAAAGTAGCTAACTCTTAGCGTCAGCAGGCCTTTAAATAACTGCGGTTCGGCTTTAATTAGCAGGCCGAGGTAGATGAGAACTTCTTGAGTTAGAACTCGATCGCGAATGTCTTCTCCGCAGAATTGGCGAATTTTGTCCATCACTTCCGTGTAAGAGCCCGGCCGTGAAATTATCGAATCTTCGCTGTAGGCTTTCCCCACAGCAATCTGTTTTTGTCGAACCAAAATATCTGTCACCGCATCGGATAAGCTGATATCAACTTTGTCCAGCAAACCTGCGGCATGGCGGATGACTGCCCATTGGATTTTTGATTGCGAACTTTCTCCAGCTTTTATATAAACTTCGTTGAGCAAATCCACAACTTTAACTGTTTCTTCCGCCCCTCCAAATCCCGTATCAAAATTTAATCCTTTGAGGCGAACTAAGGTGTGCAGTAACTCAATTTGTTCGTACAAATTTTCTGAATCGCGCAGGCTAGTTAGCAAGAATTGAGTATTAGTTTCGCACTCTAATTTAAATTCTTGCGTGTGACCCAAAGGCCAAGTTTTTTCGGTATTGTAAGTTAGATAGCTGCGCGTTTCTAGTGCACCTGTCACCGGAGATTCGGTAAATTCAAAATCGTGCATGAAATCAATTCTTTCCGTGCCAGCGGTCAGCATTAACTGCTTAAGATTTCCGAGTTTAACTGGCGTGTTGTTACAGTGTCCATCCCGGAATTCCTTCATTAATTCTAACAACGCTTCCCGCCCGGTTTCCAGCATCGTGTGAGTCAGCATCAGCGTTACCGTAGGGCGTCCCAACTGATACCAGTGGCGGTGAATGTGAGCTATTTCGCTCTTGATTTGAGCTACTAAAAAATGGTAATCTAAAGTTAAGTAAAACTCTTGTCTGTTCAAAAACGAGGGGAGAAATACGATCGCCTCTTCGCGAATTTTAAACACCCGAGAAGTTGTTAAACTCCGCAGACGGCGCACGGGGCGGCCAGTTAAGCCTAATTGGTCGTTACGTCCAATTTGCGTGTAAATAGCTGATAATTCTTTAGTCTGGCGGACTTGAATTGGTTCTACCTGTTTTGGGGTTTGTGCCGCAATGCCGTTAGCGGCTAATTCTGCTTGCAAATCTTCGTCTTCAGCTAACAGTGCAATTTGCACTAAAGGTTCTCTATGTTGGCCCACTGACAGGTGCCTTCCCAGCGGGTCGATATCGCCAACTGCGATTAATCCTTCGTTCAGCAATTGACCGAGAAAATACAAACTTTGCGCCCAAACTAGGGGAATATTTTCATTGGGTAAGCGTTGCTGGCTGCGGGGATTTAGCTTTTCTGCTTCTATATTTTCGGCGGGGACGTAGTACAATTCGGGTAGTAGCGGCAAACCAGAGCGATCGACTGCTAAAGATTCCAAACGCTGCTGGTACTCCTGCACTTGGGCTTGATTTCCCTGAAATATGCCGTCCAACAATAAATAAGTGAAAAATAGCGGCCACTCGCATTCAATGTGCTCGAACTGCCTTAATTCTGTGGGTTCGTAGTGCAGGCGATCGGCATCTTCTAAAACTGTTTGGTGTCCGTCCCGCAGAAACCGCTTGCAGCCGTATTTTCCTTGCAATTTGT
This sequence comes from Microcoleus sp. w2-18bC1, assembly GCF_036700365.1. NCBI lineage: Bacteria > Bacillati > Cyanobacteriota > Cyanophyceae > Oscillatoriales > Microcoleaceae > Microcoleus > Microcoleus sp. w2-18bC1. The sequence continues at coordinate 7,404 of NZ_JAUBOS010000079.1, forward strand.
CAATAATCTTATTTCGAGTCCGTTCTATTAATTCTCGATCTTCCACAGCAAAAGCCGGAAAACTAATCACACTCAATAAAGCGGCATCTACTTCTTTTGAACTAGATTCGCGAGGCAAAAGGGATTCCAGAGTTATGCGACTTCTGGCAATTTCGTCTGGCAAAACGTGAATAACTGACGCTTGAGAGCCTTTAATTCCAAACAAATCCAACCCATTTATTGCTTCTAGGGCTGCTTTGGCCATGCCAACTGAACTGGCGTTCAATTCTGCATTGCCGCGATTGATTTTATGGCCTCTTTCCCAAATTCCGTAATCCGGCGTGCGGTAGGCTCTACCGATGTAGTAAACTAAATTTTGCACGAAATTGACTTCATCAATTGTAAAAATTACGTGCAGCCCGGAAGCCGTCATTTGAGCAAGAATTAATAAGAATATAGATGTAGCGTCTACCTGTAAATGTCCCCACTTGTCATCGCCGACAACAATCCCTCCAGTTTGAGTATTGTATTTAGCGTGCAACGCATCTAGCGGCGACTGAGTATTTTTAAAACGTTCTACTTTGCTCGATTGCTGCATCATCGCAAACAGCAAGCCTCGCATTAGTTTGACTGTGCTTTGTTCGAGTTCAAATGTTCTGCCCTGATCGCCATCAATTTTGCGATAAGCTAAACCCAAACCCCAAACCGCGAGAATGCTGTACACGTTGTCCCGCACCCAGGCATCGGTGTAGTCGCCGTGGGCGTTAACGGCGGTACTCGCCGGCAGCAAACCAGTAATTGGATTTTGGCGCTTGAGGATGATGTTTTTGATTTGCTGGTAGTAATAATCTAACCTGGTTTGCCGCTGGGTTTTTGCGATCGCCATTTCGTTTTCCTTGTTTTTCCTGATGCGAGTAGATTTGCGGTGAATAGACTTTTAAATATATCAGAGATTAGATCATTTCTCAAGTTATCCAAACACAAAAAGGTAATTGCCATGTCTACGCAAAAACACAATAACAAAAGCGTTCCTTTCGTGAAAGTTGTCTACTCTACAGTGAAAATTAATGGTAAAATTGAGCTAGTACCGATGGAATGGTACGCAGACGGCTCTGTCAAAAAAATCGAACGCTAATGCTCGATCGCACTTGGCGGGCAAACTCTCATGAACTTGCGCGACCCGTCGCTTACAAAAAAACCGGTTTCTGGGCCACCGAATGCTGATTTAACAGACTCTGGGTGGCACAAACCGGCTTTTTTGCGACCAAGACTGCTCTAGCGTCGATCGCCAATCTAAGCTAATTTAAATAACTAGGTGTGTAGGAATCTCAAATAAAAAAATATGGATGGATCGCGACCACAATTTTCAGTGCTGGGACTACCAGTTCACATATTAGATGATTATGCAGGTTGGCTGATGGAGCGCCTGCATCAAGGGTTAGGAAGTCATGTGGTGACTTTGAATGCTGAAATGGCCATGCAAGCCGAGCAAAATCAGGCTTTAGCGGATGTAATTCGCAAAGCTGAACTCGTGATTCCCGACGGTTCGGGAGTGGTGCTGTACTTGCGGCTGCGTGGCAAACCGGCCCAGCGCTATCCGGGAATTGAATTAGCAGAATCGCTGCTGCAACAAGCCGAAAAATTGCCTGATTCGGAACCACTATTTTTCTTTGGAGGTTCCCCAGGAGTGGCGGCTGCGGCGGCCAAAACTTGGCAGCAAAAAGTTAACGGATTGTCGATTGCTTCTCAACACGGTTATCTTTCCGCCGATGAAGAAAAAGACTTCCGTGAAAGCCTCAAACAAATGCAGCCCAAACTAATTTTTGTAGGCTTGGGAGTGCCACGCCAAGAATTTTGGATTGCCGAACACCGACACCTTTGCCCTCAGTCAACTTGGGTGGGAGTAGGCGGCAGTTTCGATATTTGGGCAGGAACAAAAACCCGCGCGCCGGCTTGGTTTTGCGACAATCATTTAGAATGGCTGTATCGGCTTTATCAAGAACCTTGGCGGTGGCGCAGGATGTTAGCTTTGCCACAATTTGCATTGAAAGCTTTGGGGGATTTTAGAGCTTAAAAGCTGTCACAATAAAATAGGTTTGTAGTGAGGACTAAAATCCTCATAAAATTATCAGGACTGCAGTTATCACTACGAACCAATTGCCATTAGACAATGTAAGGAGAATCGATCGCCTTTGCCCGATTAATCGCCACCAAAGTCTGGTAAATCAAAGCCGAAATCTCAGCGCGAGTAATATCCCGAAGCGGCGAAAGCCAATCGCGGGAAGGATAATTAACTACAATCTTCAAAGCAGTTGCTGTGGCGATCGCACTCAAAGCATAATTAGGAATTTGAGAGCGATCGGTGTAAACTTTCAAAGAATCAGGATTGCCGCCCTTAAGTTCCAAACCGTTAACCAAAGACACGATCGCATCAGCCTTAGTTAAATTCTGATTCGGGCCGAACTTCAACCCCGGAAACCCCGCCAAAAAGCCCCCCCGATTTGCCCGTTCGATCGCACTTCTCGCCCAAAAACTAGCAGAAACATCAATAAAATTTGTAGCCGACACCCTCGGAATCGGACTAAACGCACTCACCAACAGCGCCGCATATTGAGCACGGTTTAAACTGTCATCAGGTCTAAAAGAACCGTCAGGAAAACCGCTAATTATATTCGCCGCAGCCAAAGCTTCAATAAACTTCTGTGCCCAATGTCCAGTAATATCGCTGAACACTGCACCCCCGATATTCGGATTGCCGCCGCCCTTTCTCACCGCAGCTTGCACAGCTTTAAAAGCATTCACTTTGCCGTAACCAAACCAATCGCTGCGGCCGTTGTTAGGATCGTAATTTCCCATGCGATTGCCCAACTGGGGATCGGGATCGAGATCGACAATTTTCTCAGCAGTTTGTTCGAGAATTCCCCGTACTTCCCGCGCCGTCAAACGGGGGTTAGCCGAAAGTATCAACCCTGCAACCCCAGCGACTACTGGAGTGGCGCTGGAAGTACCGCCAAAAGTATCCGTATAGTCCCCCCAGTCGTAGCCCCGATCGCCGACTCGATCGGCAGTAAACACCCCCAAACCGGGCAAATACTGCCTCACCTCCGGCGGCGTGCCGATATATCCGGTTTCTGGCAACCAAGTTCCCGGCGGCGCGTTGTTGCTGGGGGCGCAAACCGAGATGCTGCTGCCCCAATTGCTGTAAGCTGCTTTTTTGTTGAGGGAAGTGGAAGCGCTGACGGCAATTACGTCGGGGTGAACGGCAAATCCTGCCAGCCATCTAGTTTGACCCTCCACCACGTTGTTGGGCCAGCCTTTCTCGTTAATTGTGCCGTTGACTGGGCGGTTGGCATTCCCCGCCGCGAACAGAATAACGCAGCCTCTGCCGCCCCGCCCTTGGGTTGCTGCTTTGGTGATAACGGCACTCTGCCGCAGGGAAAGGGGATAGTTAACTGCAGCAGGCCCCCAACTGCAAGAAATGACGGCGGCACCTTTTTCGATCGCCCAATTAAAGATTTTTTCGACAGAATTGTCATCGAGAAAACCACTGGTACGGATGGGCATCAAGGCGCAGCCGGGGGCGACGCCGACAATGCCTTTGCCATTTTCTTCAGCAACGGCGACGCCGGCACAACTTGTGCCGTGGTTGTCTGAGTCGGCGACTGGCATCGGGGAAGTGTCGCCGTCTTTGAAATCGATGGGTGAGACGATTTTGCCTTGGCCTTGAAAATCTGGGTGGGTGATGTCAACTGAATCGTCGGCGATCGCAATTACGATCGATCGAACTCCGCGAGTCAGGTTCCAAGCTGGTTCTGCATAAATTTGAGCACCGCCGACAAGTTCGTTGCCGCCTTTGTTGTTTAGATACCACTGTTTGGGATAAAGCGGATCGCGGGGCGTGTAATGCTGCTGCGTCTCTACTACAATGTTGGGTTCAGCTACCAGAACTTCTGGATATCTTGTCAGGCGGTTGGCAATTTTGACCGGGTTTTCTGTTGCTTGTTTGGTGACTTCGCAGACGAAGGTGTTAGGAATTCCTTCTACTGGCCGGACTATTTTTAAAGCTGCTGCATTGGCGATCGCTTTTCGCGATTGTTCGTCTACTTGTTCGCCAAATTGAATGGTAATTTGGTCGGTTAAATAAAAGAATGTACTGGGATTGTTGGCGGGGCAATAGACGTGGCTGGCAAAAGCGACAGCATCGCTGGCGCGGGCTGCTTGCATTGCTGCTTCTAGGCGATCGGGTGAAACGAGATATTCTTCCAGATTGGTTTGGCCGACGCGACGGTTGAGTTTTGCCCCAGTTGTTGCAGTCCAATCATTTGAGGCTGATGCTGTTGATGAGGGGCGGACTGTAAAGCGATCGTCCGCTTTTGACAGCAGCAATTCATCGCCGCCGCGCTGCAAAATCACTGCCAGACTTTCATCTGGAACTCCAATCCCTTGATAGTTTTGGAGAGTCTCGGAGGTGGGTTTGCTTGGTTGTACCATCAGAAATGTTCCTGTTTGATTTTGATGTAGATTTATCACACATATTTATAAGCTGTCAGGGAGGTTTTTGCTATGAGGGGTTTGAAGCTGTAACTAACAGCGGTAGTTTTTCCATCAGTCCGCGTCGTCGGACTTAGTTTGTGCGATCGCGTTGCTAGCGGTTTCAACCGCCGAGTCTTTTTCTATATCAGCGAGTTTTTCAGATAAACACGCTCAAATAAACACCCTAGGATTAACATTAAAAAATTCTCCCAGCGTCTTAGCTTGCGCCTTGCTAATCGCCCGTTTCCCATTAACCACCTCAGAGACTACTCCTTTGGAACCAATCACGCCCACTAAATCGGCTTGTTTGAGTTCGCGAACTTCCATGAAATGCAATAGAACATCCTGTGGAGTCACTTCTGGATCTGGGTAATATTTTGATTCGTATTCTTCGATCAACAGCCCCCAGAGACTCAGTAAAGTTTCTTTTTCTACTGTTAATTCTTCCTTAGACATCAGAAAATCGACTTCTGCGAGGGCAAGATCATTATCTTCTTCGTTCAGGATTGGCTTAGGCTGCGATTTCGCCAGCAGTTGACCGTAAGCTGTTCTTTCAATTGCGACATTCATGGTTCGTTCTATTGTTGAATTAGATCGGGACTTACCCATCAAAACCTAAGAAACCGGGTTTTCCACCATTTTTAAAGCCTCAAAGCCAGTATTTAGGTAAAAAAAACCGGTTTCTGCGTCCAGGACTAGATTGCCGGGATCTGTCCAATCCCCCGCGATTTCCTTGTTCAACCCAAAATCTAAAATCCAAAATCTAAAATCCAAAATCGATCGCGCACCCTTTGACATTTCAACAAATTTGGTTTACACTTAGCCGGTTGCGATCGCCAATGGTAAGATCGGCTCAAGCTAAATATTTTTTTAAAGCGCACAGGCGCAAAGTAATTTCATGGTATACTCTGGAACTGTTTGCTGGCTTCGCTCCACTGCCCGGATTACGATCGGGGCGATCGCAGCTTTTACCTTATTGCAACCGCTCCAAGTCCAAGCACAACAACCTTCTGGGCCAGAGAACCAACAGCAAATCGAGCCCGCCGACGACCCCACAGACCCCAACAATCTTCGCCCTCTGACGCAAGACAGCAGTCTGCTGAGCGTACCAGGAGGCCAGCGTTTGATGACAGAAGCCAGCAGTGCTATTTCCTCTCAGAATTACGCACTGGCTACTCAAAAACTCCAAGAATCCCGCCAAATTTTCAATCAACTGTCCAACTTCTACCAACAACTGGGTAGCAGTTTTGCCGGAATTGACATCCGCTTGGCCGAAAGCCACCGCACCAAAGCTGTAGAAACAGCCCAAATGCGCGACGAAGCTACCTATCGGCTGGCGTTGGTACACCGGGCACAAAATAAGCCCGAACTGGCTGTGCCCCTGCTGATTCAGATTATTCGATCGCAGCAGCCAACTCGCGACTTGGGCAAGAAAGCTTACCAGCAGTTACTGGAATTGGGTTTTGTGGATTCGCCCTTTCCCCGGCCTGCCAGCAGTCAACCGAGCTCATCGACAAAATAGTTCCACTAAAATCTAAATTACAGCCGTTTATCAGAGAAACCAATGGTTACACCGTCTCAAGTAGCAGAAATGATTAAGGCAGGGTTGCCCGACGCTAAAATACAAGTTGAGGATTTGACTGGTGGCGGTGACCACTACCAGGCGAGAGTCGTCTCAGCAGCCTTTGAAGGAAAAAGCCGAGTACAGCAGCACCAACTGGTCTACGGCGCTCTCAAACAGGCAATGGCTAGTGAAGCCATCCATGCTTTGGGCTTGGAAACCTTAACTCCCGCAGAATGGGAAGCGAAAAGTCAAGTTGCTTAATTGTTGACTTGCAAGTGGAGATCACAAGTTTGTGCTTCTGTCAATAGTTGCTTGAAATACAACTGCTGCACTTACGCACAAAAACCAAAGAAACCGGGTTTTTTAACCGGAATCTATGGCTGTAACGAAAGATTGTCCTAAAAAACCCGGTTTCTGCGTCAGTCAACGTTTAAAATTTTTCAAACAATATTAGGAGCTACCATGACTACAGCAGCACATGAAAGAATTGACGAGTTAGTTAAGCAAAATAAAATCATGGTGTTTATGAAGGGCAATAAGTTAATGCCCCAGTGTGGTTTTTCTAATACTGTGGTGCAAATTCTCAATACTCTGGGAGTGCCTTACGAAACCGTTGATGTTTTGGCAGACCAGGAAATTCGTCAAGGCGTTAAAGAGTATTCCAACTGGCCGACAATTCCTCAAGTTTATATCAACGGCGAGTTTATTGGGGGCTCGGATATTATGATCGAGATGTATCAAAAGGGCGAATTGCAAGAAGTTGTAGAAGTGGCTTTGGCTTCTTAAATTAGACAGAAAAAACATTTCCCCGACTTCTTAAAGAAGTCGGGGAAATAACAGCAATCGCGTTTTACTTTGAATTAAGTTGATTTACTTAATTATTCGTTACCAGGCAAAGCCTGGGAACGCAATGCGGTCGGCTCGACCTCCAATTTTTAGGCTCCGAAAGCGAGGTCGAGCCTCTGGACATGGGCTCTCAGGCCGAGCCAGGGAACCCGTTAAAATTCCCAATTCCCAATTCCCAATTCCCAATTCCCAATTCCCAATTCCCAATTCCCAAATCATCAAGGGTTTATCAAACCGAATTTGCTATTTAATAGTAGTCTGATTCAGCCTGTGTCTGTGTCTGTGGCATTGCAAAATTGGAGGGGTCGTGAATGTAACGCGCTGCTTCTTCCTCTAGTCTGTGAATCAGATAGGGCTCCAAACTGTTGGAATGCCGCAGGGCTGCTAAATAGCCGTCTAAGTAAAGCCGCAGGTCATCGAAGCGATAACCTCTATTCCACATTTCGACGAGGGCGTCGGTGAGTTTTTGGTAGTGCCGGATTGTTTGGGTGTCTTGTAGCATAGTGTGAGTTTGAAATCCTTTGTGGTTTGTATAATGACGGCGGGATTTAGGAATGGCCTCGATTGATGCTGAGTGGCTCAGCTTGAGGCTATTTCTAAATAAAAGTTTTTACCCTGCTCAACAGGCTACCCTCCATAAAAAATTTCACTCGTTGCAATGCAGTTGCTCGACTTTGTGCGCGCACCTAGATAATTCGCTGTGCGTTTAATAGAGTCGGGATATTGCTGAATTTGGCGGTCTAAGTGGCTGAGTGTTCCGGCTACCGAGCGAACGGTTGGAGGAATTCTAGTTTCACTTGCGCGATTTGTCAACCTCCTGGGAGTGGGGGCTGGGTCGGGGGGATCGCTTTTGGCAGGCGGTTGGGGCATGGGATCGATCGGCTTTACACTGTCTTATTTTCATTGTAAGCTCATCGCCAGAATGATTTAACCTTTCTGCAGGCTGACCCTGCCAAATTAACCCAATCTTTAAAATTCGTACCCTAGGTATGTCCGCTGCTTTAAACGCAGCTAATGCTTGAGTAGCGATGGTTACAAAAGCTTGACAAAAGCTCTGTTAACCTTGTAGCAATTAGTGATATGGGAAGCTCGCCTCTGTGGAATCTGCAAGTATTTCAATTGTTGAAGGGAATCCGCACCTGCGATCGCTCTTGGGCTGGCATCTACAGCAAGTCGGTCACTGGGTGCACCAGTCAGCGGATATCAGTCACGCTAGGGAAATATTTTTCAGCCGCCAGCCAACCCTAGTCATTCTGGATGCCCAATTGCCGGATGGGGACGGTTTGGAATTTTGCCACTGGCTGCAACAGCAGCAGCAGTCGCTGATTTTGATGCTGTCGGCGCGGAATTCGGAATCGGATATTGTTGAAGGTTTGAAGGCGGGGGCAGACGATTACCTGACTAAACCCTTTGGGATGCAAGAGTTTATGGCGAGGGTGGAAGCTCTGATGCGCCGTAACCGCACGATGGTACCGCCGGCGACGCTGGAGTGCGGGCTGCTGAAAATTGATTTGGTGCAGCGCCGAGTCAGGTTGTACGAGGAACATATTGAACTCACTCCCCAGGAATTTAGCCTGCTGTACGTGCTAGCTCAAGCTGGAGGAGTGCCACTCTCGCGCTCGGATTTGCTGCGGAGGGCGTGGCCCGATGCGATTGATAACCCCCGGACGATCGACACTCACGTACTCTCTCTGCGTAAAAAAATCGAAATTGATCCGCGACAGCCGAGCCTGATTCAAACTGTACGGAATGTCGGCTACCGACTGAATCTGGAGTTGTTGAATGGGAACCAACGGCATTCTCCGCTCGTACCCGGAGCTGTGAGTTCTTAGAGTACGATCGGGCTATAAGTCGGATTTTATTTTGAGAATTGATTGGCGATCGCATCTGTTTTCGCTGCCATAATAAAATCATTGCGATGTAGTCCAGAAATCGCGTGAGTCCACCAAGTAACGGTAACTTTCCCCCACTCGGTTAACAGTGCGGGGTGATGTCCTTCAGTTTCTGCTGCTTCGCCGACGCTGTTTGTAAAGGCGATCGCACTTTTGAAATCCGGGAATTCATAGGTGCGTTCTATTTTGGGAATGCCATTTTTTTCGATCAAATTCCAGTAGGGAATTTGAGGTTTTAGTTGGACAATTTCGTAAGCTGTGACGCGGGGAGAGTTGGGGCTGCAGGCTGCACAGCGTTCTTTGGCTAAAGGTTCCATAAATTGCTTGTTAGCGATCGGTTCTAAAAGACATTATAGACATTTCTAATGGGAATTATTTGGGATGGGGCAACAGTCATTTAGCAGTGACGTAGAGTGTGATCGAAATCGTTCATAAAACAGATGAGCAATCATTTAAAATTTATGGAAATTATCCTGCACCGTGGAATCGGTTAACCGATAATATCAGGAATGGGCGGGTTGATTTGGCTATCTCGGTGATATTGTAAACGTTGGCGAACCCGCCCCTCCAAGTGCGCTCAACCGATAATTTTCTTAATCAAATCCAACTTACCCTTATAGGGGGCGTACCGCCATTTCAAGTCCAGCAAAAATGACTTTTGCAGCACGCTTTTATAATGAGAAAAAGTATCAAAACTTGCTTTGGCGTGATAGCTACCGATGCCGCTGTCGCCAACTCCGCCAAAAGGTAAATCTTTTACCCCCACTTGCATAACCGTGTCGTTTAGACAAACTCCCCCCGAAGAAGTTTCCCTCAAAACTCGCTCTTGTTTCTCTTTATTTTTGGAGAACAAATACAAAGCTAGGGGTTTGGGACGGGCGTTTATTTGGGCGATCGCCTCTCCGAAATCATCATACTCCAAAACTGGCAAAATCGGCCCAAAAATCTCATCCTGCATCACCGGGGAGTCCCAGGAAACACGATCTAAAACCGTCGGTGCAATATATCTATCTTCCGGCTTAACTTCCCCACCGACGACAATTTCTCCATCTTTGATAAACGCACTCAAACGGTCTAATTGCCGCTGGTTGATAATCCGCGAATAGTCGGGACTTGTTTGCGGATCGTCGCCGTAAAACTCGTTAATTGCTGTTTTAATTGCTGCCATCAAAGCAGGTTTAACTTTTTTATCAACTAACAGGTAATCTGGAGCGATGCAAGTTTGTCCGGCATTGAGAAATTTGCCCCACGCAATGCGTTTTGCGGTGTATTCAACCTGAATGTCTGAGTCTACAATGCAAGGACTTTTGCCGCCTAATTCCAAGGTTACAGGTGTCAGGTGTTTAGCGGCAGCTTCCATGACTATTCTACCGATTTTAGTGCCTCCGGTAAAAAAGATGTGGTCAAATTTTTCGGCTAGTAATTGTTGGCTGATTTCCACACCTCCTTCTACAGCGGCTACGTAGGCGGGATCGAAGGTTTTGGATATCATGTCGGCGATAACTTCGGAGGTGTGTGAGGCGATTTCCGAAGGTTTGAGAAGTGCACAGTTGCCGGCGGCGATCGCCCCGACTAAAGGTGATATCATTAGCTGAAATGGGTAATTCCAAGGCCCGATGATTAACACTACGCCCAAAGGTTCAGGGTAAATGCGGGCTGATGCTGGGAATTGATCTATCGAAGCAGGCACTTTTCTCGGCTTTACCCATGATTTGAGGTTTTTGAGGGCATAATTAACTTCGGCGATCGATGCGATTTCAAGATAAGCCTCGAATTCCGGCCGACCCAGGTCTGCCTTGACAGCATCGACTATTCGTGATTGATTAAGTTCGATCGCACTTTTAAGTTTTTTGAGTTGTTCAAGCCGAAAATCCACATCTTTCGTTTTCCCAGTCGCAAAAAATTGCCGCTGCTGCTGGATAATATCGCTGACGCTGATTACCATTTTTTGTCCTCCATGTCTATAAATAAATGTTACAACAGGAAAACGGAACTTGGGTAAAGTGCGATCGGTGTTAAAGCGCAGACCTCTTGAAAAAGTCTGCGATCGGGGCTTTATGCTATAACTTATAAAGTATTAATTGTAGATGCTTAATTTGAGTTAAGTCATGAAAATATCTAAGAACGATTTTTTTTTCTATTCCTGCTGGCTGCTTTACTTGCTTGCAGTAGCAGGATGTACCTCTAAGCCCGAAAAGCAAGTTGTCATCTGCTCGAAAGACTTTACCGAACAAGCCATTCTCGCAGAAATTTTAGCACAGCATATCGAAGCTAAAACAGATATCAAAGTAGAACGAGAACTGAATCTGGGAGGTTCGCTTTGCCATCAATCCCTAACAGCAGGTAAAATCGACTTGTACGTCGAATACACGGGGACTGCTTACGCCAACCTGCTCAAACAAAAACCGATTTCTGACCCCAAAAAAGTCCTCGATTACCTCAAACAAGAATATCCCAAACAGTTTAAAGCAGAATGGACGGAACCGCTGGGATTTAATAACAGTTTTGCGATTATTGTGCGGGGAGACGATGCCAAAAAACTCAATTTACAAACTCTCTCGCAACTTGGGAAAGCTTCACCTAACCTCCGGGCTGGTTTCGGCCCAGAATTTAACGAGAGAGAAGATGGGTTTCCCGGATTGGCGAAAACTTACGGAATTAAGTTTCGAGAACAACCGAAGGAATTGCTGTTAGGATTGCTTTATCAAGCGCTGCAACAAAAAGAAGTAGATGTGATTGCTGGTAATACGACGGACGGTTTGATTCAAAGTTTAGGTTTAGTAGTTCTCAAAGATGACAAGGGCTATTTCCCGCCCTACGAAGCAGTTCCGGTTGTGCGATCGCAAGTTTTGGAAAAATACCCGGAATTGCGTCCAGTCCTCGCACAATTGGGTGGCAAAATCTCTGAGGAAGATATGCGACGACTCAACTATCAAGTTGATAAGAAACAGCAGGAAGCCGGACAAGTGGCGCGGGAGTTTTTGCAGCAAAAGTTGGGCGTGTCAAAGCCATAAGACCTGTTGCATAAATCTTTGATTGATAGGTCAACCGCAGATGTTAGGCAGATAAACACAGATAAACGCAGATAATGTTAAGAAGACCGGGCGCTGGAAACCGCGTCTATAAAAAGAAAACCCGCCTGGTGCGGGTTGAAGAACAGGCGGTTAAAATTACCTTATTTTTTTCAGTCCGCTTGGAGTGGAGTTCGTTTTTGTAGGCGCGGTTTCAACCGCCGTCTTTGCTCTTAATTCACTTCACTCAGCCTCCGCAAATTCAAAATATCGCTCATCTTTTTAATTTGCATACAAGTCCGCTCAAACTGTTGTTTATCCTGGATATCCATGCACAAGTCAATTAATGCAGGCAATCCGGGATATGTTTTGACTTGAGCGCTGCGGACGTTTACTTGGTTGTCCTTCAAATGCGATAAAACATCATTGAGAACTCCCACTCGATCGAGGGCTTCAATTTGAATATTAACCGGATAAGTGTTGGGTCGAGATTCATTGCGGTTGCTGGAATTCCAACTCACAGGAACCAACCGATCCCCAGGTACGCTCTCAACATTTGAACATCCTTGCCGGTGAATCGAAATTCCGCGAGTGCGAGTCACCACTCCAATAATTGATTCCCCAGGAATCGGACAACAACAGCCGGATAAATGGTAGAGCAATCCCTCTACACCTGCGATGGGCGATTTGCTCGGAGATGAACTCGGTACTGGTTTCGGTGTCGTCGATGCAGGTATTAGCTGGGGCACTTCGTGGGTTCCTGCGGGAGCAGCTTCAATTTTTTGCTGCACTTTTACTAAATCTCGCAGTCGATTTACTACGAGATTTAAGGTAACTTCGCCGTAGCCCAAACCGGCGATTAAATCTTCGACGCTGTGGTAGTTGCAGCGCTGAGCCACAGACTGCATGGGTTCAGATTTCAGCAAAGATTCTAATCCGTTTTTACCTAATTCTTTTTCCAGCAATTCCCGCCCGCGAGCAAGATTTTCATCTCGGTGCGATCGCTTCAACCACTGACGAATTCGGTTTTTTGCTCCGTTTGTCTTGACAAAATTCAGCCAGTCGGAACTGGGATGACCATTTTTTTGGGTCAAGATTTCTACAATATCGCCATTCTTTAAAACCTTGTCTAGTGTTACCATTCGCCCGTTGACTCTGGCACCGGTGCAGTGATTACCAATTTCGGTGTGAATGCGGAAAGCAAAATCTACGGGAGTTGACCCGCTATTGAGAGCAATTACGTCTCCGTTAGGAGTGAAAACGTAAATATCTTCGTCGAATAAGTTGTCCTTAATGCTTTGTAAATATTCGCGATCGTCTTTGAGGTCGCTTTGCCATTCTAGGAGTTGCCGTAGCCAAGTAAATTTTTCGTCGTCGCCAGTGACTGTTGTGTTAGAACCGCCAGTTTCTTTGTATTTCCAGTGCGCGGCAATGCCGTATTCTGCAATGTGGTGCATTGCTACCGTGCGGATTTGCACTTCGATGGGGCGACCGCTGGTTCCGATTACTCCGGTGTGCAAAGATTGGTAGCGGTTGGCTTTTGGTAAACCGATATAATCTTTAAAGCGGCCGGGAATGGGGCGGAAAGAATCGTGGACGATCGCCAAAGCGCGATAACAGTCATCATTGGTTTCTACTATGATCCTTACCGCCGCAATATCGTACACTTGGTTAAAGCCTTTTTGGCGGCGCTGCATCTTCCCATAAATTCCGTACAAATGTTTGGGACGGCCGCTGACTTCGTAACATTTAATGCCTAATTTGTCAAGCCTTTCTCGTAAACTATCTGTGACTTCTGCGAGTTGAGTTTCTCGATCAGCTCGCTTCACCGCCACTAAGTCCTGAATTTCGCGGTAAGCTTCTGGTTCCAGGTATTTAAAGGCTAAATCTTCCAATTCCCACTTAAAGCGGCCGATACCCAAACGGTTTGCTAGGGGAGCAAAAATATCTCGGGTTTCTAGGGCAATAGTGCGCTGCTTTTCTTCGGACAAATGCTCCAAAGTCCTCATGTTGTGCAGCCGATCTGCGAGTTTGACGACAATGACGCGAATATCTTTAGCCATTGCTAGGAACATTCGGCGGAAATTTTCCGCTAGGCGCTCTGTTTTGCTGGAAAAATTAAACTTAGAAAGCTTGGTGACACCTTCAACCAACTGTCGTACTTCCGCGCCGAACCGCTGTTCTATTTCTTCGAGAGTAATATCTGTATCTTCAACAATGTCGTGGAGGAAGCCGGCGGCAATCATGACGTTGTTGCCGCCCATATACCTGAGTATTCCAGCGACAGCTACCGGATGGCAAATGTAAGGTTCTCCTGATTTGCGGTATTGTCCTTCGTGCAAGTCGCGGGCAAATTCAAAGGCCCGACAAATTAAGCTGTCGTCAGTCGAACAATTCGGGTTAGATCCCCCATCCGGCTGCGATCGAGTATTCAGGCATTCTTGCAGCCAATCGGGAACTACGGCAGGATCGATCGAAGGAGAGGGAGTCAGAGTGTTCGCGTTCATGGGGTACACCTTTAAAACTTAGAAATACAAATGGTTAAAAGCCGGTTTCCGGTTGAATTGCCGAAATTATGTGTTTAGCTATACTAAACTAATTGAATGCCACAATTTGCAATTCAAAAAAATAGTCGATTTTTCTCAAACTATACCTATGTAATTCCGAGTCGTCCCCCCTCGGAGGTAGGAAAATATAGTGACACCACTGCCGCCGCCGCAGTCTGTCGAACGAGGAAAATCGGGTAAAATCAGCAGATTTGGGCGGTAGCCGTTGAGGTTGCGGGGGATCGGCATTTACCGGCAACGCTAAACTAAAAGCAGCAGCCAGAAGGGTAGAGTCAGGGCAGCAAATCAAAAAAAGTTCTCATAAAACAGGGAATTGCTCCAAAAACGCACGGCTTCCCTCCATATGAGCAAACTTAAGTAAGTATCTACTTTGATTATAAATACAAATTTGTTTACAAAATCATGATATTGTCCGAAGACCGCCGCCAGTGCTACCAAGAATTACAGCAAGCACTAGAACAACTACAAAGAACTGCTGCACAGGATAATCTGGATGGGGCCACGCTGGCGATCGAATACACAAAAGTGCAACAATTTTTCGGAAACCAAATTATGAGAGCCGAAAGCGATGAGTTAGACGCCTCAGAAACACCCCCAGAGCAGTCCTATTTGACGGAAATTCACAAGCAACTGCGGTTATTGGGGACAGATGTCACCTTTTTGCAAGCGTCGCGCCAGCCAGCGACAGCAAAGGCGAGGCAAACTGCGGCGATCGCGCGACTCAACACGCTAATTGGCTACTGTGGCGCGCTGCTGCAAAAAAATTCTGGTTCTTCAGGGCCCGCCCAGATACAGAATTAATAATTGCATTAACAGGGAATTAATAAGGCAAGGAGAAATAAAGCGGTGGAATGTCCAAAATGTAAACATCCCAATTTAGAAGGCGGTACCTTAGCCGGCCGTATGTCGGTGCAGTGGTGTCCCAACTGTTACGGTATCTGGATTCCAGGCAGAGAATACGAAGCTTGGCAAAAAGAGCAAAGCCAGTGGTACAACAAATCCGAGAAGCCTGATGCGACAGCGACTCTCGGCATAGAATTCACGCCGTCTCCCTACGACAGCAAAGCAGCGCTGTGTCCCGAAGACGGTCACTATCTGTCGCGGGCGAAAGTTCCTTTCAGCAGAGTGCCTTTTTACATAGAGCGCTGTATGTTGTGCGGGGGCATTTGGTGCGATAACGGCGAGTGGGACATTCTCGAAAGTCTGGGATTCCACACCGAGATTGACAAGATGTTTTCTCCGAATTGGCAAGCTAAGGCCCGCGTGCAAGAACTCGCCTCTCGGGAACGTCAAGTGCTGACTGAGAAGCTGGGGCCGGATATCGCCGGATATGTGTTGGAACTCGCGGAAGTTTTAGCAGACCATCCTCACGCAGATTGTGCCGCTACTTACATACTGCGGAGAGCTGAGTTGAAGCGAAGGGAAATTTAGTCAGTTCATGGTTGTCAGTTGTCAGTTGTCAGTTGTTAGTTGTCAGTTGTCAGTTGTCAGTTATCAGTTGCTCGGTGAATGATGTACTAATAAAAGCTTTGTTTGTAGCTATTTTTATTTGTATTTACAAACAGCAGAGCAGTCTCTTGCCCATAACTAATAACTCTGAAACACTAATAAGTAACAACTAACAGCCAGTATATTGACCATTAAATAACAAATAACAACTGACCACTGACCACTGACTACTGACCGAAAACGTCCAGGATATAAGCCCCCGAATTTATCCGTGGGGTTAATGCTTTAATTCTTTAATCTAAAATCCAAAATCTAAAATCTAAAATCGATTGACTAAGGACTAATGACTAATGACTAATGACTCTTCTCTATTTTCCGTTGACAATCTGCGAGTAGCTTATCCTCAGCGGCGGGGCCAATCCGGTTGGGCCGTTGACGGGGTTTCCCTGACGCTGAAACCGGGGGAAAAGCTCGGATTAGTTGGGGAGTCTGGGTGCGGTAAGTCAACTTTGGGAAGGGCGGCGATGCGGTTGCTGCCGGACTCAACGCTGATTGAGGGGCGAGTTAGTTTTGCTGGAGAGTCGGTGTTTGATATGAATGCTTCGCGGCTGAGGCGGTTTCGGGGCGAAGCTGTAGCATTGATTTTTCAAGATCCGATGACTCGTCTCGATCCTTTGATGACTGTAGGAGAACATTGCATCGAGACTTTGCAAGCTCACAGACCGAATTTGGATCGCAAGCAAGCTAAGAAACGGGCGATCGAAACTCTGGAAGCTGTGAAAATTCCCGCGTCTCGTTGGTCGCAGTTTCCCCACGAATTTAGTGGCGGAATGCGGCAAAGAGTAGCAATTGCTTTGGCTCTTTTGCTCGATCCCAAATTAATTGTGGCAGACGAACCGACTACAAGTTTGGACGTAACTGTAGCTGCTCAGATTTTGCAGGAATTAACCAGACTTTGTGAGGAACGGGGAACGGCTATTTTGTTGATTTCTCACGATTTGGCGATGGTGGCTGAGTATTGCGATCGCATTGCGGTGATGTACGGCGGTAAAGTTGTAGAAACCGGGCCGGTGCTAAACGTTTTTGAGAAGCCGCAGCACGAATATACTCGATCGCTCCTCAAAGCAGCTTTGCACATTCAAGCCGATTCTGACAAAGGGTTAGCATTCGAGGAAATCAGGACTGAAGGCGTTACTGCAAACTTAACAAATGCGCCTCTTTTGACCGTAACCAATTTGCAGCAACACTACAGTTTAGAAAGCAATTTATTAGATCAGTTGTTTTCCAGGAATCGCCAGGTAATTAAAGCAGTAGACGGCGTTAGTTTAGAGCTACAACGAGGAGAAACCCTAGGGCTTGTAGGGGAGTCCGGCTGCGGCAAAAGTACCTTGTCACGCACGATTTTGCAGCTAATTACCGCGACTGGTGGCAAAGTGGAATTTCAAGGAATAGATATAACTGCCCTGAACCGCGATGCTGTGAGGAAGCACCGCCGCGAAATGCAAATGATTTTTCAAGATCCCCACGCTTGCCTGAATCCGATGATGACTGTCGGGCAAAGTATTGCTGATCCTTTGTTTATTCACAAATTAGCTAATGGCAGCGAAGCTAAAAAACAAGTAATCCAAATGTTAGAGCGGGTGGGTTTAAGTCCAGGGGAGGATTTCTTTCGTCGCTATCCGGGGGAATTGTCGGGAGGACAACAGCAGCGAGTTTCGATCGCCCGCGCTTTAATTACTCGGCCGCAACTGATAATTTGCGACGAACCTGTGAGTATGCTGGATGCCAGCGTGCAGACTCAAGTTTTAGAGCTGATGTTGGAGTTGAAGCAGGAATTTAATTTGACTTATCTGTTTATTACGCACGATTTGTGGGTGGCGAGATTTTTTTGCGATCGGATTGCGGTAATGAATGCTGGAAAAATTGTTGAAATCGGTAAGACTAGGGATATTTTTACTAATCCGCAGCACCCTTATACTCAGCAATTATTGCAGGCAGCTCCTTTACTGGCTCGAACTCAATAGAAAGGTAGAAAATTGGGGCCATCTAATTTCTGTCAATCGATTTTAGATTTTAGATTTTAGATTAAAGAATTGAAGCATTGACCCCACGGATAAATTCGGGGGGCAAGTTTCTCGGGTACAGGTTTTTTATTTCTGGACGGATGAATCGGGGGGCTTGTATCCTGGATGCTTTCGATCACGGTCTTCTAGATGGATTTCGGAAATTTCCGGTTAAATTGGTTAAAGTTAAGGGATACTTTTCAAATCCTTCCACCGACACCAAGCACGATATGGCAGAATCTGACCTAGGCAGTTTTGCGGTGGCACCCGAAGCCTCATTCGCGATCGCACAAGATGAAGACACCGAGATCGATCGTCCGACCGTAACTCGATCGTCAGCATACAACAACTGGTCTGCCGACGATCCAGTGGGAGCTTTGTTCAAGGAAATGGCTCGGTATCCTCTACTGACAGCAGCCGAAGAAGTAGAGTTAGCGCGCCGCGTTCAAGAATTGGTAGCCCTGGATGAATTAGAACAGCGTTTGCAGCAGGAATTCGACAGAGTGCCGACAAAAGCTGAAATCGCTGCGGCTTTGGGGATAAGCGAAACTCAACTGCAACAGCTTCGCCACCAGTGTCAGTCGGCGAAACGGAAAATGATCAGCTCGAATTTGCGCTTGGTGGTTTCGATTGCCAAACGCTATCTTAATCGGGGCGTGCCTTTTCTCGATTTAATTCAGGAAGGAGCTTTAGGTTTGAATCGGGCAGCCGAAAAGTTTGATCCGGAGAAGGGTTACAAGTTTTCTACTTATGCCTATTGGTGGATTCGCCAAGGAATTACCCGGACAATTGCCAATCAAGGGCGGACGATTCGCTTGCCTGTTCACATTGTCGAACAGTTAAATAAACTCAAAAAAGTTTATCGAGATTTGAAGCGTTCTCTTCAACGGAATCCAAATGAAACTGAACTTGCTAGAGAAATGCAAGTTACTTGCGAACAGCTTCGCTACCTCCAGCAAGTACGTCGGCAATCTTTGTCTCTCAACCACCGCATCGGCTCAGAAGAAAGTTCGGAACTTTTGGATGTTCTCGAAGATAACGCGACGCAATCTCCCGAAGCTCAGATGAATGAGATGATGATGCGCCAAGATATTTTGGAGGTGTTGGACAGTATTTTGACTGAGCGGGAAAAAGAGATTGTTGCTATGCGTTACGGTTTGCTGACCGGCGAACCTTACACTTTAGAAGAGGTCAGCAGTTTGTTCAATTTGTCCCGCGAACGAGTCCGTCAAATTCAAAATAAGGCAATGCGAAAGCTGCGCCGCCCTCAAGTGACGGAACGATTGAAGGGCTGGTTGAAATAAACAAAAAAACATTGAGTTGGCATTTTGAAAAATCTTAAAATTATTGTGGGGTGGCACTCCGAGGTCACCGTAAATATGCTTGTTCAAGGTGGAAAAGCTTAATTAAAAATTACAAATTAAAAATGTCTTGATGTGGTATTTTTAATTGTTGATTGTCGCGTACTACTTACTTATTTAGGGCTTGCTGAATATATCGCCCGCGTGTTACGTGGCCTGGGTTATTTGATCGCGCGCTCAATAGTAAAGTGCAA
>NZ_JAUBOS010000080.1:0-26285 GCF_036700365.1 Microcoleus sp. w2-18bC1
TATATTTAACTCGGCTTGAAGATATCGATCGCTCTTATTCTTGATGTGCGATCGATTATTCAGCAAGCCCTAATTATCTTGCTCGAATAGAAAGAGTTAATAAAAAAATCATTGTATTGCCAAATAACCCCGCTAAACAACTTGTAAAACGTAAGTTGCTGTCGAATTTAGATCGAGATAAAATAGGGTTGGAACTAGATAGGGCGGTCAATGATATAGCAGAAATTATCGATCGCGCCCAAGAGCAAGAAGATGCAGGGCGGGAGGATCTGCTGCGAGCCCAGACGCTGCGGGTGCAAATAATTTTGGGTAGCATGGCACTGTCAATCATCGTTGCAGCAGTGCTGGCGGGCTTCACCAGTCGGGCGATCGCCAAACCCCTCGCGGCTGTAACTAAAATCGCTCAGCGGGTGACTGAAGAATCTAATTTTCAGTTGCAAGTACCAGTTACCAGCACCGATGAAGTAGGAGTATTAGCAACTTCGCTGAATCAACTGATTCAAAAAGTAAATCAGTTGCTCAAAGAATTGAAATCTGAACAAGAAAGCCAGATACTTCAAAATGAGAAAATGGCAACTTTGGGGCGGATGTTAGCCGGTGTTGCTCACGAAGTTAACAACCCAATCAATTTTATCTATGCCAATATCGCTCCTGCAAGAAATTATGTTGAAGATATTTTAGACTTGCTCAAAACTTACGAAACAGAAATTGCCAACCCCCCTGCAGCAGTGCTGGCGAAAGGCGAAGAAATAGACATCGATTTTCTCAAAGAAGATTTGATAAAAATATTTGACTCAATGCAAGTAGGCGCTGAAAGAGCCAAAGCTATTATCTTAAGTTTGAAAGATTTTTCTCGCCTCGATGAGGCAGCCCCTCATCCCGTCGATTTGCACGCCTGCATAGACAGCAGTTTGCTGATTCTCAACAGCCGCATCAAACAGGGCATTGAAGTGGTGCGAAATTACGGGAATATTCCGACTGTGGAAGGCTATATGGGTTTGCTTTACCAGGTATTTGTGAACCTTATCAACAATGCACTAGATGCTGTGGAAGAGAAAGCAAAAAGTGAGAAGTCCAGCTCAGCCGAGGCGAAAAAACAATCGGCTTCGGAGTCACTCCAGGAAGCACCGAGTTTTTCGCCGAGGATTGTGATTACTACAGAATACTTGGACGACGACTCAGTGCTAGTGCGAATTTCTGATAACGGTACGGGAATAGCACCAGAGAGCCAAGAAAAAATGTTTGAAACATTCTTTACTACTAAACCGAGAGGTGTAGGTACGGGTTTGGGATTGGCAATTGGTCGCGAAATTATCGTTAAAAAACACGGGGGGACAATTAACTTTTGGTCTGAGGTGGGAACGGGGACGGAATTTTCGATAGCCCTGCCGATTAAGCATGAGGATTTAAGGCAAAATACGCTCTTACAACCTCCAGTTGCTCGTGAATATAATTCCCTCGGCAACGAGAACGTGCCAACCAAGCCCAAAAAAAGAGGAACTGTAAAAACTTAAAAATTATTCGTTTTAATCCCTGTTTCAAAAAAGAATGCAACTGCAAGCACGCTCCGCAATCTGATGTCAGAATTCATTCCCCATCTAAAATCTAAAATCTAAAATCTAAAATGGTATGAGATTGCTTACTAACTGGCTGTCGCTACCCCACTAAATGAGTGATAATACCCAAATCACAACTATTTTCAGTAATCTTGAAAAACAGGAGTTGCTATAATTTTAAGTTGAGCAATCACTGTACGGAGCGAAAATGATGGGACTATTTGACCAAATTTTGAGCGCGATCGACAATCCCAACCAACAAGCAAGCCCCAATCAGTTGGGCAACATTCTCGGTGCGGTAGAGCAGTTGAGCGGCAACCAGGGCGTCAATGCGGGTACGACTCAGTTGGCGATGTCGGTTTTGGGCGGATACGTGCGATCGGCATTACAAGACGTGCGATCGCAGTCAGGAGACGCACAAGCTCAACAACTTGTCAACCAATTTAGCGGCACAAATCCCAACCCCCAAGCGGTACAGAGTTTGTTCGGAGCCGGCCAACTCACGCAAATAGTGACCGATATCGCCCAAAGAACCGGTTTGAATAACGCCACAGTGCAGGCGATGATACCTGTTTTGGTGCCGCTCATACTGAATTTGCTACAAACCGGCGGCAACGCCCAAAATCCAGCCCAGGGCGGAAATCCCGTTTTAAATACGTTTTTAGATGCAGATGGAGACGGCGACGTAGATATTACTGACGCCATGTCGATGGCAGGCCGCTTTTTGAATCAGCGCCCTTAATTTGGAATGTTTTAACCGCAGATATCAGCGGATGGACACAGATGAACGCAGATAAAATCCTATCTGCGTTCATCTGCGTTTATCTGGCTTCATCGGCGGTTAAAAAAATTCCTACTTTAACCCAAACCCAAATCAGTCACAGCACCAACACTGCTAGAAGAAACCAACTTAGCGTATTTAGCTAAAACGCCCTTAGTATAGCGAGGTTTAGGAGGCTGCCAAAGAGCGCGCCGCTGCTCCAATTCTGCATCAGAAACATTGAGCTGCAACAAGCGATTGTTAGCATCAATTGTAATCGAATCACCCTCTTTTACTAGAGCAATTGTCCCGCCAACTTGTGCTTCTGGTGCAACGTGACCGACCACCATGCCGTAAGTTCCGCCAGAGAAGCGACCGTCAGTAATTAATCCTACAGAATCGCCCAAACCGGCGCCAATAATTGCCGAAGTTGGTGCTAACATTTCGCGCATTCCCGGTCCGCCTTTGGGCCCTTCGTAGCGGATGATAATCACATCTCCGGCTTGAATTTTGCCGGCTAAAATTGCATCCAAACAATTTTCTTCAGATTCAAATACCCGCGCCGGGCCGGTAATTTGCGGTTTCTTAACGCCAGTAATTTTAGCAACGGCTCCTTCGGTTGCCAGATTTCCCCTGAGAATTGCTAAATGCCCTTGGGCGTACATCGGGTTGTTCCAAGGGCGGATGACATCTTGGTCGGTGCGGGGTTCGGCTGGAATATCCGCTAACACTTCAGCAATAGTTTGACCGGTAATTGTCAGGGCGTCTCCGTGCAGTAAACCCTTTTCTAGCAGCATTTTCATTACTTGAGGAATGCCGCCAGCTTTGTGCAAATCGGTTGCTACATATTTGCCGCTGGGTTTGAGGTCGCACAGCACTGGTACTTTCGCTCTAATAGTTTCAAAATCATCGAGGGACAACTCCACTCCGATGGCATTGGAAATGGCCAATAAATGCAGCACAGCGTTGGTTGAACCGCCGACTGCCATGATTACAGCGATCGCATTTTCAAAGGCCTTGCGAGTCAAAATTTGGCTCGGTAACAACTGTTTGCGGACAGCTTCCACCAACACTTTTGCAGATTTGGCAGCGCTGTCAGCTTTTTCGGCATCCTCAGCAGCCATTGTCGAAGAATAAGGCAAACTCATGCCCATCACTTCAAAAGCGCTCGACATGGTATTTGCTGTGAACATTCCGCCGCAGGAACCCGCCCCCGGACAAGCATTCTGTTCCACTGCGTTGAGTTCTGTTTCGTCAATTTTGCCCGCGCTGAATTGACCGACCGCTTCAAAAGCGCTGACAACGGTTAAATCCTTTCCGTTGTGGTGTCCCGGTTTGATCGTGCCACCGTAGACAAAAATAGCAGGAATGTTCATGCGGGCGATCGCAATCATCGCCCCCGGCATATTTTTATCGCAGCCACCGACAGCCAGCACACCGTCCATACTTTGGCCGTTGCAAACAGTTTCGATGGAATCAGCAATCACATCTCTCGACACCAGAGAATATTTCATCCCTTCTGTTCCCATCGAGATCCCGTCGCTGATAGTAATCGTACCGAACATCTGTGGCATGGCGCCGGCTTCTTTTGCACCCGCAATAGCCCGCAAAGCGAGC
Organism: Microcoleus sp. w2-18bC1; assembly: GCF_036700365.1. Lineage (NCBI taxonomy): Bacteria > Bacillati > Cyanobacteriota > Cyanophyceae > Oscillatoriales > Microcoleaceae > Microcoleus > Microcoleus sp. w2-18bC1. The sequence continues at coordinate 3,934 of NZ_JAUBOS010000080.1, forward strand.
TCGTTCAATCCCATATTGCAGGGCGTAATCGTGCTATACCCGTTGGCAATCCCCACAATCGGCTTAGTGAAATCGCCGTCGCCAAAACCGACTGCCCGCAGCATTGCTCGGTTGGGCGCGCGCTGCACGCCCCCAGTCACAGCTTGGCTTCTCAAATTTTCAGGCATTTTAAGATTTCCTTTCTCTGTTGATAGTTGACAGTTGAGAGTTGACAGTTGACAACTGGCAGTTGACAGTTGACAGTTGTCAACTGCCAACTGTCAACTGCCAGCTCGCCCAAAAACGAATACAAGTTTCCGATAATCGTCGTGGTGAGCCCATAATTTTAGACCAAAGTTCCGGCTCCCAGATGAATCTGTGGAGCAAATCTAAAATCTAAAATCTCAAATCGACTGACTCAGTGCCGAGCGCCGAGAGTTTTACCCTATTGTTGATTTTCTCAGAAGCTTTGATATTTGTCAGACCTTTTAGGAGGCAGTGGCACAGCAGTGCCGGGAAAGCAATGCAAAGATTCTACAGATACTACAGCGTGCAGAGTGAATACCGTAGTTATCTGGGATGATGTGGTAACACCCATCACTCTAACGTTTAAAAAAAATTGCGAGGCGAATGACATGGAGGCCGATCGAATTCTGAGGCAATATGCGGCCGGAGAAAGAAATTTTCGAGAAATTAACCTCGCCGGGGCCGACTTAAAAGGGGTAAACCTCAGCGAGGCTAACTTTACCAGAGCGAATTTCCAAGACGCAAACCTCAAAGGCGCTAACCTAACGGGAGCGAACTTGCGCGAGGTGAAATTGGCAGGGGTGGACTTGACGGAAGCCAACCTCAGCGAAGCAAATCTCATCGGTACCGATTTGAGCCGTGCCAATCTCACCGGGGCTAACCTGATGGGAGCAAACCTGCGCGGCTCAATGGCCAGAGAAGTCAACATGACGAAGGCTAATTTGACCGAAGCTAATTTGACCGAAGCCAACTTTACTGAAGCGAATTTGTTTGCGGCAAACCTAACCGACGCTAGCATGATTCGCATTAATTTGATGAAGGCAAATTTGAGTTGGTCAACTCTCAAAGCGGTAAACCTGACAAATGCCATTCTCAGCGAGTCGCTTTTAGAAAGAGCTAACCTGAATCAGGCAATTCTTAGCGGGGCGATGCTGAGCGGGGCCAACCTGACTGGTGCAGACTTGCGCCAAGTAACGATGATTGGAGCTAATCTCACCGAAGCTAATCTGAGCAATGCTAATTTGAGAGTTGCTAATGTGAGTTGGTCAACGCTGGCAAGAGCTAATTTGAGCGGTGCTAATTTGTACCGGGCAAAGCTGTGCTGGTCTAATTTTAGCGGGGCTATTTTGGTGGAAGCGGTTTTGATTGATGCTAATCTCAATCGAACTAACTTCCGCGATGCAGACTTGAGGCGGGCAATTATGCCCGATGGCACGACTAATGATTCTTAAAATTTGACTGTTAACTGTTGACTAATGACTAATGACTAATGACTAATGACTAATGACTAATGACTAATGGCTAATGACTAATGACTAATGACTAATGACTATCACTGAATTATTGATGTTGGGTGCGGCGGGAATTTTTGCCGGAATTCTAGCTGGATTTTTGGGTATCGGCGGCGGTACCGTGCTCGTGCCTTTGTTGGTGGCTCTCAATTACGCTCCCGTGGAAGCGGTTGCTACTAGCGGTTTGTCGATCGTGATTACAGCTATTTCTGGCAGCATCCAGAATTGGCGCATGGGCTACCTCAACTTGAGTCAAGTCGCAGGCATCGGATTTCCCGCCGTCATTACAGCACAAATCGGTGCTTATTTGGCGGGGATATTTCCGCCTTACTTGCTGTTACTTACTTTTGGGTTGTTGCTGTGGTTGAATATTTATTTGATTGAAGTTCGCAAGCACCTGACAGCTAAGAAGCAAGCGGAACTAGAACAAGGGGAACTAAGAGGACAAGCGGGACAAGGAGAAAATGCTCAATTACCAATTACCAATCACGAATTACCCCATAATTCAAATATTATATTCCATCCAACTTTTGCTAAAATTGCCACCGGCAGTGCGGCGGGTTTATTAGCGGGTTTGTTTGGCGTTGGCGGCGGCGTAATTATGGTTCCCCTGCAAATTTTGCTGTTAGGAGAAAGCATTAAAACCGCAATTCAAACCAGCTTGGGCGTCATCGTCATCACGGCAATTTCGGCGACGGCGGGACACGCGGCGCGCGGGAATGTTTTGTGGGTTGTGGGGTTAATTCTGGGGGGTGGCGGTTTGTTGGGCGCGCAGGTGAGCACGCGGTTTTTGCCGAGATTGCCCGATCGTATTGTTAGTTTAGCTTTTCGATCGCTCTTGGCAGTGTTATCGATTTATGTTTTCTGGCAAGCTTGGGAAAAATTTAGTAACGGCTAATGGGTAATTGGTAAGGGGTAATTGATAATTGGTAATTGAGGCAGAGCCTCCGGGTATGTATTCCCAGGCTCTGCCTGGGAACAAGGTTAAGGCTACAATGACAGTTGACAGTTGACTACTGACAGTTGACAGTTGACTACTGACTACTGACTAATGACTACTGACTAATGACTACTGACTCAGTTTCTTCACGGCGCGAGTCAGACGCTGCAAATAAGGCTTGACAATTTCTTGATTTTGTCTCTGCAATTCGGAAACTTGCTGCTGCAAATGCTGAATCTCGGTTTGCAACATCCCTGTGTCTATTGTGGGTCGATCGAGCAAGTCCTGCAATTGCTGGAGAGAACCTTGGATTGTATCCAAGTCTACTTCGTTCGATCGCTCCTGTAACTGAGCCGTAATAGTTTTAACTTCAGTTAACTGTTCACCCATCAATAAAAATCGGACGTTGACATTTTCCCAATCATGCTCTCTGAGGGCGCTATTTTCCAAAATGCGGAGTTTTTGCTGCAAATCGGACAGTTGCGTGTGGAAATCCTGAGAATCTGCAGGCAGCGCCTGGGCTTGGCGTTCGAGGGAGGCTACGGCAGCTTGTACCTCGGCGATGACGCCGGATTCCAAGCCCTGGAGTTTCTGCCGCAAGTCGGAGACAGCAGTGTAGAGTTCCGCAGGTTCTCCAGGTAGTATCTGAACTTGCTGCGATCGACGTTCTACTGCGGCCTGTACGTCCGTAATCGCAGAATTTGCCTTTTGTTGCATTTGTTGCTCGAAACGCTGGCGATTGGCGAGATTTATCGATAGTGCTGCGGTTAAGGGGGCGGCAGCGTAGACAATTTGGCCCGACAATCCTGCAGCAATCGTGCCAATAGCGGAACCAGCAACAGAGGCGTATTCTACCAATTCTAGCCAGTCCGGCTGGTTCGGGGCACTTCTCAAAGCTGGGAATGATGCTTTTTCAATCTTCTGCATAGCCTTTTAGTGGTAGTCGGATAGATGGCAATACCGACATGATAAAAGCGATCGGCAAATAAATCAGGCCTCTTTGTCAAAATTTCCTGATTGTGGTATTTTCATTGACCGAAAGCATCCAGGATACAAGCCCCCGACTTTATCCGTGGGGTCAATGCTTCAATTCTTTAATCTAAAATCTAAAATCTAAAATCGATTGACCTCCTGCCGAATACGTTCTGCGTTTAAAACGCTCAGTCTCAGGTAAAATTCAGGATTAAGTCGATCGCTCAAAACAGTTAACCAATAACCGTTAACCGCCATCTGTCAGGAGTATACAGAAAATGGGTCTTAAGATTATTGAAAGCTACGATAGCAGTTTTGTCCTCGAACCAGAGGCTAAAACTGCACTGTTCGGTTTGTTAACCGGTGAAAGCTTTGTCAAACAAGTAGCGCTACAATTGCAATGCTCGCGCATTGAGTTTGCCGAGTTACTTTTTCAGCCAGTCCCTTACAGCAGCGAGACGCCGAAGGGAATGCCTGCGGAATTTGAAAAGTATCATGAATCGAGCGATTTTGCGATCGTCAACGTCCCCCCTAATTTCATGTTCCAAGCCAAAATATTTAAACCCAGCCGCCTCTGTGCAATTTATCGAGTTTTCAAGAGTTAAGTAAAGGCTGGTTAATCTGTGGTTTAATCTTAGATCTAAAATCTAAAATCTAAAATCGGATGACAGAAGACATTCAATCTCTTGCCAGCTTAGAATTCATTCCATACATAGACTCTGAGGGGAAATTGCCCGATTTTGTCCAGGGAAAAATCGGCGTTTACGCGATTTTTGACAGCGAGAAAGTCCTGCAATTTGTCGGCTATTCTCGCGACATTTACCTCAGCCTCAAACAGCATTTGGTACGCCAAACCCAGTATTGCTACTGGCTGAAAGTCCAAACTATTGACAAGCCCAGCCGCACTATTCTAGAAAGCATCCGATCAAGTTGGATTGCCGAAAACGGTTCTCAACCCCAGGGTAACGGTGCAGATGCTGCCAAGTGGAACGATCCCATCGACACCAAAACTGTAATGACTGCCCAAGAAACGGCAAATTATGAAGGTATATTCGCCGATGAAATTGCCAAAGATAAATTGTTGAAAAATGTAGCGCGGCGGGTAGAAAATGAAATTTTCGCGCTGCTGAAAGCTCGGGGCGTAACTGAAGAAATCCGGTTTAATCCTAAGCTGAAAACTAGCGGATTGCTGGATTTAAAGTAAATACGCTCTCTGGTCAATTCCCCACAATCAGCCCGTGTTTGTAATGAGGACTTCTATCAAATCCTGTAGCAAGAGAATGAAACAGTCCTCCCGCTCACCCGGCACTCCGCCAGGGAATGAATTCCACGGGGCTTATAGCAAAAGTCCTCTAAAAGAGGACTAATAAATTATTCAGTCCTCTAAAAGAGGACTTTCGCTTTGAGGCAGGGGTTTCAACCCCTGACGGACTGACAGACTATCGGTTTTACCTTAAACAGATGCTCGCATACAATCTATCTGATATATTCTCTGGATCGGTTAAATTTTAAAATGTTGAAATTTATTAAAATTTAACAGATATCGGAATCTGCAAAATTAACTCGGTTCCTCGGCCCGGAGTAGAAGTACAACTGATTTGACCTCGATGTTTTTCCACTACAATATCGTGACTGATGGCCAACCCTAATCCAGTACCGCGGCCTACAGGCTTCGTAGTAAAAAATGGGTCAAATATCTGGTGGCGTACTTCCTCGCTCATCCCACAACCGTTATCGGCAATGTGAATAACAACGGATTTATAGTTTTGAGTGGCTAATATTGAATCTTGATTGTGCAGCGCAGCTTCTGAGTCAAAACCTATTGAAGTGCTGATGGTAATTTTTCGGGGAGACGATTGATTTTCCAGGGCATCAATAGCATTAGTTAGCAGGTTCATGAACACTTGATTTAACTCACTCGCATAACAGGTGACTCTTGGCAGTTGGCTGTAGTGTTTAATGACCTCTATATCACCAGCTTTGTTTGCTCCCTTCAGCCGATGTTGCAAAATAACTAAAGTATTGTCAATGCCTTCATGAATATCCACTGGCTTGTACTTTTGTTCGCCAAGGCGGGAGAAGTTCCTCAAAGACATCACAATTTCGCTAATTCGAGAAGCACCCTCTGTCATCGAATTCAGCAGTTTTGGATAATCCTCTGCGATGAATTCCGGTTGAATCTCGTCCAATTCGCCGATAATTTCTGCAACGGGGTGGGGGTAGTAATGTCGGTACAATTCGACGAGGCGAAGCAAATCTCGTGCATACTCCGCGGCTAGAGCAATATTGCCGTAGATAAAGCTGACGGGATTGTTGATTTCGTGAGCAATTCCTGCCGCTAGCTGACCTAAAGAAGCCATTTTTTCCTTCTGTATTAACTGAGCTTGAGTTTTCTTTAGTTCAGTTACGCTTTGTTCGAGTTGCTGGGCGTAGGATTGTGTTTGCAGGAATAACTGGCGCTGCACGAGTTGATTTGAGACGCGGGCGAGAACTTCTTGTTCGTGAAACGGTTTTGTGATATAATCTATACCACCAACTTCAAAGGCTTTGACTTTATCTAATACTTCATTCAAAGCACTGATAAAAATAACCGGAATGTCCTTGGTTGTGGGAGCATTTTTCAATGCTTGGCAGACTTGGTAGCCGTCCATACCGGGCATCATGATGTCGAGCAAAATCAAGTCAGGAGGAGTTAACTCGATCGACCGCAGCGCTAGTTTGCCGTCGGGTGCGGTGCGTGTTTTGTACCCTTGCTGCGAGAGTATTTGAGCTAAAAGTTGCAAATTAGCCGGAATATCATCAACAATTAAAATATTCCCTTTTAAGACGGGAGTTGGTTCGTAATTCATATCTAGTTTGGTAAAATAACCTTTATAGGTTTGTAGTGAGTACGATCGCCCGATCGCGTTTTATGAGGACGATGGTACTCATTACAAACCTATCTCATATCCTGATTATTTTGGTTCGGGATGGATGAGAGCTAGTATTTGATTGAACTGAAACTCGTTAGCCAAGGCGGCTAAAGCGCTAGCTAAAGCGTCATTACGATCGCGAATTTGCTCAATGTGGATCAGAATTAACTCTAAATCGCACTCAATTGTGGCTTTCTCTAAAGCTGCCAGCCAATCTGCGGGTAAAGCTGCCAGACTCTCTGGAGTCGGAGCCTCAATTTGAGTTAACTCGGGAACACTCTCCGGTTCACCGTAAATGTAACGCACTCCCAGATGTTTGTGCAGGGTGGCAAAAATTTCTGTATCTCGAAAGGGTTTGTGGATAAAGTCATCGCAATCATCTGATACAGTAACGGTTGGCGCTTCCTCGCCGTTACTGGCACTCACGGCAATAATTGCCGTAGCTTGACCTTTAACGGTGGCTTTAATGCGTTTGGTCGCTTCATGTCCATCCATCACGGGCATCCACATATCCATAAAAATTAAGTGTGGCTCAAAACTCGACCACATTTCAATAGCTTCCATGCCGTTGCTGGCTTCTTCGAGTTCAAAGTCAAAGACAGCGAGGAGTTTAATCAGCAATTGGCGGTTGTCTAATTGATCGTCCACAATCAAAATACGATAGCGTGGCTGGTTGCGTTCCAGGGCTATCACCCGACGCGGTGGCTGTACGGGTTGAGTCGCCGGGGCATCAACGGCGCTGATGGGAATATCAAACGCGAAGGTGGTGCCGCGTCCTACTTCACTGCGTACAGTAATCAGGCCGCCCATCAGCTTGATAAACTGTTGGCTGATAGCGAGTCCCAAGCCTGTTCCTTGCTGAGATTTGGTTCCTGTTTTGGTTTGCACAAAGGCTTGAAAAAGCTGATCTAACTCATCAGCAGCTATGCCGGAACCCGTGTCTTCTATTTCAAAATGTAATTGGTAATTACTGATTGGTAGTTGCTGATTTTCACGGTCTATAAATGCACTTACTCTTAACCTAATTACTCCGTATTTTGTAAATTTAATGGCATTAGAAAGCAGATTAATTAAAACTTGACGTAACTTCATTTGATCTGTTTGCACGTATTCGGGAGTTTCGCTAGAGCAGTCAAATATTAACTGCAATTGTTGCTCCCTTGCCTGGAGTTGAAACATCTCTTCCAAATCGTTCAGCAGGCTGCTTAATTTAAAATCAGTTGGGTTGATTGTAATGCGTCCCGCCTCTATTTTTGCTAAATCTAATATTTGATTGATCAGAGCTAGCAAGTGCTCTCCGCTGCGGTTGATGATGCGGATATTTTCCTGTTGTTCGCGAGTCAGGTTGGTAGAGCGCTGCATCAATTGGGAGAATCCCAGAATTGCGTTTAGCGGGGTGCGGAGTTCGTGGCTCATATTTGCCAGGAAAGTGCTTTTGGCAAGGTTGGCAGCTTCTGCGGCCCAGGCAGCTTGTTGAAGCTGTACTGCTTGCTGTTGAGTGGCTTCTAGCAATTGAGCTTGTTGTAAGGCGACTCCCAATTGAGTGCTAATTTGCAGCCCAATATTGATTTCTGCTTCGCGCCAAGTGCGGGGTACAGAATTTTGATAGCTGGCGAGCAAACCCCAAAGTTGACTGCCGCAAAATATGGGAAAAATAACGTAGGCTCTAGCTTGAAATTGTTTTAAAAGTTCTAGGTAACAAGGACTCAACCCAGCGCTGTATATGTCTTCAATGATGCGGTAAGGGACGCCTCTAGCATACATACCACCTTGATTTCTTTGTAGATAGGTATCCAGCACTGGTTCACCGGAGGCTTGCATAGTTTTCACGGTACAGCGAGAGTCTTCGACGAGAGTGTTTGGCACATTACCATCGTCAGGTTGCATCAGAGATATCCAGCCGGCAGCCATTGATTCGGCAACAAATTGCCCACTCCAATCAGGATTAAAGCGATAGATACCGACACGATCGCATTTTAGGGTTTGTCGCAGTTCAGATGTTGTGGTTTTGAATATTGTGTCAATATCTAAGGATTGACGGATGCGATCGATTGATCGGGCGATGGCTTGTTCTCCCTGGGCGCTTTCTCGCAAAGCTGACTCGGCTTGTTTGCGATCGCTAATATCTAAGACAGTGCCGAACAAACGGATCAACTGCCCTTTTTCATCATAAACAGGTTTCCCTCGGACTTCAATATAACTGAGCGAGCCATCTCTTCGGATCAGCCGCAGATCAATTTCAAAGCTTTGTCCCTTCATCGCTTGATCGCGCACCATTGTCAGATAGCGCGATCGATCTTCGGGATGAAAACGCTCGATTAATTGTTCGGTTGGCAGCGGTTTTTGAGTAGGATCGATCTCATAAATGCGATAGAGTTCTTGACTCCAAGTGGTTGTTGCTGTGGCGATATCGTGTTCCCAACTGCCAATACGGGCAATTTTTTGGGCTTCCAGCAGTCGGGATTCGGCTAACTGGCGATCGCTAATGTCGCGCGCTACCCAAACCGCAGAGCTATCCGACAGCGGCGAAATTTTAGCAGCAAACCAAACTTCTTGGTTATTAATAAGCAGACTGTAATCAAAACTAATAGTTTGTTTGGTTTCCAATGCCTGTTGAACTTGAGCGAAATAAATCTCCTGGCTTTCCTCATGAAAAAAATGTTCGATGATGGAGTCGATCTGATTCGTCTGATAGTTGTAGTGAAAAATCCCCTTGGTGGGTATAATTTGAATAGTTTTTTGTTCGTATTCAAAAATCAATACAATGTCTGTGATAGAATCAAATATTTTTACAATTTGCTCGGTAGAAGTGTAAAGTTTTTGTTCGAGCAATTTGCGATCGGCAATTTCATATTGTAATAGTTCGTTGGCACGAGCTAAGGCGCAGGTACGTTCGACCACTTCGGTTTCTAAAGTGCGATTATAGTCAGTTAAGATTTTTTCAGCTTGTTTGCGCTGTGCGATGTTATAAAAAGCATTGATGGCATAAATAATGTTTCCGCCTTCGTCAAAAATTGGTGTGGCGCGCACCTCAAAAGGAATAAATTTCCCATCTCGATGAAGTTCTACATCTTCAAGGAATACTGTTTCGCCACGCAGTGCTCGGAATGCGGGCAGCTCTTCAGTGGGATAAAGCTGGTTTTGGCGGTAGATTTGATAAACTTCTACTGCTTCTTCTAAAGTCGAATCGGGGATAGTTTCTACGCCGAGCCAATGCTTGGCAGTTTCGTTGAAGTACACGACTTTACCGGAGGCATCGTGGATAGATACTCCCCCAGGTATGGCTTCGATAAATTGCTGGAGTTGGCTCTGTCTGTGCGTTAAAGCTTCATTTAAAGATTTTTGGTCTGCAAAAGCCTGTTGCAGTTGCGCTGCCATAAAATTGAAGGAATTGGCGAGATCTCCGACTTCATCCCAGCGTTTAATTTCTAAAGGTTGATCCCATTTTCCTGTGGCAACATTTTTGGCGGCGGTATTCAAACGCATAATTGGCTTTGTTACCCAACGGGAAGTCAAAAATCCGATCGCGATTGCCAGCGGCAGTGTACCGATCAATAACCACAATGTATGGCGCGTATTTGCTTGAATTGGAGCCATGAAATCAGACTCTGGCACCACCACCACAATCAACCAATCCAAGCCACGGAAATCTCGATAGGGAGTGACACGGACAAACTGCCTATCGCCCTTGTTCGCCAAGGTAAATCGCTGGGTTGTTTGCAGTGCGCGGAAGTTGCCAAATCGGTTGGCAAGTTGTCGAGCAATATCTCGCGTGCGGGCATCCTTGCTGTTGGTGGCTAGCAATGGCGTCGATTGCTTTGTTGTTGGCGTCACCAAGGGTGTTTCTAGTGTGGATGTGGCAATCAGATTGCCCGATCGATCCATAATAAAAGTTTGTCCTGAAGCCGAGAATTGCAGCCTAGGCAGAAAGGTATTGATTGCCGAGAGTCCATTATTATCAGTGAGGCGATCGCTAATTCGCTCTCCTACTTGTTCGATTAGCTGATGCGCTACATCCTCAACTGATTCCTGACTACTTTTGAAAGAAAGATAGCCCACTAGCCCAACAACACTTACCGTTTGCAAAACTAACGGAACAATCAGAACCGTTCGTAGCGGAAGCTTGCTGAAAAATTTGGCGGTTAGGCGGTTGAGCGGATAAATGGGCATGGGTGTGAACCAATTGCGCTGATAATCGTATTTTAACTGCTGGAGCGTGCCTTTCCCTCCAATTGGTGCGCCCTAAAAAATGTAAAATTTTCCGCCCGTTTAAATATAGGCAACTACCAGCGAAGATTGGACGCGAATGTCCAAATTTGCTTCTGTCATTTCTGTTCCTAGCTGTTTGGCATTTAATTCATTTTTACTTACAAAAACAGTGATAACTTTTCTAATTTATTTGGGTGTATCGGCAATCATGTCGTTAATGAAAAGCCAGCGGGGGCGGGTTTATGATATTGTAGATTATGGGCAATTATTATTAGTGAACCCGCCCCTATAGCGGTTCTCAAAAAAGTGAGGTATGCCCTATGCCCTATGCCCTATGCCCATCAGTACCTCATCTTTCTGAGAAAGGCTATACAAGATTTAACATCATACCAATCCGAATCAAACGGAAATGATATTATTTGTGGGTTCAGCGAACCAGATCGCCCTAATGCCCATTTATTAACTTGGCTAAAAGGGTGGCGAAGAGAACGGGTTCGATCGGCTTTGTTAAGTGTTCGTTGTAACCAGTGGCGATCGCCCGATCGCGCTCTTCTTCGCTAGCATAAGCTGTCAGCGCCACGGCCGGCAAGCACTTGATTTTGTCGGATTCGGACGATCGCACTTTGCGGATCAGCGAGTAGCCGTCCTCAACGGGCATACCGATATCGCTGACTAAAATATCCGGCGGCGACTGCTGCAAAATGTCGATCGCCTCCGCAGCCGTTGCCACCGCAGTCGCAGTCGCCCCGCACTGTTGGAGGGCAACCATCAAAAACTCGCGGTTGTCGGGTTCGTCGTCAACTACCAAGACCTTTAAACCAGCCAAAATACCCGGAGGCCTTGAATTGGATTTAGTTTCTCCTCTCAACTGCGGCTGCTTACTCCGACGCTGTTTGAGAGGCAGTGTCACCGTAAATGTCGCACCCTGGTCTTTACCGGGACTTTCCGCAGTCACAGTACCCCCGTGGAGTTGCACCAAGTGCTCGACGATGGCCAATCCTAGTCCCAAACCGCTCTCAGCCTTAGTTTTCGAGGCGTCTGCTTGTCGGAAGCGATCGAACACGTAGGGCAGAAACTCAGCAGAAATGCCCTTTCCGGTATCGCTGACAGTAATTTGCACGTAATTGGGTGATGAGGAACCGCTAACAGCCACCGCAGACAAGCGCAGTTGCACATTTCCGCCCGAAGGCGTAAACTTCACGGCGTTACTGAGCAAATTCCACACTACCTGCTGCAACCTCGGGGCGTCGCCCCACATCAAGCTGACTGCATGGTCAAGTTCTAACGAAACGGTGACAGACTTGGCTTCGGCTGCCAAACGAACTGAATTATGAGCAGCCTCGATCGTCTTTACCATGTAGAACCAGCCGGGTTTCAGGATCAGCTTGCCTTGAATAATTCGGGAAACATCGAGCAAATCTTCCACTAGCTGCATCTGCACCTTCGACTGACGCTCAATGGCTTCCAAACCCGAAGCTAATTTATCTTGGTTGTAGGGATGGGCGCGCAGGATCTGTGCCCACCCCTGAATCACATTTATAGGCGTTCGCAATTCGTGGGAAAGAGAGTCTAGAAACTCGTCTTTCCGGCGGCTGATCGCTTCTGCTTCCGCCCGCGCGGCTTGTTCGCGATCGAGCAACTGAGCGCGTTGGGCCTCGATTTGCTTGCGATCGCTGATGTCGGCGATGATCGACATACAGTTGATGTTGCCCTTGCTGTCGCGGACTGGAGTTGCCCACAAGCTGATGTCGATCAAGCTGCCGTCTTTCCTTTGGCGATGGGTTTCCATCCCGGCGATCGCGTTTCCTTGGCGAATTTTTTTCAAATTAGCAGTGAATTCCTCCCGCTTGTCTACGGGAACGCTGGGCACAAATTGACCTACCGCTTCTGATTCATGCCAGCCAAAAATCCTCTCGGCGGCTGGGTTCCACATTTTCACAGTGCCGTCGTCGCAGTCCAAAACGGTAATTGCTAGGGGACAAGCCTGAATCAAGGCTTCTAAAGTTTGATGGATGTGCGATCGCGCAGCTTCTGCTTCTTTGCGATCGCTGATATCAACGTTCACCCCGATCATCCGCCAAGGCAAACCCCGATCGTCCTGAAACACCTTAGCCCTGCAAGCAATCCAGCCGACGCTTTTGTCCGGGCGGCAAATGCGGAACTCTATATTTAATTTCTCCCCGGAAGCCACCGCAGCTTTTACCTGCTTTTCGGTAACAGCGCGATCGTCTGGATGCACCATTTGGACCCAACTTTGATAGCTGTCTAAACTGCCGGCAGGCAGCCCGTACAAAGCCTCTAACTCCGGCGTACAGGCGACCTCGCAGGTTTGGATGTTTAATTCAAAAGTTCCAATTTTGCCTGCTTGCTGAGCGATTTGCAACCGTTCTTGATTGTGTTTCAGTTCTGCTTCCACCCGCGAGATATCAGTCAAGTCGATGTAGAATGCGACGATCGTCTCTGGTTCGCGATCGTCCGCGTTCAGAGTCGTCCCGCCCATCAGAATCGGCACGCGGCTGCCATCTTTGCGGATGTACTCTTTCTTGAAAGGAGTTGCGACTCCCTTAGCCCGCAGTTCCCCGGCCGCCAAGGCGTCGAGGTGCAGGTATTCGGGGGGGGTCATTCTGTCCCACCGCATTTTACCGGAGAGCATCTCTGAGCGGGTGTAGCCGACCATGTTGAGCAGGGATTGGTTGGCGTAGGCGATGCGGCCGCTAAAATCGCCGATCGCGACTCCGAAAATATTCGACTCGAACAGCCGCCGGAATATGGCTTCGCTTTGCTGCATTACCCGTTTTGCTTGTTTGCGATCAGTGATTTCGGCTACCACAGTGCTGACTCCCAGCAGTGTTCCTGATTCATCGCTCACTGGGTAAAAGCTGATTTGCCAATCCCGCAAAACTCCCGGCTGTTGCTTGGTTTCGGCTTTAACTTCCAAGTCGAGCACGGGGGTTTGCGTCGCCAGGACTTGGCGATAAATCGGCTCTACCATATCGGCCATTTCGGGAATTACTTCTCTCACGGTATGCCCGATGTAATCTGCCATCGATTTGCCGTCGATCGCAGCGAGGCATTCGTTCAGCCGGATGTAGCGCAAATTGGTATCGACAAAGCACAGCCCGACTGGTGTGGTTTTGTAAACTAAGTCGAGTTCTGCTAGTTGGCGGCGAATGCGTATTTCGTTTTCTCGAAGTTGATTTTGGGCTTGTTTGCGATCGGTGATATCTAGTACGAAAAATGCTCCTTTGTCTTGGCATCCTTGGAAGTTTCCGCCGCCGACTAAAACGGGGAAGCGCGTGCCGTCTTTGCGGAGATATTCTTTTTCAAAAGGCGCGCAACTTCCTGATGCTTCGACTTGCGCGAGGGCGATGCGATCGAGTTCTCGATATTCCGGCGCCGTAAGTTCGAGCCAGCGGATCTGTCCTGAAACTAAGTCTTCCCTTGTATATCCGATCATTTCCAGCAAGGCGTCGTTAGCGTCAGTAACTTCGCCGTTGGCATCCCAGAAACCGATGCCGATCATGTTAGATTCTACCACGCTGCGGAAGCGCATTTCGCTTTCCCGCAAAGCTAATTCTGTTTGTTTTTCTGCGGTAATATCTGTAATAATTAGGCCGGCTCCGATTATTTCTTCTCTTTCATTTTTCACTGGGTAGTAGTTGGCTAGCCAGTAACCGAAATATCCCGGTTTCCCATCAGGTTCGCCGCTCATTTCTAAGTTTAAAACAGGCTGGCCGGTTTCTAAAACTTGCTGAATTATCGGCGCAAATTTGGCTGCATGTTCGGGCAACAATTGGCGGAAGTCTTGGCCGAGATGCTGTTCTATCGGCAAACCGTTGAGTTCTGCTAATACTTGATTGATACGGATGAAGCGCATTTCGCGATCCATAAAGCAAATCGCTAGGGGAGATGCTTCTAACAGCGCGTCAATTAAGGCAAAGGATTCGGATGTTTGAGATAGTGCTTGTTGCGCTTCAGTGTAAAGTCTGGCGTTGTCGATGGCGATCGCCACGCGGTATGCTAGGTCTTCTAGCATTGCCATGTCTTCTGCACTGTAGCGACGGCCCAACTTCTGCGTAGTAAAGCAAGTGATGGAACCCATTACCCGCCCGCGAGCCCTCAGCGGTACGCAAGCGTGAGATCCGATATTGAGCGATTGCAATATTTCCAATTCTGCTGCATTTTGGGCTCCTGCTGCTAAAATCTCCTCATCCACTTCGGCAATTAGTTCGGATTTTCCGCTGCTGATTACCAGCGGATAGCCGCTAACAGCATTTTCGGCGCTCAAACTTCGGATGCTGAAGTTATTAATAGTCTCAACCATAGAGGGTTCTGCGTGAGCCACAGCGACTAGACGCACATTTGAGTCGCTTTCGGTCAAATGAATGCAGCACCCATCAGCGATCGAATTTATGGCTAATTCTGCTACCTTTTGCAGCACCGTTTCCCCGTCAAACGCATCAGCCAGCATTTTGCTGACTTCTGCTAAAAATGCCGAGCGCTGCTGTTCTATTTCCGCTTTTTCCCTTGCTGTTTGCTCGATTGTTAACTGCAATCTTTGAGTTTCCGCAAGTTTTATTTCTGTGATATCGCGGGCGACAATTAAGGCTGATTCTGCTACGCCATTTTTGTCAAATTCGGGAACTACGCGGGATTGATAATTTCGGAGGCCATTGATTGAGAAAGCCTGAAACTCGACAATTTCTTCTCGACCTGTTTCTAACACTTTGTGCAGGGTTTCATCCCACATCTGGCACAGTTCCGGCGGCATTCCTATTTCTTGACTGGTTTTACCCAAAAAGAATGAAATTGGTTTTCCTTGGCTTCTTTCAACTGCGTTATTGACGTAAATATAACGCAAATCTTTGTCAGTGCGGATAATTACATCTGGCGTATTTTCTAGCAGCGTTCTGAGTTGCTGTTCGCTGCTTGCCAAAGCTGCTTGCGCTTGTTGTCTTTCGGTGACATCTCTCACCGTACCCACGTATCCGATGAGTTCGCCGGAGTCGGAGAACATCGGCGAGGAACAAACGTTAATCCAGCGCACAATTCCCTGTGGTGTTTGCACGCGATACTCGATCGCATAATCCCCACCTTTCCGAGTATAATTCAGCCATCGGGCCAATACGCGATCGCTGTCTTCCGGGTGAATGCAATTCTCCCAACCGTCTCCTAAAAGTTCTGTTAAACTTAAGCCGCAAATAGCCTGACAGCGAGGGTTTGCATAGGTGTAGCGCCCCTCAAAATCTGCCATAAAAATGCCGACAGGCGAACAGGAACTTAAACAGCGAAATCGTTCTTCTTGAGCTTGCAGCGCTTCTTTAGCTACTGTTAGTTCTGCTGTGCGTTCTTTAACACGACTTTCTAGCTTAGTGTAGGATAAAGCCAGAGCTCTTTCTGCTTCTTTGCGGTCAGTAATATCGATCCCCGTTCCTATCACATATTCTACCAAACCCTCGCCATCTGTCGTCACAGTATTCGACCAAGAGATTAAGCGCTTCTCGCCGTTTTTACTGCGCCAATAGTTTTGATATTCGCTGTGAAAATGTTCGGCTTTGAGGTTGGCAAAAACGGTTTTAACCGACTCTATTTCTTCGGGGATTAAAAACAAATCCCAAACATATTTATTGATGACTTCTGCTGTCGAGTAGCCTGTACTTTTTTCGCAAGCTTGGTTAAACCGGACAATCCGGCCTTGGCTGTCGAGAACTACAATCAAGCAAGCCGTCGTCTCAATGACTTTGGAAATAATCTGACGTTCTATTTCTTGTTCCTGTTCTACGGACTTTAATCCAGCATACCAAGCGCTAACCATTGCAGTGGCAAAAAGTAAGATTACAGGAGCTGCCTGGGATGAAAATAGTAACAGAGTTGTCAGCAGTAAAGCGGTGCCGGCACTCAATGTAGCAATTTTGTAAGATGTAATGGGTGAGGTCAAGACCTGGAACCGACTCATTTTTATTGACCTGTAGCGATGGCGCGATCGCACTATTGCTGATGTCGATGAAACAACCTTGTTAAAACTTAGTTAAAACTAAGTATTTATTTTTTCTATACAAAACCACATTTGTCGGCTCTGTGCCATCTTCCCAGAGACAGATTGGCTGCGGGATTGCTGCTGAAGCAACTGCTATCATAGATCAAGAGACAAATTAGATAATCTAATTTCTGGGAGCAATAAGCGAGTGAATTACAAGCTGGCAAAAATTATCGGGTTATTTTTCGCAGCCGCCACCCTCTTTGGATTCGTCGGTTACGCGCTTCAAAATCCCAACTTTGCCAGCAGCTCAGCGATATCGATCGGCTTCCCCAATCTTACCACCCTGGCCGCCGGGGCGATCGACAATCAACGCTCTCAAATCTATCTTAACGGAACTTGGCAATTTGTCCCCGCACTTGGCAACCTCCAAACCCCCCCCGTCTCCCCAAATTGGGGCTCCGTCTCGGTGCCGGGAGACTGGCAAAAAGAAAACAACGAATCCGTACCCGGAATCATCACTCGCGGCCGCGGCAAAGATTGGGAAAACTTCAACAGCAAACAACTTTCAAAAGCTTGGTATCAGAGAAATATAGACATTCCCGGTGACTGGACAAACCGCAGAATTTTTCTCGACTTAGCCAGAGTCAGCACCGATACAGTCATCTTTGTCAACGGCATTAACTGCGGTCAAATCCCCTGGCCCTACGGCACTATTGAAATTACCAAAGCAGCCAAACCAGGTCAAAACACCCTATCTATTTTAGTAGTGGCAGTATCCGATGAAAAGGAAAAAGCCGTCATCATGGGCCCCACAGAAATCTACACAGAAAAATCCAAGTTGCAATCGCGGGGAATTATCGGCGAGGTACGACTGCTGAGCCTTCCCCCCGGCCCGCTGATTAGCGACGTATTCGTCCAAACTTCCACCCGAAAAAAGCAAGTTAAATTAGATGTAGAACTCAAAGACGTTGCCCAAAGCGGTCAAGTTAAATTAATCGCGGAAATGCTCGACGAAAAAGGCAAAGTACAACAAAAATTCACCGCAACTGCCAAGGTTCAAGCTAAACCAATTCAGACAGTCCAAGTTCAGTGGAATTGGCCAAATCCCCGTCTTTGGGATGTCGGGCAACCAAACCTTTACACCCTGCAATTAGAAGTAAAAGGCAGCGGCATAGACACGCAATACCACCAACCTTTTGGCTTCCGGGAATTTTGGATAGAAGGGCGCAAATTTTTCTTAAACGGAACCGAATTGCGGCTGCGACCAATCTTGCACTCGGATACTTGGCAAGGCGGGACATTAGAAGTGGCTGATAGCCTAATTGACAGCTACGTCAAAGCCGGTTTTAACATAACAGAAATGTGGCCTTGGAATCACGACGAACGGGGTAGATGGCACTTCCGAGAGTTATTTTCCGAAAGAGCAGACCTCAAAGGTTTTCCCATTATGGCTCCCGCTTTAGACATTAGTCCTATCGCTTGGAACGGCAAATGGAAGAACCCCCTGTGGAAAAACCGCTGGAAAGACCGAATGGTGACAGAAATGCGCCGCTACCGCAATCATCCATCAATATTAATGTGGGCGACAAGTCCTAATTTTTTCGGCAACGCTGACGACCTAAATCCCCGTCGCATCGGCAAAAGCAAAGTAGAAGGAACTCTCAGTCCCTCGGACAACCAGCGTTTGCGGGTCAACACTCCGCTAGGAAATGACGCTATAGCTGCGATAAAATCGGCTGACCAAACCAGACCTGTGATGGTACACCAAGGCGCCAACTTCGGTGATGTTTATGCGCTGAATTCTTATTTAAATCTGATTCCCTTGCAAGAACGAGAAGAGTGGATTTCTGAGTGGAGCAAAACCGGGGAAAGACCCTACATGGCAGTCGAGTTTGGGACTCCTCTGCACGCAACGATGATGCGGGCCCGCAAAGGTTTTGGTCTGGCAATTCTCAGCGAACCTTGGATGACGGAGTTTGCGGCAATTTATTTTGGTAAGCAGGCTTACGAGTTGGAAACATCCGCTTATAAATCTAAAATTCGCGAGCAATTTGTCAAGGGTCAGGAGTATCAAAGCTGGCATTTTCAAAAAGAGTTGGATTTTGCACCCGCTTTTCAAAAGTTGCAGCAGTTATTCAGTACAAATACTTGGCGGAGTTGGCGGACTTTTGGAATGTCTGGGGGGATGATTCCTTGGAATGACGGACATGGTTGGGAAGTGTCCGAAGCAGGCCGAAAAAAGGTAGATATTGGGGCATTTCAACCGGGTGGCAGGGGAGTTTATTTGAAACAAGTGTCGAATAATCTTTTGAATTATTTGCAGCCCGAAGCTTACACTGTTCATCCTGGGGGCGAGGCAATTATGAAGAATAATAGCTCGACTTTGGCTTGGATTGCTGGTGCTAGCCCGGTTTTTACTGCGAAAGATCACAATTTGTTTGTGGGCGAAAAACTGGCAAAGCAAGTAGTGTTAATTAACGATACGCGGGCGTCGCAAGAATTTTCGTTTAATTGGCGAGTTTTGGTGGGGGGCAAAGAAGTAAAAAAGAGCGAGCAAAAAGGGAGGATTGAGCAGGCAGGAACACTGTTTTTCCCAATTGATGTAAATTTGCCAAATACCATTTCAAGCAAGGCTGACGGCGAAATTCGCTTGACTGCACGGGTGGGCGATCGATCGCATTCTGATACATTTGCTTTCCGAGTTTTTCCCAAACAATCCAAAAGTAAGGATACGCTGACAATTTTCGATCCAGTCGGCAAAACATCGCCCATGTTAAAACAGTTAGGTTATCAGCTTGTACCGTGGAATGGTTCGCAAGTTTCATCGCTATTAGTTATCGGTAGGGAAGCATTTTCTAGCGGGGAAAAATTGCCAGGAAATGTAGAAAATTTTGTGCAAAGCGGCGGCAAAGCAATTGTGTTTCCTCAACGGAGGGAATGGCTGGAAAATACGGGTTTCCGAGTTGCTGCCCACGTCAGCCGCCGCGCTTTTCCAGTTGACAGCAACCATCCCGCAATTAGCGGTTTAGACAGTGAAGATTTGCGGGATTGGGCAGGGGAAAGCACGCTGCTTGAAGCTTATCCAGATACGATCCAAACTGGCCCTAATTTGAGTCCGGCAAATAAACCTTGGTACGGCTGGCGTTGGGGAAATCGCGGCGGTGTCAGTAGCGCTTCAATTGAGAAACCGCACCGCAGCGGTTGGCGCCCAATTTTGGAATCTGAGTTTGATTTAGCTTATTCGCCGCTGATGGAATTGGATTACGGAAAAGGGCGGCTGATTTTAAACGAGTTGGATTTGGAAGACCATTATTCTGTAGATGCTGGGGCGGCGCAGTTAGTGCAACAAATTGTGAGTTACGGGATGAATTCTCCGGTACTTGGAAAGCCGGATAAAGTAGTTTTAATTGGGGGAGATGAAGATGCCCAAAAGTTGGACAGTTTGGGGGTAATTTATCAGCGCGCTAGTTCGCTTTCTAATGATGTTGGTTTGGTGATTGTGGGGAGAGAAGCGAATCTGAAAGATGCAGATTTGCGCGGTTATTTGAATGCTGGCGGGAAGGCGTTTTTCTTGCCGCGTCAAGTAGCTGCTGCGGGTTTGGGCGTGGGTTTGCAGCAAGCGCAGGATTTCGGGGGTTCGCTGGCGGTTCCGAGTTGGGATGAGGTGAAGGGGGTTAGCGCCTCAGATTTGCGATCGCGCTCTTTTTATGATACTTGGTTGATTAAGTCTGGGGGAGAAATCGGTGCTGAGGGTTTGTTAAGTCGGGTAAAAGTTGGCAAGGGCGTGGCGATTTTTTCTCAGATTGAACCGGACAGTTTGAATGCTGATACTAAGACTTATTTGCGTTTTACTCGCTGGCGGCAAACCAGGGCAAATGCTCAGATTTTGGCTAATTTAGGGGCGAGTTTTAAGGCGGATGGTTCTGTGTTTAACGGTTCGAGTGGGGAGTTTTATCACTGGGATTACAGAACGGATTTTGAGAAGGGAGACGATCCTTATAGGTATTATCGATGGTAGGAAGTTCGGCAGCGGATTTTGTAGCGGATGTAACGGATGTAACTGAGATGTTCCACCATTCTCAATTATTTGCTTAGGAACAGGCTTTTCGGCCTGTTCCACAAGAGATACATTTTCTTGTGGAACAGGCATCTTGCCTGTTCTTGACAATGGTGCAATTTGTCAGCATTGCAGTTATCCAAGCTAGGGATTAAAAGTGCGATCGAACAGAGGTTAGCAATTTCAAGCTTAAATTGCTGATTTTATTATACTGTTAAATATCAAAGGTCAAAGTGACGGCGGAAGCGCGGGTCTAGTTTGTCGGTTTTCTTTTGGTTGCAGGTGCCGCAGAGGGTTTGCAAGTTGCTGATGTCGTTGGTGCCACCGCGCGCTAGGGGGATGATATGATCGATCGTCAGTTGGGTTTCTAGTTTGGTTTGGCCGCAGCTTTGGCACTGGTATTTATTGCGAGTAAATACGTATTTTCTGACTTCTGGGGGAATGGGGATTCTAGGGGTTTTAGTCATGATGATTTTTAACCGCAGATGAACGCGAATTAACGCGGATGTTTGATGGATTAGCTGGGTGAGTTTTCTTGATTGAGAAGTTGGCGACGCAAATCGTCAAGGGGAGATTCTGGTTTGCTAGTTTCTGATTCGTTGTTTTCTGGTGTTTCTTCAACGTCTGGTTCGTCGGGGCAAAACTCTATAGTGACATTGAGTTTGATTTTAATCTTTCCTTTCTTCCAGCCCTGAGCACCCACTCTGAGAATTTCACAATCTATACCTTCACCAAACCAGTTCTCATAAGCAGTACGTAGTTGGTTAGTAGTTAAACCTATATCAATATTTAGATTCTGTTGCCTTAACGTCTCACTAAGTCTCTCTCCTAACACATATTCAGGCCAAGCTCGATTTACTGTTTCCTTGAGTTTTTCTACTTTAAGCATTGCGTTACCGAAAGATAAAGCATCCTCATTACCGCAGTTGTGAAAATCAAATTTATCTTCCATATTCTTGCGCGCCTCGTGTTAGTCCTATTTAATCTACTATTTCTAATTCCAAAGCTACAATCAAACCGCGATTAACGTGGTTTATAGCCTCATTTGAAAGGGAACCCAGTTTCCGGGCAATCATTGACTTGTTGAGGGTAAAAATGGACTCGCACCTAACTACAGACTCAACTCTAATACCAGCTAATACAATTTCATCTCCTGTTATCAAATATTGAGTGGTAGTCAAAGGGCGAGTTGTCTTAGAAGTACAAGGTACAAGCATCACATCGTCAAGAATTTGGTTGAGATTATCTGCCGAAATTATCACAGCCGGACGCAGTTTAAACTGTGTTAGCTGAGTAGATGGCATTGGCACTTGAGCCAACACTACATCACCGCGTCGTAAGTTCATCGGCAAATATTTCGTCATAAATGTCATTTTCCGCACTCAGCCAATCTTGATAAGCTTGGGATACAAGCATCGGCTGAATAGGTTCTTTTCCACTTTTCAAGAAGAGGGCTAGGTTCAGAAGTGTTGCTAACTTATCCTCTGGAAGTTGTTCGATTAGTGTTAAAAGTTTTTGGCGAATGTTCATAGGATTAAAGTCGCTCTTTGTTGGCTATTATAGCACAATAAACACAATAAAGATACCGGGCGAATAGAATTCGCGTCTACACAAACAATGTCCGCCTGCGCGGACTAAGAATGTTTTCAACCCGCGCAGGCGGGTTTTGTCTGTGTAGCCGCGATTTCCAAGAGACTGTTGGCGAATTAAAAAAGGGTGAAACCAAACATCCCATAATCATGGAAAAAAAACTACAATGAGGCAG
>NZ_JAUBOS010000081.1:0-24970 GCF_036700365.1 Microcoleus sp. w2-18bC1
TTGTTCGTACTTCATATTATGGGAGCTAATTTTTTCTTTTATTTTACCTAGAACGAGCGCACTTTCGCAAGAGGTCTACTTATTCTCAGGAAGAGGCGGCATGAGATTAGCCTTTGAATCCGCGGCTGGTTCCTTGAATCTGGAAACAGAATGCCTCTTAAGCAGCGAAATCAATCCCGACGCTCAGTTAGTTTACCAGTACAGGGTAGGTGGCTAATTGACTATCGCGGTGGCAATTCGATTCATTCTTGGGTACTGGGTTTGCGAGGCGAGTGCAGTTTATACGAAATTGAGTTGATGAAGAGTTTTATATTGAAAAGGCGAAATAAATAATTTGGGCATGACGCAGATGGCAAGCTATTAACTAAAGAGCAAATAGCTACTTTTTTGGCTCATCCCAATCTCGATAAAATTCTGGATTCCTGGGTAACAAAAAAGTACCTGCAAGGGAACATCGCAATTCTCCTTTTCGGAAACTCCTTTTAATATAACCTTAAGTAAGGTACGCCATCAGCACCCTAGTTTTGGGCGGGCATCCTGCCCGCCCCACAAGAAGCCAAACAGCTTTACGATAAAGTAAGATGAGCAATGCCCACCCTACTAATATTAGCTTTGGGCTACAGGTTCCTTAGCCAAAAACTTCTCTAATTCCGTCAAAGCATCGGCATCAACCTTAGTCTGCATCGGACAGAACTTAGGCCCGCACATTGAACAGAATTCAGCAGTTTTGTAGATATCCGCCGGCAAAGTTTCGTCGTGATATTCCTTTGCCCGTTCTGGATCTAATGACAGCTCAAATTGACGGTTCCAATCGAAGTTGTAACGCGCTTTCGAGAGTTCATCATCGCGATCGCGCGCACCCGGACGGCCCCGTGCAATATCTGCAGCGTGAGCCGCGATTTTGTAAGCAATCAGCCCGTTTCGGACATCCTCAGCATTCGGCAATCCTAAGTGTTCCTTCGGCGTCACGTAACACAGCATTGCAGTACCGTACCAACCAGCCATCGCCGCCCCAATTGCTGAGGTAATGTGGTCGTATCCAGGCGCAATATCTGTCACCAACGGCCCCAAAACATAGAAGGGTGCTTCCGAACACTCCTCCATTTGTTTCTTGACATTAAACTCAATTTGATCCATCGGCACGTGGCCCGGGCCTTCCACCATTACCTGCACGTCATGTTCCCAAGCTTTGCGAGTTAATTGTCCCAAAGTTTTGAGTTCAGCTAATTGAGCCTCATCCGACGCATCGTGAGTGCAACCGGGGCGCAGAGAATCTCCCAAACTAAACGAAACATCGTATTTTTTGAAGATTTCAATGATGTCGTTAAAGTGAGTGTAGAGGGGATTTTGTTTGTGGTGATGCAGCATCCACCGCGCCAAAATGCCGCCGCCACGAGAAACAATTCCAGTGAGTCTATTTTTTACCAACGGCAAATGCTCAATCAAAATTCCGGCGTGAATGGTTTGGTAATCAACACCTTGTTGAGCGTGTTTGTCAATGATGTGAAGAAAGTCATTCGCTGTCAGACTTTCCATATTACCGTGAACACTTTCTAGTGCTTGGTAAATTGGTACAGTACCGATCGGCACTGGTGAAGCTTTGATAATCGTAGTGCGAATTTCATCCAAATTGCCGCCGCCGGTGGACAAGTCCATCACGGTATCGGCGCCGTATTTCACTGCTAGTTTAAGCTTGTCAACTTCTTCTTCCATATTGGAAGAGTTGGGAGATGCACCGATATTAGCATTGACTTTGCATTTAGAGGCAATACCGATCGCCATCGGTTCTAAATTCGTGTGATTGATATTAGCCGGAATAATCATCCGTCCCCGCGCTACTTCGGCGCGGATAAGTTCTGGCGGGAGATTTTCTCGCTTAGCAACAAAGTGCATTTCCTCAGTAATTACACCTTGGCGGGCGTAGTGCATTTGAGATACATTGGTGTGCCCCTGACGCTTAGCGATCCATTCGGTACGCATATTTAATTTCCTTGATAAACAGCTTCCCTCCGCTGGTATTACCCAGACTCAGGTTCTAAGGGTGTTTTCTCAGCCCGGATATTCGGGCACCCCTAGCTAAGCTGTTGATTGTATCACCGATTTCTGTGCGCCACGGCAGCAACTAAGGAAATCTTAATATTGAGAAATAGATGAGGGGAGCGAGAGCCCTTTTGGGGCTTCTGATATTTTTGATGTTTAAAAAGTGCGATCGTACCCCATTTAATAATCTAAAAATAATCACATTTCAACTGCATCAAAATTAGACAGGACAGTTTTTTTTATTTTGCTACTGCCCATTTTTGCTGTTTTTCACCGCTACAGTAAGCTGGATTTTTAATTTTATTTGGACTTGAGATATTGCCTACTGATGTACTGTCCCATATGATACCTTTACTCCACAACAGCTTGTCAACCATTGATGTACATCTTTATAGCTACAAAATCCTGCTGGTTCTGGCAATTCCTTCTCTAATTTCTCTACAGTTTCACGATTGATTATTCTTGGTCTTCCCGAAGTTGGTTTTTGGGATAATAATTCTTCCCTTCCCCGTGACGATAGCTAGACAATTATCTTTCATTGCAGGCTAAATACGATGTTTCCCGACGCACACAGGAGAAGACGATACAGTTTGTAGCGTTTGGGTTTTGGGCAAATACAGAGATTGCTGTTGTTCTTGTCGGTGAGCATTTTTAACTCTGAGCGAGCAGAGCTTTCAGTTCAGATTCTGTTTTCCCCATTTGAATCTTGACAACTCCTGACATTTTCGCTCTTTATATTTGGGTAATAACTCACAAAAATGACATCTACTAACTGTAGCAGTTTTTTAGAAAGTTGGTTAATTTATGAAACTCATTTGAAGCTTTGTCAATTTATTTTTTATGACATTTAAGAATGTTAAATTTTCTTTACTGATTGATACAAAAATATAATTAAATGATATCCGCTTGAGCGCAATCCGATAGAGCCAAGGAGAGTAAAAGCCAATAAATAAATAAATTACACTTTATTAACTTTTAATATGTTTTAAGATTTTTAGGGCATCCTAGATAGATCAGCATAGTTCGCTAAAAGCAAGCATAGCCTTTCTAAGATAGTGAACTTTTGGCTGTAGAAAAAGCCTTTCTGACTCGCTGCCCTGGTATCCTCTACGCTTTGTAGAAAATTCCCGGCAAAAACTGGGCTAACTTTTGTTGAGTAAATTACTATGTTACAATCAACTCTAACAATAATTAAGTTTTAAAATCGGCCTTAACCTTACGCTCAATTCCTTTGCGATCGCTAGAATAACAATGACTATCAACTTAGCTGGCTATCAATTCGTTGAAACCCTCCACAGCGGGATCAGAACTTCAGTCGATCGCGCTCGGAAGGATTCAGACTTTTCCAGCGTGATCGTCAAAAGGCTAAAGGCTGAGTATCCCACTCTTTCTGACATCACCCGCTTGCGGCACGAATATCAAATTCTGCACAGCTTGAACGTAGAATCTATCGTCAAAGCCATTAGTTTAGAAAGTTATAAAAACGGTTTAGCACTCATATTAGAAGATTCAAGCTCCGAGTCTCTCAACGATTGGATGAAGGGTAAAAAACTCACAAGCATTCAATTCCTTTCTTTGGGTCTCCAGCTTGTCTCTGCCTTAGCAGAGCTTCATAAACATAACATTATTCATAAAGATGTAAAGCCACAAAATATTATCATCAACCCAGCAACTGAAAAAGTTAAAATTATTGATTTCAGCATCGCTTCGCGCCTGGAGCGAGAAAATTCGACCCTCAGCCATCCAGATTTGCTCGAAGGCACCCTCGCCTATATGTCGCCAGAACAAACTGGCCGGATGAATCGGTCAATTGACTACCGCACTGATTTTTATTCACTCGGCGTTACCTTCTATGAAATACTCACAGGTGAGTTGCCCTTTAATTCCACAGACCCGCTGGAATTGGTACACAGCCATATTGCCAAAACTCCCATTCCCCCTCACCAGCTAAATCCTGAAATCCCACCACAAATTTCAGCGATTGCGATGAAGTTATTAGCTAAAAATGCTGAAGACCGCTACCAAAGCACTGAGGGACTCAAATTTGACTTAGAAACTTGCTTGATAAAGCTACAGGCTAGCGGATATATTTCCAACTTTGTTGTTGGAAGTGCGGATAAAGCAGGGCAATTAAATATACCGCAAAAGCTCTACGGTCGCGACCAAGAAGTTGAAAAAATTCTAGAAACTTTCGATCGCGTTGCCAGTGGCACCACCGAATTAATGCTGGTTTCCGGCTATTCCGGGATAGGCAAAACAGTTTTGGTCAATGAAGTCCACAAACCCATTGTGCGGCAAAGAGGCTATTTTATTGCGGGGAAATTTGACCAGTTCAAGCGCAATATTCCTTATACTTCTCTGATTCAAGCATTCCAATCCTTAACTCAGCAACTTCTAACCGAAGGCGAAGTAGAAATCCAAACTTGGAAAGAAAAACTGTTATCCGCTTTAGGCGATAACGGACAAGTCATCATTGATGTTATCCCTGAAATCGAATTAATTATTGGCAAACAGCCACCCGTAGCTGAGCTAGGGGCAACTGAAGCTCAAAACCGTTTCAGTCGCGTCTTTAAACAATTCATTGGCGTATTTACAACTATTGACCATCCCTTAGTTATCTTCCTCGATGACTTGCAGTGGGCGGATTCGGCATCGTTGAAATTAATAGAATTGCTAATAACTGATTCTGATAGCAAGTATTTATTGCTGATTGGGGCATATCGGGATAACGAAGTTTCTCCAACTCATCCGACTATTCAAATGATTGACAAGATTCGCCAAACTGGTGCGACGGTGAATAATATTGTCCTTCAACCATTACACCTGGTTCATGTCGAAGAATTAATTGCAGATACTTTAAATGAATCGGGCGGTTCGGAATCCCTGTCTGTAAAGACGCGAAATTTCGCGTCTCTACTTTTTAATAAAACGCAGGGCAATCCTTTCTTCATAAGTCAACTCCTCAAAACTCTCTATCAAGAAGATTTGTTGACTTATAACTTCACCCCCCTAATCCCCCCTTACCAAGGGGGGACAAAGGGGGGTTGGCAATGGAATATCGAGCAAATTCAAGCGATAGGCATCACCGATTACAATGTTGTCGAACTGATTGCTAGAAACATACGCAAATTGCCCGAATATACACAAAAAGTATTAAAATTGGCTGCTTGTATTGGCAACACTTTTAACTTAGAAATTTTGGCAATTGTCAATCAGGAATCATCCTTAGTCACGGCGGCGCAATTGTGGGAAGCTCTTCAAGCTGGGTTGATTTTACCTTTGAGCAATGAATACAAAATTCCCCTGGTATTTAATCAGGAAGAATCGGGCGGTTTTACCTTGACTGATGTGAAGGTTGACTACAAGTTTTTACATGACCGAGTGCAGCAAGCTGCCTATTCTTTGATTCCCCATGAACAGAAAAAAGAGACTCACTTAAAAATCGGTCAACTGCTGCTGCAAAGTACAACGCCAGAAGACCGAAAAGAAAATATTTTCGCTTTAGTTAACCAACTCAATTATGGTACTGGCTTACTTACCACTGAATCCCAAAAATATGAACTCGCCCAATTGAATCTGATTGCAGGTCAGAAAGCGAAAGCTGCTACAGCCCACGATTCCGCCGTCAAATATTTGCAAGTAGGTTTATCTCTGCTAGCGGTAGATAGCTGGGAGAATCGGTATGAACTGGCATTAAGGCTGTATGAGGAAGCAGCAGAGTCAGCATATTTGAGTGGTGATTTTGAAGCAATGCAGAGATTCGTTGAGATAGTACAAAATTGCGCCAAAACGCTGCTGGACAAAGTGAAAGTGTACGAAGTCCAGATTCAAGCTTATATGGCGCAGAACAAGCTGGTCGAAGCATTGAATACGGGGCTGCAAGTCTTAAAGCAGTTGGAGGTAGAGTTTCCCGACTCGCCAAACCCATCTGATATTGGCCAGGCGCTGGGGGAAACTGCGGCAATTTTGAGCGGAACCCGAATTGAGGACTTAATCGATCTCCCTGAAATGACTGATCCTTATCAATTAGCAGCGATCAGGATTTTGTCAAGTATTTTTTCTGCTTGCTATTCTGGGATGCCCGTACTGGTGCCTTTAACGGTCTGCAAACAGGTCAATTTATCCGTTCAATATGGCAATGCTTCTGTGTCTCCCTTTGCATATGCGGTATATAGTCTTCTTCTTTGCGGGGCGGTAGGAGATATTGAGCGGGGCTATGAATTGGGCCAATTAGCTTTACGTCTAGTGTCAAAGTTAAATGCCAAAGAAATCGAAGTCAAGACTTGCCACTTAGTGTATGCAGCCGTTCAACATTGGAAAGAACACGTCCGGAATACCTTAGAACCTTTCCTGTCAGCTTTCTCTAGCGGGCTAGAAACTGGAGATTTAGAATATGCTGGCTATGCGGTCATGGTATGGAGTCATTACTCGTTTTTTGTTGGCAAGCAACTAATTCAACTCGAACGAGAGATAGCAACTTACACAGATGCCCTTGATAAAATCCGCCAAGAAACAGCGCTTAATAATACAAAAATCTGTTGGCAAGCCGTCTTAAACATGATGGGAAGAAGCGAAAATTTCTGCCTGTTAAAGGGGGAAGTATACGACGAAGAGAAAATGCTGCCACTATATCAGCAAACCAACAACCAACTAGCAATTCATTACTTATACTTGCACAAACTTGCGCTGGGTTATATGTTTGAGAATTACGCGGAATCTTTAAAAAATATCCCTCAAGTAGAAAGTTCTTTCGGATCGTCTACAGGGCAGCTAACTGTTGTTATCTTCTATTTCTACGATTCTCTAGTACGGCTAGCTGTGTATTCTGAAACTTCGCCGTCCGACCAACAGGACATTCTTAACCGAGTACAAGCTAATCAAGAGAAATTGCAAAAATGGGCACATTATGCCCCAATGAATCATCTGCATAAATTCTATTTAGTAGAGGCCGAAAAGCATCGTGTTTTAGGCGAAAAAATAGAAGCGATCGAGATGTACGACAAAGCGATCGCTCTTGCCAAACAAAACGAGTATATCAACGAAGAAGCATTGGCTCACGAACTCGCTGCTAAATTCTATTTGTCATGGGGTAAAGAAAAGATTTCCCGCACCTACATGACCGATGCTTATTATGCCTATATGCGCTGGGGAGCTTTAGCTAAAGTTAAACATCTAGAAGAAAAATACCCGAAATTAATAGCGCGATCGCCTGCGCTCACCGAAACCCCTTTCAACCCTACGAGGACAATTCCTCCTTTGACCATTACAGGCGGTCAAACAGAGTTGCTAGACTTGGCAACTGTAATGAAAGCATCTAGTGCCATTTCTAGTGAAATTGTTTTACCTAACTTGCTCACCAAGTTAATGAAAATTTTGATAGAAAACGCCGGCGCTGAAACTGGAGCACTTATTCTCTCAAAAGAGGGTCAACTTGTTATAGAAGCGGCGGGGACTAAAGATCGAGTCCGAGTGCTAGAATCTTTACCAGTATCAACTTATGGGCAAGTGCCTATCTCGGTACTTAATTACGTCACCAGAACTCAGAAAGATGTCGTTTTAAATGATTCCAGCCGCGAGGAAATCTTTAACACCGACCCCTACATTACCCAACACAAACCAAAATCAATTTTGTGTGTACCTATCCTCTCTCAAGGTAAGTTAAGTGCCATCCTGTACCTAGAAAACAACGTGATTGCTGGCGCTTTCACGCCGAAGCGGGTTGAAGTGTTGCGGATGCTATCGGGACAAGTTGCGATCGCCTTAGAGAATGCCAACCTCTATCACACTTTAGAAGTCAAAGTAGAAGAGCGAACCGAGGAATTAAAAGCCAAAAATACGAGCCTAGAAGTAGAAATTCAAGACAGACAGCGAGCCGAGCAAGCGGCCGAAGCCGCTAACCGCGCCAAAAGCCAATTTCTCGCCAATATGAGCCACGAACTCCGCACACCGCTCAACGGTATTTTAGGTTATACCCAAATCCTCAAACGAGATACAGGTTTAAGCAGTCAGCAAATTTCTGGTATTAATATCATTCATCAGTGTGGCGAACACCTCCTAACTCTGATCAATGACGTTTTAGACCTCTCCAAAATCGAAGCCGGAAAAATGGAACTCTATCTCACCGAGTTTCACCTGTCAGACTTTCTCCAAGGCATTACTGAAATCTGCCAGATTCGCGCCCACCAGAAGGGAATCTCTTTGATTTACGAACCGCTAACTCCACTTCCTACTTGCGTCCGAGCCGATGAAAAAAGGTTGCGGCAAATTCTCATCAACTTACTCGGCAATGCCATAAAATTCACCGAAAAAGGAGGCGTTAGTTTTAAAGTAGACAGGCTGGAGACTCAGCAATCTTTGTCATCACCAATCGCCAATCCCCAATCCCTAACAGCGAAATTTATTTTCCAAGTAGAAGATACAGGCATTGGCATCGCGCCCGACGAACTCTCAAAAATATTTTTGCCCTTCGAGCAAGCCAGCGGTTCAGTTAGCCAGATAGAGGGGACAGGATTAGGGCTGCCAATTAGTCGCCAATTAGTGGAGATGATGGGCGGCGAACTGAAAGTACAAAGCTCTTTAGGTAAAGGCAGTATTTTCTGGTTTGAGTTAGAGTTGCCTATTACCGAAAGCTGGGAAGGGTATCAAAAAGAACCTGAAAAAATTATCAGGGGTTTCTCAGGCGATCGGCAAAAAATTTTAGTCGTTGACGATCGCTGGGAAAATCGATCGGTTCTAGTTAATCTTTTAGCTCCCATTGGGTTTGAATTAATGGAGGCAACGGACGGTCAAGACTGCGTGAAGAAAGCGCTGTTATTTCAACCTGACTGTATTATAATTGACTTAGTAATGCCAGTGATGGACGGCTTTGAAGCGGTGAGGCGGCTCAGAAAAATCCCTCCATTAAAGGATGTAATCGCGATCGGAACTTCTGCTAGCATTTTATCCGGCGATCCCCACAGCATTTTGCATGCTGGTTGCAACGCTTTTCTCCTCAAACCAATTCGGGCAGAAAAGTTATTAGAATGCTTGGGCCACCATTTACGTTTAGAATGGGTTTATGATGAGCGAACAACTTTCAGTTCAGAAGGTATCTTCACCGAACTCCCTTCCCAAATCCAAGACCAACCACTGATTGCTCCCCCTTCGGAAGAAGTTGCAGTCCTGTTCGATTTAGCCATGAAAGGTGAACTCCTCAGTATTGAGCAGCGAGCCAGCAAGCTGAAGGCAATAGATATGCGTTATGCACCTTTTGCCAATCAGTTGCTTGAATTAAGCAAAAACTTTGAAGAAGACAAATTAGTAGAATTTGTTCAACAGTTTAGATGAGGACTAAAAATGACTAGCGAATCTTTAGACAGAGGCACCATTTTAATTGTGGATGATACGCCCACTAATCTGGGTTCAGTATTGGATTTTTTGACCGCATCTGGCTTCACTGTTTGGGTAGCTCGCAGTGGGTCGAGCGCTCTCAAAAAAGTGCAATATTCCCAGCCTGATTTAATTTTGTTGGATGTTCTGATGCCAGAGATGGACGGATTTAAAACCTGTCAAAATCTGAAAGCGAATGACTTAACTAAAGATATCCCAGTCATTTTTATGACCGCGCTGGACGATACAGAAAGCAAAGTCCAAGGCTTTAATGTGGGGGGAGTTGATTATATCACTAAGCCCCTTCAACACGAAGAAGTTTTAGCTCGCGCTATCACGCACCTGAATCTGCGAAATCTAACTAAAAAGCTTCAGGCGCAAATTGTCGAGCGCGAGCGAGCGCAAGCCGATCTACAAGTTTTGGCACAACAGCTAGAGACGCGAGTAGAACAGCGCACCGCTGAACTTTCCCAAACGAATGAACGCCTCAAGCAGGAGGCTGCTGAACGCAAGCTTGCAGAAGCAGCTTTGCAAGCATCGGAAGCGCGAGAGCGGCACAAAGCCCTAGAGCTCGAAAATTCCCTGGACGAACTCAAGCAGGTGCAAAGCCAGCTAATTCAGAGCGAAAAAATGTCCGGGCTAGGCCAACTCGTAGCTGGCGTAGCCCATGAAATCAATAATCCAATTAATTTTATTTATGGAAATCTTTCCTATGCTCTGGAATATTCAAAAGCTTTGGTCACTATCCTTGACCTCTACGAAAAGCACTATCCTCATCCGCCTCAAGATATACAAGCAGAAATCGTGGCAAGCGAGCTAAATTATCTCAAAGACGACTTGCCTAAATTGTTCAAATCGATGTACTTAGGAGCCGATCGCATCCGCGAAATTGTTTTATCTTTGCGCCTCTTCGCACGGCAAGAAGGATATGAAATGAGAGCGGTCAACCTTCACGAAGGCATGGACAGCACGCTGATGATTTTACAGAGCCGACTAAAATTTAACTCAGACCGCCCCTCGATTGAAGTGGTGCGGGACTATTGCCCAAACCTGCCCGAAGTGGACTGTTATGGGGGAGAAATGAATCAGGTATTTATGAATGTACTGGCAAATGCGATCGATGCTATTGACGAGTGGAACACCCAGAGAGCGCTAGAAGAAATTAAAGCGAATCCTAGCGTGATTCGGATTAGCACAGAAATAACCAGCAACAATTACGTAGCTGTCCGAATTGTGGACAATGGGCCAGGGATATCGGAAGAGGTTCGTCGCCACGTATTTAACCCGTTTTTTACGACAAAACCCCCCGGTAAGGGCACAGGGATTGGGTTGTCGATTAGCTGGCAAATTGTAGTGGAAAAACACCGGGGAAGCTTGGGGTGTATTTCTGCACCAGGCGGGGGAACAGAGTTTATTATTGAGATTCCGATTCGGCAGGAGTCTCCTGTCTTGTCGCTGTCAGCTTGATAGAATGTCGGGTATCTTCATCCATAATTGTGCGCTGTGATGGGCAATCGCGGGGTTTCTGCGATTGCCCATCACAGCGCACAATTACCAACAAGAAAATTCGGGTGTGTACGTAGCGGTGTAGGTAACACCTAACTAACTGTCCGAAGATTCATCGGATTGTGGCTGTTTTTGAGGATCTTTTTCCCCGGCAATAAATCCTTCTGTATCCTGCTTTAATTCTGATACAAGTGCGCCTCGATCACGCCAAGCTTCGGCATTATCAGGCTTGATGGCAATAGCTTGATCGTAAGCTGCCATTGCTTCCTCGTACCGCTTTAATTCAGACAAGACTATCCCCAGATGACGCCAAGCGTCGTAGGAGTCTGGCTTAATAGCAATTGCTTTCTCATAAGCTGCGATCGCTTCTTCATTGCGCTGCAATTTTGCCAATGATTCGCCTTTACAAAACCAAGCTTCGTAACACTCGGAATTAAGGGTAATTGCGGATTCGTAAGAGGCAATTGCTGCTTCGTGCTGCGACAGTTTGTCGAAAGCTGCACCTCGGTTGTGCCACACTTCAAAATCCTGCGGTTTAATCGCTATTGCTTTGTCGTAGGATTCGATCGATTCTTGATATCGCTGCATTTTTCCGAGCACAGCAGCTCTATTGTACCAAACTTCGTGTTTGTCGGGCCGGATGCCGATTGCCCGATCGTAAGAATCAATAGCATCGCTGTAGCGGAGCAGTCTCCACAGCATATTGCCTCGATTGTACCAAGTTTCGTATCTGTTGGGATTGAAAGCCAGAGCGCGATCGTAAGAATCAACTGCTGCTGCGTACTGCTGTACTTTGGCCAGCATCGCACCCCGGTTGTGCCAAATTTCACTGTCGGTTGCTTTGATAGCGAGGGCGCGATCGTAACTGGCGATCGCTTCTTCGTAATGCTGCAATTGACCCAACAAAGCCGCTATACTGTGCCAACAAGCGTATTTTCGAGATTCGCTCGAACTTGCTCGCTCGTAACAGGCGATCGCCTCTTCGTACTGCTGCAATTTTGCCAGCAAATGCGCTTTATTATACCATGCTTCGTAGTTATCCGGTTTAATCGATATTGCTTGGTCGTAACAGGCGAGTGCTTCTTCCGGGCGCTGCAATTTTATTAACACATTTCCGCGCCAATACCAAGCCTCATTCAAAAATTTATTCGCTAAAACAGCTTTTTCCAAACACACTAATGCCTCATCATAATTGCCTTGAAAATAAAGCCCTTCGGCTTGCTTGATATAATCGTCAGCAATCAAATTATCGTCGTTAGCGGGTGCCGTTTGCGAATTTTGGGAATTGTTTAAGGCCGATTGAGGCGCGATTTTGAGAGCTTCTTTGGCAACAACTGCGGGAACTTGGGAAATTTCTTGAACAATTTGATATTTTTTATCGTCAACTTCTTTCAGCAAAACTTGCAGGTGCATGATAAATTGAGATTTGAGAGTCTCAATTTGCTCGACGGAAGATTTGGAGAGTTCAGTTTCTCTAGTTAAAAAATCAAGGGATTGTTTAGCTGCACCCATTTGCGCTTCTAATTCATCCCTCAACTTTTGAGTTAGTTGGCTAGAATTTCTGAGCTCGGATTCCAATACACCAATGCCCTGCAATCGTTTATTGGCATCAGCAACCAACTGTTTGATTATCAGCCGTCGCATCATCCAAAAAAATGCAATTGTCATCGGTGGAAATACCGTACCAAGAATCAGCAAAATATTGAGCAGAGTTATGGTACTGTTAAAACCATATCCAGATTCAGCACTGCCACTAGACGGGGAGATAAAAGCGAAAACCTCGCGAACTTGAGGATTGCTTTCAGCCCCAGTTTCGATTAATTTAGCCAGCCAGGTTTCTTGTAAAGATTTTGTTAGTTCATCGCCGGATGCAGCAGGAGTATTCGCCTTGGTTTTTGCACTAGCAGATAAATCGGGTTGAGCGGCCGCTACCAACAAACCTGTCGGCGATTTTACAGCAATTCGCGGGGAAAATTGTTCGTGAGCGATCGTCTCAGGCTCGCTAATCGACTTAGCCCGACGGGATACGGTAGTATTTGGGGAAAATTGTTCGTGGGTGATCGTCTCAGGCTCGCTAATTGACTCAGCCGGACGCGATTCAGTATTATTTACAGCATCAACAAAGTTGCTAGCTTGCGGTGTCTGAGGAGAAATAGGAGGTGCAGCAGGATTGGTGCTAGTATTAGCAGTTAAATTCTGGGATGCGAGGGCTGCCAGAGTCAAGAGAGCTAGATTAGAGACGCGCATAAACGTCAACTCATTTAGGAGAAATTGGTGCTTGGTTGTCAGCGATCTGGCGATCGACCTCATACTCTCAGCAGTTAGAATAGCTGACTAGAGGAATGCTGACTTACTATCTCCAAAATACGCGCGCAGCCTGACTTTTCAGGAAAAGTGCCAATAATTCTGGCTGTGGAACTTTTGTCCAAAAATATATTCTCGCGCCTAATCCGGTTGAATAACCCTCGAAATCATCGGGGCGGGTTTACCAATCTGCACAATTAGCCCAATATCCGGGTGAACCCGCCCCAACAGACCCAATTTTTAGCTTTAAACCCTAGCTACAATTGCTTCTGGCTGCTGACGTTCAGCCGCCACTTCCTCTAAATCAGCACCGAAAATTTCACAGCTATTATTCGGACTTTCAATCAGCTTAATCTTGTGCAACTGGGCGCCCAATTCCCGAACGGGCGATCGCAATAATTGCCCGATCCGAACAGCAATATTCTCCGCAGTCGGCACAACATTCTCAAAATAAGCAATATCCTTATTTAAAAAAGTGTGATCGAACGGTTCAACCACATAATCGTCAATAGCTTTTTGCAAAGCTCCCAAATCAGCAATCATGCCAGTCCGCGCATCAATTTCCCCTTTAACAGTCACCTCTAAATGATAATTGTGACCGTGACCGTTGGGACGAGCACATTTGCCGTAAACTTCCGAGTTTTCTTCAAAGCTCAAATCGGGACGAGCCAACCGATGGGCGGCACTAAAATGAGTGGACAAAGTTAAATAAGCTTCCATTCCGTTTCCTAAATATTCAGCCCAAAGTTCGGGATGTTCAAACAATTGAATTTTGCTCACAGGTAAATGAGGGGCTAGCCGCAGCCAAATTTGCCGTGCTATGTTTTCGGTAGTTGGCAGAGTCTGCTCAAATTCCGGCCACGCTTCGTTGAGAAAGGAAAAATCGAGATCCTTGATAACTTCCCGCTTGATGACGTGCTTGACATCAGACAGGTTGAGCACCATGCCGTACTCGTCGAGTTCGCCTATCATGGAAACGTAAATGACGTAATTGTGCCCGTGTCCCGGTGCGCGGGCAGTTGGGCCAAACCGCTCAAAGTTCTCAGCTTCGCTTAACTCCGGCAGCCAGTACCGGTGACTCGCAGAAAACTGTGCCCGACGATTGATGATGCACTGCATAAAAGTCAATTAGGGTAAGCTTGTTAAGTTCTGTAAAGGACTCGCTTCTTAAGGATAAACTAATTTTTGCTGGAATTTTTCAATAATTTGAGGGTGCTGTCAATGAATTTCTACCAATTTTCCAGATATTGGCAACAAGTCGCTGATCGATCGCGCTGCCGGGCCCATTTTACGCCACAACACAGATATCCGGCAGAAAATACCGCTACAAAATAGTTTTTCGCCATCAGTTACTAACCCATCAGTTACGAGTCTTTGAGAGAGTGGGTGAAGCTGAGCTATTCCGTTGGCGAAGCGTTCCCGAAGGGTAGGGAATCGACTTTTTTGCCACACAGGAGACTCCACAGTTCGAGTTTTTCGCCTAAGCTCTGCAATAGTTAGCCGTTGGCAGTTCAGTTGCTCTCAAAACTAATCACCAATTACCCATTACCCAATATTAATGAATTCGATTACTGCACGAGCCGATCGCTTTTTTGAACATTTCTGGGGTGCGATGACAACCCCGCTATTCTATATCGGGGACACTCATCTCTCCATCAGTGCGATCGTCAAACTGATAATCTTAGCTATATTTGCCTTGATTATAGCTAAGATTATCAGTGAAGGAATCAAGCGCAGCGTGCTAGTTCGGATGAGATTGGATCGCGGTAGTCGAGAAGCAATTTCTACGATCATTAGCTATATTTTAGCCACTATTGGCTGTATATTCGTCCTGCAAGGTTCCGGCATCAACCTCACTTCTCTCACCGTCTTAGCTGGGGTTGTCGGCATTGGTTTCGGCTTCGGCTTGCAAAATCTCGCCAGTAACTTTATCAGCGGGCTCACCCTGCTATTCGAGCACCAAATTAGAGTCGGAGACTTTATTGAAATAGACAAGTTATTAGGAACAGTAGAAACAATTTCTATCCGCTCTACCATTATTAAAACAATTGACGGTCTATTTGTAATCATACCAAATATTAAGTTTGTCGAAACTAATATTATTAACTGGAGCTACAGAGACCCCAGATGTCGCCTCCACATTCCCATCGGCGTTGCTTACGGATCTGACCCCGTAATAGTTACGGAAGCGCTGTTAATTGCGGCGCGGATGGAGTCGAATGTTCTGTCCCATCCTTCTCCTAAAGTATGGTTTCACGGTTTTGGAGATAATGCTTTAAATTTTGAACTTTTGGTTTGGATTGACCAGCCACAGGAAAGCGATGCTATTAAAAGCGCGGTAAATTTTTTAATAGATTACGAATTGCGCCACCGAAATATCGAAATTCCCTTTCCCCAACGGGATTTGTGGCTGCGAAACCCGCAAGAGTTAACTCAACTTTTTCACAATAACAAAGATGATAATTCCAACGGGAAAGTTTTTCCGCAAGATGCCAAACATTCAGCAGATTTACAATCTAATTCCACCCTTTCTGAACCTAAAAAGCCAGCGCCTAAATCCCCCAATAATTGGACGCTGCGAGATTTGTTGAGGCGAGTAACTTATTTTGAACAGTGTACGGATTTAGAACTGCGACAGTTGATTGAATACGGCTACCGACAACTGTTTCCAGCAGGACAGGTTGTATGTAAAGAGAATGACCCTGGCGATTCTTTTTATATTATTCTTTCGGGGACTGTAGAAGTTCTTTCTCAAAAAGCCGGTCAGTATATTGCTACGCTTCACGAGGGCGAGTTTTTTGGGGAAATATCTTTGCTGTTGGGAACTCCGAGAACGGCGACTGTTAAAACTAGCGAAGATGCAATTTTGTTTGTGGTGGAACGCCACGACTTGCAAAAACTTTTAAGAGAACAACCCAATTTAGCAGATCAGATTGCTCAAAAATTGTCGGAACGCCAGCAAGCTTTGAGAGATTTGGGATTGTTAGATGGCGACTCTCTGGAACAAACTCCTTTTATTAAAATTCGCAAGCGAATTCAAGTTCTTTTTGGAATTTGAAAGAAGGAAGTTCGGCAACGAGCAATGTACAAGATGTAACGGATGTCAGGAAGAAGGAAGAGGGAAGAGGGAAGTTCGGCAACGAGCAATGTACAAGATGTAACGGGTATCAGGAAGAAGGAAGAGGGAAGAGGGAACAATCTGCTTTTTTAACTTTTAATTTTTAATTCATCCTGCGCTTCCCGCCGCAGTCTAGCGGCAATTCTAAACAGTTCTTGACCGGTGTGCAAGTGGCGATCGTCATAATTGAGGGTAAATAGCTGCAATTCTTCTATTCCGTCTCCGACTTGATTGATGCAGTAGTAGAGATGGGCCGCAACTCCGGCTACATTAGATGGATTGGGCATTGATGTAAGAAAGTTATGAGCTTTTTTGAGGAACTCGCGGCTGGTTTCGATATAAAGTTGAAACTTTTCTATCAGTTCGTCATCAAACGGATCTGCTGACAATTCGTCTATTTCTTTTTTAAGTGGCTTCAAGATGCTGTTGAGCATTTTATTAACTGGTTTGTATACTTTAATCAACCACTGTTCCATTTGTTCATCAGCGTCCCTAGCTGTTTGTTTTTGCTGGCGGCTGACGTTTGGTGCGCTGGGTGATTGCTGTTGAGTTTCCTGGGAAAGTTGGCGATCGTAAGATTGTCTGTGCTGGGTGTCTCCTAATATTTCATAGGCTGCATTGAGGCGGACAATTTCTTCGTGACCCGCTGTGTCGCTGCGGCTGTCGGGGTGAAATAATTTGACTAAACGGCGGTATGCTTGTTTAATCTCGGCTTGTGTTGCGGTTGGGCTAATTTTTAGGGTTTTGTAGTGATTGGTAACGGAAGACACGCTCTTATTTCCTTGAACTCTAGATAATCTGTGAAAAAGTGCTTGACAAAAATATCATGATTTACTATTATTTTAATAATTTATCTGATATAAATGTCAAAAATTGTCCGTAAAAAACGTCAGTTTTAAACTTATCATAAATCTATTTTAGAAAAACATTGAGGCTTTGGAAGTGGTAAGCCGATCGACATTGAGGACTCCTATAGCGCTCCTCCCGCCAACCGTTAGCTCCTTCTTTTCTTGTATCTTCCCTTGCCACAACAGCGCTCAGCCCCCGCTTCGTTAACACGCCCAAAGCGGTTCAAAAAAAGCGCATTCAAAAATTCGGCATCTTTCGCGATCGAGAAAGCTACAATCTATCGCCATTCTTTAATCTACTAAAAAGCAAAGCAGAGCGTAAAGTCTACGCCCTGCTTTGTGTTTCTGCGACTTGGGCTGGAGGTTAGCCTAGTTGATGGCCATCGCCAGATTGAGTTCTGGATCTTGGAACAAGGGAGTGCTGAGATAGCGTTCGCCGAAGCTAGGCTGAATCATCACAATCAATTTCCCTGCATTTTCGGGACGCTTGCCGACTTTCACCGCCGCACATAGTGCCGCACCGCTGGAAATACCCGACAAAAGTCCTTCTTCTCTGGCTAAGCGACGGCCATAGGCGATCGCGTCATCATCCGTAACAACTATAATTTCGTCTATCGAATCCACATTCAGCACCGGCGGCACAAAACCAGCACCGATACCTTGAATTTTGTGAGGTCCGGGCTTTCCGCCCGACAGTATCTGACTGTTGGCCGGCTCAACGGCGATCGCCTTAAACTCGGGTTTCCGGGACTTAATCACCTCTGCCACGCCCGTAATCGTACCGCCAGTGCCGACTCCCGAAATCAGGAAATCCACCTCGCCGTCTGTATCTTCCCAAATTTCCTCAGCCGTTGT
Source organism: Microcoleus sp. w2-18bC1 (assembly GCF_036700365.1). Taxonomy (NCBI): domain Bacteria; kingdom Bacillati; phylum Cyanobacteriota; class Cyanophyceae; order Oscillatoriales; family Microcoleaceae; genus Microcoleus; species Microcoleus sp. w2-18bC1. The sequence continues at coordinate 18,040 of NZ_JAUBOS010000081.1, forward strand.
CGAACGGTGAACCTGCGGGTTCGCTGGATTCCGAAACTGCTGTAACATATACGCATTGGGAGTTTTGTCCACAATCTCTTGAGCGCGGCGGATGCAGCCACTCATGCCCTCAATTCCGGGAGTCAGTTCTAGTTGGGCCCCGTAAGCTCGCAGCATCGATCGGCGTTCCGTGCTCATCGTATCCGGCATGGTCAAAATCAACTGGTAGCCCTTAGCCGCTGCCACCATTGCCAGAGCAATTCCGGTATTGCCAGAAGTCGGTTCCACTAAAACCGTTTTGCCTGGACTAATCAGCCCTTCGGCCTCTGCTTGATTGACCATATTGACACCGATGCGGTCTTTCACCGATGCTGCCGGATTCATGCCTTCGAGTTTGACCACAATCCGAGCCACGCAGCCTTCGGCTTGGGGAATGCGGTTAAGTTGCACCAGGGGCGTCCGCCCTACCAATTCTGTAATGTCGCCAGCAATACGCATAATCTTTGTCAGTTTGTGGTTGAAAGTAAATCTTAATTCCTAGTTGGTAATATTTTAACTAGATGTAATACATGATATCGAGCTGCCGTCTGCCATTGCGCTTTTCGCACAGATCCTGTAGAGTATATTTTTGCAAAACTGAGTTGGCAATCGATCGAGCTTCTTGCCAAACTTCCCAAATCACCGCACTTTCTACAGTTTGAGCAGGCGAGTCTTTTTCAGAGCGATCGAACTCTGAGCCCTCGAGACAGTTGATAATTTCTAGGAGGGTAATTTTCCAGGGTTCCCTCGCCAATATATAACCTCCCTTAGCTCCTCGCTGGCTGCGAATCAGCCCGCAGCGTCTCATAGTAGCGAGCAACTGCTCTAAATATCGATCGGGAATATTTTGCTGAGCCGCTATCTGGCGAATTTGCAGAGGCTCACCTTCTTCGTAGCAATCGGCAAGCTCCAGCAAAGCTAAGATTGCGTATTCGCTTTTACAGGAGAGTTCTACCATAATTGCTTCCAATACCAGAATTATCAACTCCGAAGTCAGATGTTAAAATTCTCCTCAATGTTGAGTTCCCAATTCTAACTCCTAACTTTACCTTTTATTATACCCCGGTTTTCCACTGAACTTAATCGACTTTCATCACTTCATCGTTGGAATGATCCGCACTCTCGCTTCTGTGAAACCCAGTTGCTAGTTTTGACTCTCTCTCCGCTTCCACGACGGCATTACCTCAAGAAACCGGCTTTCTGCGTCTATGACTAATAATTTTTAATTTTTAATAGATTCTCGGCGCCCCTTTGTCCCGTAAACAAAAAAGCCCTGCAGTAGGCAGGGCTAAACTGGGCATTTAGAGTTGTCAGCAGAGAGGGTATGACCCCCTCCCATGCCTCATCTAACCCGCTCTTAGAACGTGAAAGTAGTTCTCAGAGTACCAATGATGATGTCATCATTACGGTCATCTTGATTAGGATTTGTCACCCAAATCACGCCCGGAGTAACAGAAATGTTGTCCGAGAGCTGAAACTTGTAGAACCCTTCAACGTGATAGGAATCATCGTTGCGGAAGCTCCGCAAACTGCTTGCAGCTTCAAGTTTATCCAAGTAAGGCTCACGACCTACCACGAACCCTAGCAAGTTGCCTTCTTTCCCTAAATCAGGCAAAGCCAAGGTAACAGCGTAGTTCCAGATTCTCGCATCGCCGATGCCGAGAATGCGGGCATTGGTTAAACCAGCCCAGCCACCAAGGATAAATCTCGGGCTCAGTCGCAACGAAGCCTGAGCACCGTAGGAGTTGGTGACAACTTTGCGAGCACCGAAGCCGTCAAAACCCTCGCTCAAACCGTTGAGAGAATTAGCCACGCCGGTACCGGTGAAACCGCCGAGGTTGTCGATTCCATTTCCCAAACCGTTGTCAAAGCCAAAGTTACCTCGATTAAAGTAACCGTGGTTATAGTTGAAAGCAACTTGCAAGTTGCGTCCAGGAGTAAAAGTCAACTGACCCATCGCGGCGTAGTCGCCGTTCAACAAGCCAGCACCCTTAACCGGACTGGCTGCATTTGACGCCAAATAACCAAATGACAGAGAAGTTGGGCCGAACACGCCGCCCAGTAAGCCCCTGCCGCCAAAGGCATAGTCAAAGCCAATACCTGCGCCACCACCCAAACGGTAGATGGGGTTACGCTGTCCAAAGGCGCTCAGTGCTCCGTTGCCGCCGTCAAAGTCTTCAAAGTAAGGGTTGACAGTCGGCATAATGTCGTCCCAAACGCCAGCGTTGGCTATCAGGCTAACGTTGAGTCGCTGACCGACGGGGAACTTGTATAACAAGGTGTCGAGGGCAACAACGTTATCGGTTCTGCCGACTACGTTCCAAGTTTGAGTGCCTTCGCTTGTAGCACCAAGGTTGAAGTTGCGACCGTTGCCGACTTGAAGCCTGGTCAGCAGTAAGTCTCTGCCGGTGAAGCTAGTATTTAAATTCAGGCGCACCCGTTGTTGGAAGACAGCTTCGTTGTTGTCGCTGCCTAATCTTCTTTCGTCTCTGCCAAACAAGCCAACGTTGCCACCAAAGTCATCGCTGAGAGCGAAAATTGCTTCCCCAGTCAGCTTAGTAGTGGTGGAGAATTGGTTGGCTTCGAGTTCGGATGTCCGAGCTTCCAGAGCATCGACGCGACCGCGCAGGGTTGCCAGTTCCGCTGCAAATTCTTCTTGGAGCCGTTGGAGGGCTGCCAAGTCATCTCTCGTAGCGAAGTTGCCCGTGCCGCCTCTAATTAGCTCGCTCACTTTGTCTAAGCAAGCATTTAAACCGGCTGCGAATTCGTAGCGAGTCATTGCCCGGTTGCCGCGGAAAGTTCCGTCGGGATAACCGGCAATACAGCCGTAGCGCTCGACTAGGGATTGCAGTGCTTGGAAGGCCCAGTCTGTGGGCCGCACGTCGGAAAGTTGGGAAACAGAGGTAACTTGACCTTGAGTTTCGCCGCCGGCAGCACCTTCGCTGCTGTACTCGTTGAGCTGTTCTAATGTGGCGGCTGGGTTTTGCTCTTGTGGTGCGGCAGTTTGGGCTAAAGATTCAGCCGGTTGTGGCAAACTTTGTTCTGCCGACTCTGCCACTGCCGGGGCTGGAGTTTCTAATTGAACAGCACCGATTTGCTCTGGGAGAGCGGTAGCTGCCGGGGCTGGAATTTCTAGTTGGGCTGCCGGGGCAGAATTTTCTACTGGTTGAGCTACTGTTGGCTCAACTGCGGCTAAAGATTCACTTGTAGGTTGTGATGCCGCTTGGGGCTCTGCCTCAGCAGGGGCTGTGTTTGCTCCGACGATCGCACTTTCAGTTGCAGCCGTGGCCGAATCTTCAATCGCTGCATGGGTTTCGCTGCCAGCGACTGGGGAAATTTCTTCTACTGGCTCGGAGGCTGCAGTTGTTTCGGAAACAGCAGCTAAAGCATTTAGTTTCGCTTCGGAGGTTTCAGCGGTTTCAGCTTTTGCGACAGCCGGATTGACCGCATCAGCAGCCTGCTGAGCGTCTGCTGCCATCGCGCTCGAAGAAACTACTAGGGTAGCTCCTAAGACTGCTGGGCTGATTAGTAAGTAACTCCACAAAAATTTCGACATATTCACTCTCATCCTCACACCGATTACAGAGAAACTTTTCTAGTCTTCTATGTGGTCAGTCGTTGCTCAACTAGCATACTCTAAAAAGAGACCTAAAATTCACTTTTTCTTTGGATTCTTTTGGGCTGACCGAGTATATAGATGTGACTGACGGCTGCATAAAGCCTGTTTTTAAACCTTTACTCAACGGCGTCAAAACCATACCCGGTTTGGGCTGTGGATTGATTTGACTGCTGACACTAGACAGCGCCCGATCGCCTTATTTACTTTTTAGCACAGCACGCCCGACTCGTCTAGGCTGATTCGACTTTAACCTCCAAGCTGTGCCCGAGGACGCTAAAGACTTGGCGATGATCGAACAATTCTAACAAATCAGCGTTGATTTTGTTGTGAGCTGCTTCTTGCCGCAAAATTTTCATCGCTGCCTCTGTTCGCAGAGCTCGCTTGTAGGGGCGATCGCCTGCTGTCAGGGCGTCGTAAATATCGGCGATCGTCATCAATTGCGCTTGAATTGGAATTTCTGACTTGTTTAAACCTCGCGGATAGCCTGTACCGTCGAGTTTTTCGTGATGTCCGTAGGCAATGTCTGGAACATTTTTAAAATCTTTTGTCCAAGGAATTTGTTTGAGAAACTCGTAAGTGTGAGTTACATGAGATTCTATTTCAGAGCGTTCTTCCGGCGTCAGGTTGCCCCTCGACACCATCAATTGCAAGATCTCGTCTGGGTTCAGCAGGGGTTTCTTTGCCCCATCTATATCTCTGTAAGTTTGTCGAGAAATCTCTCGCAGTTGAGCTAGGGGTTCTGCTGCCAAAATGTGAGGCTCGTTTGCCTCTAGCAGCACTTCCCAGTATTCTGCTAATCTGGTTTTTGCCTCTGCTAGCTTAGTGTCTAGCTGTTCGATTTCCTGGCACTGAGCGCACTCTGGCTCCTGGGTCGGGTGTTTTCGGTAGGCTGAATGCTCCAGCAAGTATTTATATTTAGACTGGACGCATTCCATTTCCATTGTCCGTTGAGCTAAGCCAAAGCGATGGCGAATGATTTCTAGCTGTGCGGGGTAGAGCTTTTTCTGTTTGGTCAAAACTGCTTCGGGGACTCCAATTTTGCCAAAATCGTGCAGCAGGGCGGCGTAGCGAAGTTCTTGAATTTGGCGGTTGTTAAAGTAAATAGAGCGCAGTTCTCCGCTGTTGACGGTGTTTACTTCTTCTGAAAGGCGTACTGTGAGGGCTGCTACTCGTTCTGAATGGCCGTAGGTACAGGGGTCTCTAGCTTCTATGACTTGCACCGAGGCTTTGACGAAGCCCTCGAACAAATGTTCTATGCTGTCTTGGAGTTGATTGCGCTCGATCGAAATTGCTGCTTGAGAAGCGAGCGATCGAACTATCCTTTCTTCCCACTCCGAATACTGCTGCGTCGATTCCCAGGCATTGTTTGCTGTCAGCACCGTATCTGCCTTTGTTTTGCGGTTGATCAATTGCAGTACACCTATTGTCTCCCCCTGTCGGTTTTGCATCGGCAGTACCATTACCGAGCAAGTGCGGTAATCAATATCCCTGTCAAAACTGGTATCTAGCCGGTAGGGTACGCCCGGGGGTAAGTCGTAGGCATCAGACAGGTTCAAACTTAGACCTGTAATTGCCACGTATCCCGCCAAGCTTTTGTCTGTCAGTGGCAGGGCAAACTCTTTAAACGACAGTTTCGGTTTAGAAGCATTTTGGGCTACCTTGAACAGCAGCTTAGGTGTTTCGTCGCTGTGATCTACTAAGTAAACACTGCCAGCATCGCTGTAGGTGATTTCTCTACTTTTGGATAAAATTAAGTGTAACAAGTCGCCCAAATCTTGGGCGCTCGACAGAGCCGCGCCAATATCTAAAAGCTTTTCTATCAGATCGGTTTTTTCGGCAGCAGACTCGTTCTTGAACTCTGGCTTTTCAAATACGATCATGGTCGGATGATGGGGAATAGCCTTTTATACATTGAACGTTTGGTCTCTCGACTTTTTAGCACCCGATTCTAACCCCAAGTGGATTTTTTATTTGCGAGCTTTTATCTAGCGGGGACTCTTGTTGGGCCAGCGGGTACTTTTTTAATCTAGCGTAGAAGAAATCTCTTGGGCTAGCGCAAAGTCTTTCTCAGTTAAGCCTCCGGCATCATGAGTTGTCAAGTTAAGTGTAACTTTGTTATAGGAAATTTCTATGTCGGGGTGATGTGCAGCAGCTTCTGAGGGGGCGACCAACTTATTCACAAAGGCGATCGCTTCGATAAAATCTTTAAATAAACGGGTACAGCGCAGTTGTTTGCCTTCAACCGTCCAGCCTGACAATTGACTGGCGCGCTCTTGAATTTCAGTATTGTTAAGTAGCTCAGCCATATTTTTTTTCTTTGGGATTAGCAATGGCAGATTAACTGCCCACATGTAGAAACCCTGACCAAAAACTATCCGCTCTCACCAATAGCGTTTAGTCTCAAGTTTTAATACTTAAGATTTAACACTATTTGAGGTGAGAGCGGTCTAGCGGGTCTTCAGATTAGAACCTGACTGCCGGGAGAATCCCTAGCTCAGCCTGGTTCCCCGTGGAAGTCGTTTCCCGTTGGAGACGACGGCTGACTGCTAGTGAGCGGCCCCGGCGCACAGCCGGTAGTTTCCAATCTGATGACCCATGCGTTTACTACTTTCTATCATGGGCATCACCTCCAGGTTTAGCTAAATGGCTTTATATTGGAACGCACATCACCTAAATACAAGATTTAAGGTGATGATTTGTGCGCTAGCCATTGCCAGCGTTACCGAAAGAACTTGCGTTCTGAGTATCATTCCAGTAGTCACAATTATTAGAATAACACAAGGAATTAGAAGTGGGGGATGCAAATTGAGATTTTTGTGAGATCAGGGGAAATTACTGCAGCAGCAAGGTCTTCGATCGATCTCTACAGCAAGCGGACGATCGCAGTTTTAGCCATTTGTCTATATTTTCTTCAAAATCCGGGCTGTGCGGTTATCAGGTGCATTGCAAATCTGGCGGCGCGGAAAGGTCGATCGATTTCTTGCCATATAGATAGGATAGTTCACGAGATATAAAGACACAAGTTGTTCTAGCTACAGGCAGAGTTGGTTTTTGTACAAAATCAACTTTTTTTAGGGCGCTAATTCGATCGACTCCTGCAAACAAAAAGCTCCTGCCTGGTGGCGGGAGCTTTTTAACCATTAAGGGTAAAGCCTAAACTGCTTTATCTTACCCTTTTAAAATGTTGGAAATTTTGATATTTCGCGCTGATTACAGAGCGTTACCGCGAGGCAGAACTTCTTCAGGGAAGATGAAGTTTTCGTGGGGTTGGTCTGTCGGAGCCATCCAAGCACG
>NZ_JAUBOS010000143.1:0-2590 GCF_036700365.1 Microcoleus sp. w2-18bC1
TGACAATATACAGCCTCTTTCTGAGCTTCAGATAGGGGCTTTGTTGTTTTTGCTGAAGTTGCCCTACCTGTTAAACTAATTTCGATCGCCCTCAACCCTCAAAACTATTTGATGCTATGTGGGACACAATTGCCGCGCACATCTGTGAAACAACCGGAGAAACATTTTTGATCGACAATCGCCGTTCCGTAAGCGGTGGCTGCATCAATCAAGGCTATTATATCAGCAGCAGTTCCGGCACTTACTTCGTGAAAATCAATCAAGCTTCCCAAGTCTCGATGTTTGAAGCTGAAGCGCTGGGGTTGCAGCAAATGGGGAAAACCCAGACGATTCGAGTACCTGAGCCGATTTGCTGGGGAACTGAGGGGAATTCAGCTTATATTGTGGTGGAATGGCTGGATTTGGGAAGTCGCGGGGGCGATCAAAGTTGGGAAGAAATGGGGCGAAAACTCGCGGAAATGCACAAATACACATCCCCCAACTCCCCCTTGCTAAGGGGGGGAGAAGAGCCTAATTCGGGCTTGTTCAGGGGTGGTTTTGGGTGGGATATTAATAATACGATCGGCTCAACTATACAAATTAATAATTGGACGGCCAATTGGGCAGAATTTTGGGCAGAACAGCGGATTGGTTATCAGTTTAAATTGGCTAGGCGTCGGGGTGGTCATTTTCCCCAAGGGGAACGTTTATTAAAGGTAATTCCTGAGTTGTTAGCAGGTTACGAACCTCAACCTTCCCTAGTTCACGGGGATTTGTGGGGGGGAAATGCGGGGGTGACATCTGCGGGGGAACCAGTGATTTTTGACCCGGCGGCATATTTTGGAGATAGAGAAGTTGATCTTGCGATGACTGAGCTATTTGGTGGATTTCCGGCGCAGTTTTACCGGGGATACAATCAGGTTTAGCCTTTGGATTCAGGGTATGAAGAACGCAAAACTCTTTATAATCTGTATCACATTTTAAATCATTTTAATTTGTTTGGTGGGAGTTACGAGTCCCAGGCCAATCAAATGATTAATCGAATTTTTGGTAGTTAGGGCTTGCTGAATAATGAGCTAAAAGGTTTATAAGGTTTATATAGCAAGGCTTAGGGGATAGGGCAATCGAACAGAGCGTGCAACAAATACCTCAAGGGGTGACAACAAGGCTACAAAGCACTCTGGAGCAAGGATAAAGCATGAAGCCCTTGTTGAAAATTGAGTCGTTGGTGGGGTTTGAGATTCATCAGTACGGCGGCTAAATCCGACCAATTCTGGAAAGATTGACCCCAATCGGGAGCGTGCAATCCCATCCAAAAAGTGCTATAGCGTTCGGTTGAACGTCCGGTTTCAGTGGGACGACAAATATACTCAGCAACAGTTCGATGCTGTAAAGAAGCACCTTGTAAAGTGGCTAGAGTATAAGCGATAGAAATGACTAAAACGAGCGCCATTAACCGCCGCTGGTTGACTTTTGTATTTTCCAGATTATAGCCTCCGGTTTTTAAATCTCGAAACATTGTTTCGATGCCCCATCGAGCGGCATAAACGGAAAGAGTCCGAGGTAAACTTTTCAAACTGGTCAGAATATACCAAGGTTCTTTTGGACCTCTACCTCGATATTTTCGTTTCCAGTACGCCGCTAAATTAAAGTCTCCAAGCTGATGAGCTTTTGTACAATAAATATTGGCATAAAATCGGGAGTTTCCCGGTTTAATATTTAAGTCTTTGAGCGCTCGATAAACGACACCATCATCGGCAATGCAAGTGCCCTTTTTCTGTCGCAAAGCGAAGTCTATCTTCCTTTGCCTGAGCCAAGAAGCCAGTTGGACGCTGTGAAATTCGCGGTCGGCTAAAACCAGAACTGGATAAGGCTTCAACAGCCGCAATACTAGAGTTAAAACTTTTTTTTGTTCGTGCAAGCTACTACTTCCTTTTTTAGGTAATATTTCCCAATAAACGGGAATGGCATGCTTCCCCCAGGCTAAACTTAACACGATTAAATTTCGCTCTTGCCATTGCGTTCTATCGACCATTAAAAACAGATATCCTTGATGAATGAGTTGGAGTTTTTCGACTCGTCTTCGTTGTTGTCGATTGCTCGGTTGACGGCGAAACTCTTGTTTGAGGAGCTGTTTGATGAGTGGAAACCACAACAGCTTGGCTGTCAGTTGAGGTAAGTCTAAAAACCGTTGCAGATTTCTCACTCGACTTTCATACTTTATCGGTTGTGGAAACTTGTTGGCTAAAGTAGATAAGCTGACATCTCGATAGCTTTGTAACATTAACACTAACAATTGTAGCGTTAGATACTGGCGAGGATTTAGATGCGTCTCGAAAACTTTTTGGTATAATTGAGGGAACATATATTTTGTGTGGGGGTCGCAGCGACCCCCCAATTTTTTGGGTGACGGTTGGCTCAAACCCTTATTCTACCTGATTTGCAGCCCTCTTGTCACCCCTTGAGATAAAAAAGTCACTTATTGGTGTAGTGATGAAACTCGTCTAGGGCTGCATACAATTTGTCGCCGCAAGCTGTCGGGGCGACAAGTCGCCTATAACGCTGATAGAATAAGCCTCATAGCTCTTATGCCTTGTTGATAATTAGGTAG
>NZ_JAUBOS010000082.1:0-24373 GCF_036700365.1 Microcoleus sp. w2-18bC1
GAGCCGGATGAGGCGAAAGTCTCATGTCCGGTTCTGAAAGAGAGGTAGGGGTAGAAATGCCCCTATCGACTCTAACATTACCCATTACAATTCCTTCTTCTTTCGCCAATTCTGCTATTAAAAACAGCATCATTTCAAACTTTTCAGGACGAGACAATTGCCGAAGTTGGGCTAATAATTCAAGATTTGACATAAAACGCCATAGAATTAGTTTTTACATTTTACCATGACATTGAGATTTCAACCACTCCAAAACAGCACAGCCAATGAGTAAGTTTTGAACGGGTTCCAGAACCCGCCCGATCGCCCTTATTGAAAAAGCTGTCACATCTCAGGCCAGATTAACCCTCGTTTTAAACAGGCCTGGGAACTTCGTAAGTCAAAAAGTCATAGGCCATTTTCGTATTCGGAAAAATAGCCTGCGCTTCCTTGAGCAAATCATCCAGGACGATCGCATTCCCCGGAGCGTAACGCGGGCTAAAATGCGTCATAATTAGCTGTTTAGCCCCAGCAATCAAAGCCACTTGAGCAGCCATTGTCGAAGTTGAATGGAGGCGATCGAAGGCCATTTGAGCATCTTGATGAGCAAAAGTAGCTTCATGCACCAACAAATCAGCATCCTTCGCCAATTCCACCGCCCCGTCACAAAAAACCGTGTCTGTACAATAAACAAACTTGCGCCCGATTTGATCCGGGCCACAAAAATCAGTACCTTTAAACTGTCGCCCATCCTCTAACTTTACCGTCTTTCCTTGTTTTAACTCGCCGTAAATTGGCCCGGAAGGAATGCCCGCGGCCTTCGCTTTTTCTACATCAAAATGTCCCGCACGATCTTTCTCAGTTACTCGATAACCAAAAGCAGTAACTCGGTGCTTCAAAGGGCCACAACTAACAATATATTCGTCATCTTCATAGATAACTCCCTCGTGAATTTTGTGTACCTTCACCGGGTAAGAAAAATGAGTTTGAGAATAACGAACGCCAGCTTGCAAATATTCTTCAAGTCCCGGAGGCCCGTAAAGATCGATGCGCTTGACATTCCCCGCCAAACCGCAGCTAGCCAGCAAACCCATTAAGCCGAAAATGTGGTCGCCGTGCAGGTGAGTGATGAAAATGCGGCTCAGTTGGCTGACTTTGAGATCGCTGCGGAGAAACTGGTGCTGAGTTCCTTCGCCGCAGTCAAACAGCCAGAGTTCCGCTCGCTGGGGCAAGCGGAGGGCGATGCTGGAAACGTTGCGCGATCGCGTGGGGACGCCGGAGCTAGTTCCGAGAAATGTAATCTGCAAGAGTCAAATCACCTCAATTAAGTCTTAAAAAATATGTTACATATATCCAGAGTGCGACAAATCCGACATATAGGAAATAGTCGCAGGCAGGAACCGGGATAAATCGCTGTTCCTGCGAACATCTCTTCGCTAAAATCATTTTTGACAAGCGTACAGAGCGATCCACCCAATTCTAACGTTTTGTTTCTTCCGTTCCCCTTCCTTTTTCCCTTGCCTTCCCTTAAAAATTCTTAAACTCATACAGCACAGGAGGAAAATTTTCAAATGCAGTCAGGAGTATTTTTTGGTTCCGTTTTTTCAACATTAAAAAAACGCTACTTTTGGATTTCACTGTTGTTTTGGCTGGCAATGGTAGCCCCAGCACAGGCCGCGCTGATCTTGCGAGTGGCGGTACAAGACGGGGCAAGTCAGGTAAAAGTCGGCAGTTCTACTAAGGCTGCAATCCGCGATGGTAGCGGGCGCAATTTGGGCGAACTGTCGGCAAACAGTTCTCAGTCAGCTCAATTTCGATCGGGAACAGTGGCAATTGGTCGCTGGGCTGCCAACCAAGTTTGGATCGAACCCACGGGGAACGGTTATGTTTGGATTGGCGATCGTTGGTATCGGGGACGCACGCTTCTAGTTCCCCAAAAAGGAGGCTTGACTGCCATCAACTACGTCGATATCGAACAATATCTCTACAGCGTTCTCGGCGCCGAGATGAGTGGCAATTGGCCTCAAGAGGCTTTGAAAGCCCAAGCAGTCGCCGCCCGTTCCTACGCTATCCACCAGCGAATCAAAAGCGAAACCGACCTTTACGACGTGGACAGCACTCAGTATTCCCAGGTTTACAAAGGATTGCAAACAGAATCTTCTGGCACTTATTCCGCAGTCGATGCAACCGCTGGTCAAGTTCTGGCCTACAACGGTCAGATAATTTTAGCCGCCTTCCACTCTGCGTCTGGGGGACATACTGAAAACGTCGAGGATGTTTGGACAGAACCTCTGCCTTACCTGCGTGCTGTTCCTGACTTTGACCAAGGGGCGCCGGTTTACCAATGGAAAGAAAATTTTTCTCGCGCTCAAATCAGCAGTAAGATTTCTGGCGTGGGCAATGTGATCTCGATGAAGCCAGAACGCACTACCGCTCACGGCAGCGTTTTGAGGATGAAAGTAGTTGGAGATGGCGGTTCTAGAGTCATGACTGGCGCAGATTTACGCCGGGTTTTAAATTTGAGGAGTACGCGGTTTACCGTGATTCCTCAGTATGCCGGCGGTGGGAACCCAAGGAACAGCGGCCAAGCTCCTACCGGTTTTCAAGTTGCTGGTAAAGGTTTCGGCCATGCTGTAGGAATGAGCCAGTGGGGTGCCTATAATTTGGCCAGACAGGGATACGGCTACCAGCAGATTTTGTTGCACTATTACCGAGGTGCTACTTTGGCTAGAATTGCAGTCCAGTAACTGCTGGGAATGGGCAAGGAAGAAGTTCGGCAACGGATTCGCTCCACGGATGTAACGGATATAACGGATGTCAGGGGGAAGGAAGAAGGAAGAAGGAAGAAGGAAGAATGGAAAAACAGCTATTTCTGTATCCGTGGCTTCCGTGTCCTGAATACAGGGAATTGCGAATTGGAAAGTGGGAACTTGTACCGCCCTTTGACTACGCTCAGGAACCGCGTAGTGGCAGGCCAGGAACCCCGTAGCTTAAGTATTGGGAATTGGGAATGACTAATGACTAATGACTAATGACTAATGACTAACTACATTAAGGATTGCTATGCAAAAGTGGGAGTATTTATTTGTGGATGCGAATATGTATCCTTTTGGAAACAAGCTGATTAGTTTATATGTAAACGGTGAAGAACAGCGAGATTGGAAACAAGGCTCGCTGCATCTATTTGTTAATCATTTGGGCGAGGAGGGATGGGAACTTGTGGCTCTGGATCACGACTCGAAGTATGACCAAAATTGTTTGATTTTTAAACGACCTAAGCTTATTTAATAAAACTCGAATTAGAAAAGCTTCTGACATCCATAAAGATTGATATTTTTCATAATTCTTAGCAACGAACTCAAAGCCTGTTCCCCAACAAAAATATTTTATTGTAGAACAGGCATACTGCCTATTATTGAAAAGGGTGCAAGATTTTAGTGCAACCTAACTTAACAACAAAGAACTGCTTTTTAAATTATTATTACAAGTTGTCCGAGCGACCAATCCGGCGCTGCCATTCCGCATCTATTTTGGCTGACTGTTCTAGTTCTTGTTGGGTTAATTCAGTTTCTGTTGTATAAGCTAAGTCTTCTCCAGTCAGAACGTTTTCTGCTGCAAATTCCTGGGCGTAGGTCAGTTTTTTGAGTAAGTTGGCATCGGGTTCGTTTAATAACATTGCTCGCTGCTGACGCTCTTGATTGCGGGATTCTATCCGGCTATTTTTCCACTGAATCCAGAAGTAGCGAATTAAAGGAATGGCGAGAAATCCGACGCCATAAATCAGGATTATGGGATAAACAGCGCTGACGAAACCGATAAATCCACCGGCAATTAAATTATTAGTTAATAGATTACCCAAAACTAATGCACCCACAAGATTAACAGCTCCTAACCCTGCTGCAAGCATAATTTGACCGGAACTGGCGTTGCTGAAACGCCACAGCATTTCTCGCAAATAAGCTGCTACTGGTTCAGAATTTCTATCGGTGGCTGTGGTTTGCAATTGCGGAAAATGGTAGACTATTTGCCCTTCGGGACTGACTTCCGGGCGGCCGTCAAAACGGGCGAGAGCCGGTAACATATATTCTTCGTAGTCTCGGGTGTATCCTTGTCCGAGATTGTCTAGATATGGAGCAATTTGTTCGGCGGCGACGGCGCCTCGGTTGTTGCGAATTGCGGCGGCAATATCGCTCCACTTGCGCTCTTCTAGATTGTGATTGGGATTGCCGTCTCCAAAGAGAAAGGAGAAAACTGCTTCCAGAAAACTCATCTCGGGTTTTTGGCCAGTTAAGCGCGATCGCTGCTGGTAGTATGGTTGGTCATGGTTCCAGTAAAATATCCAGATTAGGTCATTCCAGAAGTAGGGAAAAAAGGAAAAGCCACCGCCTCTGCCGCCCCCTCCACCACCGTCTCCTCCTCCGCCGCCGCTGTTATTGCTATCGCCGCTGGAGAGTAAAATCGTGATAGCAACAAAAATTAAGAGGATGGAAGCTACCAGCACTATGCCGAAAGATATCCGAATCAGATAAAATAAAATGCGCCAGATTTTTTGCCACCATTCCTGCAACTGCAAGCGCCAGAATTTGTTTCGCAAAATATCTCGAAAGTTCTTGGGAAATAGGTAGGCGATGTCGCCGGATTCTGCTACTTGCAGGTTGCCGCCTGCTTCGGAGGCGAGGGTTAATAGTTCTCGCTGGGCAAAATTGACATCTAATCCAGCTTTTGCCGCCACGTCTCCAACCGTAACGCGGTAGCCAAGTTGTTCGACGGCTTGCATAATGGTGGGATTCGGAGCCATAGGTTTCTCTCTGTGAAAATTACCCGGTTATTTTTATTATATATTGCGGGAATTCGAGCTGGTTTTGGCGATCGGGTTTCTGATTTTTTTTGAGGCTGCCCTTGACAATCAAGCATCCAGGATACAAGCCCCCGGATTCATTCGTCCAGAAATAAAAAACCTGTATCCGAGAAACTTGCCCCCCGAATTTATCCGTGGGGTCAATGCTAAAATCTAAAATCTAAAATCTAAAATCGATTGACTTTGGGGCAAAATATTGCTAGTGTTTTGCCGAATAGCTTTTAAGTATGGGCTAAACTCGGATAGCTTCATAAAACTTTGTGATGGAATTTCTCCTAGGCAGGGTATTTGGTTGTTTGCTCTGAGGGCCAAGGAGCGGGATTATGGGTACAGTTAGTAAGGTACAATGTGCGATCGCCCGTTGGCGTTACCAAAGCAATCCGAAGGTAAGCCATCGAAGAGGAGAGGATTGCCCCTCCACCCTCCAGCAGAACTTTTCCCTTCGGCGCGGGTTTTTGTAAGTTTTGTGTAGAGTGCCAGAGATATGTTAAAGAAATCTAGTTTTTTTGCCAGTCTTGCAAGACTTATATAAAATAGATAGAGCTTGCGCGGGTGTTAAACCCAAGGGCGTGTTTTAAGGTTCGCACTTGCGATCGACTAAACCTTTTAGCGCTCTCAACACAACGGCCCACTACAACAGTGGCGCAATTATTAATAGGAAAACTTTACAGGCTAATTTTTCGGATTAGCCACTAACCAAAGAATCGCATATGCCAAGAACTCAACGCAACGATAACTTTATTGACAAAAGTTTCACGGTAATGGCTGATATCATCCTCAAGATTATGCCAGCCAAAAAGCAGGCGAAGGAAGCTTTTGCTTATTACCGGGATGGTATGTCAGCTCAAGCAGATGGCGAATATGCTGAAGCGCTGGATAATTATCATGAAGCGCTGAAGCTGGAGGAAGATCCTTACGATCGCAGTTATGTCTTGTACAATATGGGACTGATCCATACTAGCAACGGCGAACATGATAAAGCTTTGGAATATTACAGCGAGGCTTTGGATCTAAATCCGAGAATGCCACAAGCACTAAATAATATTGCTGTAATTTACCACTATCAAGGGGAAAAGGAAAAGGAAGCTGGCAATATTGAAGGGGCGGAAGGGCTGTTTGATAAAGCTGCAGATTATTGGAAGGAGGCTATTCGCTTGGCCCCGAACAATTACATTGAGGTACAAAATTGGCTGAAGACGACAGGTCGATCGCAAATTGATGTGTATTTTTAACTAGGATGGGCATGGGGCATAGTTAGTGGTTAATAGTTGGTAGTTAGTCGTTTCTCTAATAACAAATAACCAATTCCCTATGCCCAATTCCCCATTCCCAATTTCCCATTCCCAATTCCCCATTCCCAATTTTTATGATAGACAGAGAAGAAGTTCGGAAAGTCGCGAATTTAGCGAGATTGGAATTAACGCCGGAAGAAGAAGAGCAGTTTACTGGTCAACTTAACGGTATTTTGGATTATTTCGAGCAATTGAGTGAACTAGATACAAGTAAGGTGCAGCCGACAACGCGGGCGATCGATGTTAGTAATGTAATGCGATCAGACGATTTGCAACCTTTTGCTAAGGGAGAAAGTATTTTGGAGGGAGCTCCCGATCGCGATGGGGAGTTTTTTAAAGTGCCTAAGATTATGTAGCGTTCCCGCTACGCACTTAACTGAGGAACATCCCTTGAGGGGCAGGCTAGCAATGCCTACCCCAAAAACAGATTAAATTAACTGTGGAACAGGTAATAAGTAAGCCCGGTATAAGCCACCCCACAAGCCGATTAAACTGATAGAAACCCAACACAAGATCGCTAATAGCGATCGCTCTGTAAAGTTAATTTTTGGGGTGACAAATAGTCATGTACGTATTAATTGGTGGAGCAGGAATGATGGGGCTAGGTTTAGCCCAGCAGTTATTAAAAGTCGGTCATACGGTTGCAATCATCGATGCCGACCCGCTGGCCTGTCGCTTTGCTCGAGAAAAAATCGGAGTGATGGCATTTGAAGGCAGTGCCGTGAGCACAACGGTGCTTCTGGAAGCCGGAATTAAACAAGCAAACGCCGTCGTTGCTGCACTCAGGGACGATGCACTGAATTTAGCGCTGATCACCCTATCCAGAAGCTATGGCATTTCCCATATTGTGGTGCGAATGCGCGATCGCGAATTCATGGAAGCCTATCGACTTGCCGGAGCCAGTCACATCATCAGCACTATTGATTTGGCAGTTGCATCAATGGCGAATGCGATTGAATACCCCCAAATCGAGTCTATGATGCACTTTGAACACGGGCAAGTCGAGGTACTAAAGCTGCCAGTTCCAGGCGATTGCAAGGTGGCAGGTCGCACTGTTGCTCAAATTGCTCAAGACCCTCGTTTTCCAACAGGTTCGCTGATTATTGGTTATCAATGCCATGCCTGCGCCAATCTGGAGATTCCGAACGGCAATACAGTTCTTGAAGCAGGCTCTACTATCTTGGTCGTCACCCGTCCAGAGCTAGTTCACCAGATGATTGATTACCTCGGCATTCGGGCTAGTCATCTGCCAACGTTAGAAGTTTCTCATCCAAATCTTTGATGTAAGGATGAACCAGATCCTCTGGGACAATTCGCTTGCGGAGGGCATCGCTAACGGCTCCTTTTTCTGCTAAAAGCAATCGCCGTCGAATCGTATCTAGCCCGCTGCGATCGCCCTCTAGTTGCCCTGCTCGATGTTGATTGTAGAGATCGCGCAGCACTCGCTCAGACTGTGCTATTCGTGCTTGATACGATGCCCATAACTCCTCGTAAACTGCCTTGGGCAACACGCCAGATTTCAGCAAACTATCTAGCTCATCTTGAGCCGCTTTGGAAGCGATCAACTGAATCTGTAACTGCCCAGTTTCCTGCATTACATCAGAAACACGGCTAATTTTTAGTCGTTTTACCATCCACGGTAAACTTAATCCCTGTCCGACCAAGGAGAATAAAACTGCACCGAACACCAGGGCAATGATGTTATCCCGTCCTGGTAGGGTCAAGGGAATGGCAACAGCTAAGGCCATTGATAGAGACCCTTTAATATTCCCTAAAACCAAAATGTGCTGCCAGCGTAGCGGAATGGGGCGATCGAACCAGCGCAGCCCCGCTAAGAACAAATAGACCGAGAGAATTCGTCCCAGTTGATAGGCCAGAATGACGAATAAAATGGATGGCAAAATTCTCCACAGCGTTAGCGGGTTAATTTCAATCCCAATCAGCAGGAAAATAAACGTATTGACGCCAAAACCAGCGTATTCCCAGAAACTCAGCAAGGTAATCCGATCCGAGGCAGACGAACTGCGAGGCAGCCCAATGTTGCCAAAAACAAGTCCGGTGATGACCACCGCCACTGCGCCCGATACGCCTAAAAATTGTCCGATTTGGAAGGTTCCCAATGCTAGAGCGACGGTTAGCAAAAGGCTACTCAACGGATCGTTTAAGCGAACAAATATCGGCACGCTCAAATAACCTAAAACACCCCCGACCACTGCCCCACCTAAAGCAACCACGAGCAGCTCCTTCAAGCCTTGTATAGGGGTGAGAGAGCCTGTCGCATAAATTACCAAAAGCAAATTAAATGAAATTAGAGCAGCCGCATCATTGAACAGAGTTTCTCCCTCAACAATGGTGGACAATCGAGAAGGCACACGGATCTCCTTAAAAACCGCGATCATCGAGACGGTATCAGTGTTTGCTAGAATGACTCCGATCAGCAACGCCGGAATCCAGTCTAGTCCTAGCCCAAATTTAACCAGAATAGCGATAATTGCTGAGGAAAAGATCGAGCCTGGACCCGCCAGCAGCGCGATCGGCTTAAAGGTACTGCGGAGACGGCTGATATCCGTATTGATAGATGCTTCAAAAATAAGAATGGGTAGAAAAAGATTTAATACTAAAGATGGGTCTAAACCAATTCGACGCGACAAAACCTCCGTAATCGGCAAGCCTGCTAACACTAAGCCCGTTACATAGGGAATTCGCAACCGTTGAGTTACGAGTGCCACAACAGTGGCAATCAGCAGGAGAATGATCAAGATGATGACCAATTCAGGAATGACTCCTGCCGTTTGGCTATTTGTAGCAGGCTCGCTGCCCAAGGGAGTTTGTTGCGCTACAATCGACTCTATCACCGATACTCCTCCCATAAACTCGTTTTCCTCAAAGAAATTAACAGATTAACTACCGTTTTAGTCTACAGGAGACGGTTCACTCTGTTGTAGGCGTAACTGCAATTTATGTGGTGTATTTGGATGAATGCTGAAGAAGCTGAAACGAGATTTATGGGTGGCCTCGGCGATCTGATCGTTTTTAAAGTGCAATTTTTTTGGTAGATATGGATGATTTCCCAACCCTTACAGGATGCTAATTGCTCTTAATTGTGCTGGTTTTTAATTTTTTTTAACAGTCTCTTCTGAAGTGTTGCCGACCCGATCGCGGTTGCCGAATCGGCGGGTACTGGAAGTTGTCGATCCGTATGTCAGGAGTAAGAGAGCGATCGCCCAAAATCATCGACCGTCAAATTTTTAAGTGGTTTTAGACGTTCTATTTCGCGGGACTAAATTCCTCGAAGGTAATCCTCCTTTCTGACCTTGAATTTAGGTAGCATCACAGACACGCCACGTCAGAATCTCCCAACGTTTAAGGACAGGTTCAGCAATCACGATCTCATTTTCTCTTGCCTCCATGACGATCAAATAATCTCCCTGGTTAAATCTGCCGTTGTAAATTCTTGCTTGTTCTTCTGGCACCAACCATCCTTGAAGTGCGCCATATAGACCGCCAGCAGTTGCAGCAATCCCACTTCCAACGAAAGTTGCTAAAAGGCTTTCCAGCGCTAATGCCTGACCAATACCGGGAATTAGCAGGCTGCTGAGTCCAACAATTAACGCTAATGAACCTAGTCCTATGCTGCCTAAGATCGCGCCTACTTGTGCACCTGTTGCTCTTGTGATTAAAATTTGCTGCACTCCCAAAGAGTCCAAATCATCATGGTCAGAAGGTTTAGCAATCACTGAAATCTTGTGCATGGGGAAGCCCCGGCTTTTTAGCTCAACTAGCGCCTGCTCTGCGTTTCGATGATTAGTAAATAGACCGCTAGCACGTTTGAGGTTTTGGTAATTCATGAGAAATATTTAATATTCAACGCTACAAATTTGGTAAATAGTGTGTAAAGTTGCTGGCAATAGCCGCATCAGAAAAACCACTTAGTTCAGAGGTGCAAAACGCTTTAGCAAAGCTGACAAAGGAATCATGGGCAGTCCGAATCCGATACAAATTAAGCCTTGGATTGCGGTCAAAGCTTGAGTGTCGAATAACTGATTCATAATGCCCCATTGGCTAAACAGGAATTGGAGAATGAAAATAGCCGCAATGCCGATCGCTACCGCATAGCCAACTGATTCATCTTTACCGCGTAGTTTGGCGACGATCGCCGGAACGAAGCGACTGATGCTTAATAGGTAAAAAGCTTCGGCCGCCACCAATGCTTGAATTGCCATCGTCCGGGCTAGAGCTTCATTACCTGTGGTTTGGACGATCCATTCAAACATCCCAAAGATCACAATCCAGTTAAATACCGAAACTGTCAGAATCCGAGCGGTCAGCCTACGAGACAGAAGCGGTTCATTGGCAGGTCGAGGTGGCTGTTGCATGACATTGGGAGAGGGCGGCTCAAATGCCAACGGTAAGCTCAATGCAACTGAACTGACCATATTCAGCCAGAGAATTTGTACTGGTAAAATGGGTAGTGGGGTTGCCAGAAGTACGGCAATCAAGATGGTCATGGACTCTCCACCATTCACGGGCAGGATGAAGGCGATCGCCCGCAGCAGATTCTTATAAACCGTGCGTCCTTCCTCAACTGCTTTCTCGATCGAAGCAAAGTTGTCGTTTGTCAACAGCATATCCGCTGCTTCTTTTGTAACTTCGGTGCCTGTAATACCCATCGCTATCCCAATGTCAGCTTGCTTCAGGGCGGGAGCATCGTTAACTCCATCTCCAGTCATCGCCACAATCTCGCCCTTAGACTGAAGTGCTTCGACAATGCGGAGCTTTTGCTCTGGTGCGACACGAGCAAACACGCAGCTTTGTTCAACAGCATTGGCGAATTGCTGCTGGTTCATTTGAGCGAGTTCTTGACCGGTAAAAACGGGAGCCTCTTGGGTTTGATTTAGTCCCATTTGGTGCGCGATCGCTGCTGCTGTTTTGGCATGATCGCCCGTAATCATCTTGACCTGAATTCCTGCAGATCGACAGGCTTGAATCGCTTGAATGGCTTCGGGGCGAGGCGGGTCGATCATGCCTTGCAACCCCAGAAAAGTTAACCCTTGCTCAATATCAGAATGGTCAATTGAAGATTGAGAAGCGGGTACAACTTTCTTAGCAAGTGCCAGAACTCGTAACCCTTTTTTTGCCATTCTGTCCACGGTTTGCTCGATCGGCGCGGGGTTGAGGGATCTCGCCTCTCCCTGTTCATCGAGCATCTGGCGACACCGTTTGAGAATTGCCTCAATCGAACCCTTGACATAAATCAACCGTTCTGGGCGATCGTCATGTAAGGTTGCCATGTATTGAAACTGAGATTCAAACGGCAGTGTATCGAGCCGGGAAAACGCTTCCTCCAGTTTCTCAGTAATTAACCCCGCTTTTTGGGCTACCGCAACCAGCGCCCCTTCGGTTGGACTACCGACTACAGTCCAGTTTCCATCCTGCACTTCTAGATGCGAATCGTTGCACAACAGTCCTGCTTGCAGGCATTCATATAAGGCAGGTGCGATCGCCAGGTCAACGGAATGTCCATTTACAGAAATTTCCCCGTCTGGTGCATATCCTCCACCGCTAACCCGATATCGCTTTCCACCGGCATCAATCTCTTGAACTGTCATTTGATTCTCAGTCAAGGTTCCGGTTTTGTCAGAACAAATCACGGTGGTACTCCCCAGCGTCTCAATTGCCGGAAGTTTGCGAATAATGGCGTGCTGCTTTGCCATCCGGGAAACCCCGATCGCCAGTGTCACCGTTAAAATCGCGGGTAAGCCTTCAGGAATTGCGCTGACGGCAAGCGCCACAGATGCCTTGAACACCTCAACCCAAGAAAATCTCTGGGCAATGCCTGCTGCAAAGGTGAAGGCAGCCAAAGCTAAAATGACATAGAGCAAGGTTTTGCTAAATTTGTCAATTTTGCGACTCAGTGGGGTTTCCAGTGTGGTACTTTGCTGCATGAGTTGGGAAATGTGTCCCGTCTCGGTCATGTCACCGATGCTGACGACGAGTCCGCGTCCCTGTCCAAACGTTACCAGGCTGCCGGTATAGGCCATGTTCGTGCGATCTGCCAGTGCAGCGTCTGCCTCTAGCGCCTGGGATTGCTTCTGAACCGGGACAGATTCTCCCGTTAACGCTGATTCATCAACCTGTAAGTCACGGACTTCGATCAGTCGCAGATCCGCAGACACTTTATCCCCAGAAGACAGCAAGACGAGATCGCCAGGAACCAGTTCACTGGATGAAACCACTTGCTTTTGACCGTGGCGGAGAATGGTTGCCTCAGTTGCAACAGATTTTGCTAAAGCGGCGATCGCATTCTCTGCCTTTGACTCTTGAACGAAACCAATGGTGGCATTCGTCAGAGCAACCCCAAAAATTACCCCTGAATCAATCCACTCTTTCAGAAATGCTGTTACTATCCCAGCAGCTAACAAAATGTAGATTAGCGGCTGATTCAGTTGCTGAAAAAATCGCAACCAGGCACTTTGCTGCTTCTGAGCCGTTAGTTGATTGGGGCCGAGGATCTCGCGCCGTTCGGCTGACACCTCAGAAGATAGACCTATTTCCAGATCAGTCTCTAAAATCCGAGCCACTTTCTCGACAGAGAGGTGATGCCAAGAGTGTTCTACTAATTTTTCTACATTGGTTGCAGTCATAACGTTTCTGGTCAAGCCAACTGCTTATTTATTATTTCGTCTTATTTCTAGCGTCATTGATGAAAGTGAGGGAAAAGTGAGCGACTAATTTCTGTTACTCACATTTGGATCACATTTGCTCCCTATACTTAGGCAGAGAACCGATTAAGATAACTTATAGATTTGCCAACCTTAGTTCACTGGATTTGATTTATTGTTGCCTTTTATTAATAGGCTTCTCAAAAACATTACTTTTGATAGATGAACTCTTTTACATTCACTGGTTAAGTTGAAATGCTCAAAGACTTCATCCTGAGTTTTATCGGCAAAATTGCGTTTCACAACAAACAAAACAAACAAAGAATATGCAATTATTAAAGCTATTGGTGCAAGGAATCAGCGTCAGCACTGTTGCAATTTTGGGTTTAGGTGCTTGCACCTCCCCTAATACTTCGCAGACAACTGTTCCATCTACTTCTGCTCCCACAACTGCCACTGGAAATACGACTGTTCCAACCACTCCAGCGCCTGCAACCACGACCGCACAGACGCCTCAGAATCAAGACATTGACGATATTGCCGATCGCGTAGAAGAGGCTTTAGACTCCGATAGTACCCTCAAGCAATTCGATTTGGACGCAGACGATCGGGATAATTCGATTGTGTTAACAGGGCGCGTTCAAACGGCAGAACAAAAAGCATTGGCAGAACAAATTGCTCGGCAAACTGCAGCGAATGTTTCCATCAATAACGAAATCGTTACTCAGTAGTTTTTAATCCTCAAGCAGCAAGAGTATTGGACGCTTCTTGCTGCTTGAGGAATTGCTCGATCGCAGCGAGGAAACTTATAAATTTAACAACCTTATTTGGCTGGATGCGATCGCAATATTGAAACAATAAACTTATTCAACGATTTCGTAACGGACTAACTGGCGAACATTTTGACGCGATAACTGTAGTTCTTGCGCGACCGCTGCCTCTATCTGGGTTGCGTCAGTCATTGGCAATTCTAATTCCAATCGCTTCAAAATGGGTTCTGCTGTTTCTACCGCAACCTGGGTGGTTCCTTGTTTTCGGTTAATCACCGCGTTGATCAGCAATATATTGACAGACACCGTTGCTTTAAGCTGGGTATCTGCCTGAAGTTTATTCTTTACTATCTGGGGTTGTTGTAATTCTTGAGCCATTAGGAAACTGGAACCAACCCAAAACGCGATCGCCACAAATGGCAATGGCAACCAAAACTCTGCACCTGATGCTTTTAGCCAACGTCTAATCATCCGCTATTCTTTCCCATCCCTTCGGAGGCTAATACTATCTATTGGCACTTTAATAGAACTTGATCTCTCCTAAAATCTAGCTTAAAGAAGATGCGCGAATCACCTGAAACTCTAATAATTCTGAAAACTGCAAGCTGCGAAGGAGACGAGCCGAGATATGAGAGTTTTGCTGGTGGAAGATGACCCAAAGCAACTGATGCCACTTCAAACAGTGCTGGCTCAAGCAGGACATAGCGTGGATGGGGTAAAAGATGGAGAGACGGCACAGTGGCTGTTATCAGAAAAAGAATATGATTTGTTGATTTTGGACTGGATGTTGCCACATATCAGTGGGGTCAATCTCTGTCGTCAATATCGAGCGGCAGGGAAAACAGCGCCGATTTTGATGATCACGGCAAGAGATACCACGCCTGAAAAAGTGACCGGGTTAGACGCAGGTGCAGATGATTACCTGGTGAAACCGATCGATTTGGTTGAATTCATGGCACGAGTGCGGGCATTAAGACGGCGATCGCCCCTTTGGCAAGGAGATACGCTCAGCCTTGAGGAGCTACACCTCCACCTCGATACTCTGACTGTTGAGCGACAAGGTGCAACCGTTTCCCTCTCCAGTCGAGAGTTTCAGTTGTTGGAGTATTTTATGCGTCATCCTCGACAGGTTTTGACTCGGAATCAGATTCAACAAGCCGTGTGGGAATGGGGGACTGAACCAGAGAGCAATGCGATCGCGGTTCTAATTCGCAAACTCCGCCAACGCTTGCAGGCTGTAGGTGCCACAGACTGGATTGAGAGCATTTACGGTATGGGTTATCGCCTCACTTCCCCTGAAAAGTAACGATCGTAAAGGCAAGCCGTGTTCAATCAAAGTCGTCGTAATCTGGCTCGTTGGTTCACCCTCTCAATGGGAAGCATTCTCGTGCTGTTTGCAGGGGTGATTTACCAGATTGAGGTAAAAGATAAATTGGAGGCACTTGATCGACTGCTCTATGACAAGACTAGAGTCATGGCTGCCAGCGTACATTATGAAGTTCGCAAAAACCAGAGCCAGGTCGATCTGAGTCATGTCTCCTTGTTAGGCAGTGGGTCTCATCCCCTTGCAGAAGATCTGATTTATGTACGCTGGTATAACGCACAAAGGCGGTTAGTTCGTTTTTTTGGGACTCCTTCATTAGAGCAATTAAATACGCCCTTTGGTTATCTCACAGTTCGATCGACCGATCCACTTTTGGGAACAGGAATCTGGCTGCGTCAGGTGACATTACCCGTTGAAGGTAGAACTGGGGTACTCGGTTATCTTCAGGTTGCAACTCCTTTGACAGAAACTCAAAACAGGCTCACTGAGCTTCAGATTGTGCTAACTCTCGCTGTCCCGCTGACACTGGGCTTAATTGCCCTCACAGGTTGGTTTCTCAGCGGGCTGGCGATGCAACCGATTCGGCAAGCCTATCAGCAGCTTCAGCGCTTTACAGCCGATGCCTCTCACGAGTTGCGATCGCCCCTGTCTGCCATTCTCACTAATGCCCAGCTTGGGTTGCTGATCGCGGGTGATGATTCACGTTACCATCCTCCCTTAGAAAACATTGTAGATAGCGCAAAATCAATGGGAGCGCTCGTGAATAATTTACTGCTGTTGGCTCGTCATCAGGGGCAACTTGCGCCGGAATCGCTCAGGTTAATCAATCTCAACGAGTTCCTCAGCAATTTAGCAACCCAGTTTCTCGCACTTGCAGAAGTCCAAAATATCAAACTAACCTGCGAATCACCGGAACAACGGATTGAATTATTGGCTGATCCTGATTTGCTACGGCAAGTAGTCGAAAACTTGCTTTACAATGCCTGTAAATATACTCCCGTTGGCGGAACTATACAGATACGCCTAGTTCTTCATTCCAATTTGGCAGTCATTCAGATAATCGATACGGGAATCGGTATTCCAGAAGCGGACTTACCCTATATTTTCGATCGCTTCTATCGAGTAGACACCGATCGCTCGCAGGAGAGTGGAGGCTTTGGGCTGGGGTTAGCGATCGTCGAACAAATTGTCAAGGCACACAGCGGACAAATACAGGTGACAAGTGCAGTGGGCAAAGGCTCAACTTTCCAGGTTGAACTGCCACTCAAACCTTATCACTAAGCCGCCTCAAACGAGAGAGAAGGTGCACTCTGCTTTCTGCTTTAGACGTAACTGCAATGTATGTGGTGTATTTGGATGAATGCCGATGAAGTTGAAACATGATTTCTGGGTTGGTTGGGCGCTAGGGGCGATCGTCCTGAGTTCTTGTTCAGACCAAACTACCTCACAAAGGCAACAACCTGATACAAAACGTGAAACCTCACTGAGAGCAGTCCCGTTAGATCAAACAAAAGTTGTGATGGGACAAACCGTATATGTCCCTATTTACTCACATATTTATCACTACAATAGCCAGGATCAAGTCATGAATTTGTCAGCGACCCTCAGTATCCGCAATACGGATCTGACGAATTCAATTATTATTACTTCGGTGCGTTACTACGATAGTGAGGGGAAATTGATTAGGCAGGACATTAAGAGTCCAGTAGAACTCAAGCCGCTTGCTTCTACAGACTTTTTCATTGCAGCAGATGATACAAGTGGAGGCTCAGGTGCAAACTTTATTGTGGAGTGGGTTGCAGAAAAAACGGTTTATGAGCCTGTCATTGAAGCTGTCATGATTAGTACCTCTTCTTCTCAGGGCATTTCATTTATCAGTCCCGCTAAAGTTCTCAAGCAACACAAAATGCAGAAGTGATTTTAGAGCATTAAATTATTGCTTTACAAAGTAGTTTTAGACTACCATAAGGGGAGCATCTCATATTTGTAAAAATACTTCTTCTGGCTTCTTCCTTCTTGCTTCTGAATTTTTTCCTACTGGCTCCTGACTCCTAACTCCAATTTCTAGCTTAGGAATGAGAATTAAATAACTTCCACTCTTGAAAGAGTGACGGGCGGGACGCCCATCCCACAATAACAATTAAAATTGTAAGTTATTTAATTCGCGATCCTTAGCTGCAAAAGTGAGATTCTCCCCTTTTTAATTTTTAACTTTATACGTCACTCTTTATTGCAAAATAAAACGATAGCATTACTGTGCATGACTACCCAACTTTTTTCTGTTAAGATTAGACAGCTTGAGGGTGAATACTAAAAATATAAATGAGGACTTAGGGTATGCAAAAGCGACAATTGGGAACATCACAAATTCAGATTACCCCGATAATTATGGGGACTTGGCAAGCTGGGAAGCGGATGTGGGTGGGAATTGAGGATGCTGAAACTGTCAAAGCAATGCGCGCCGCTTTTGAGGCAGGTATTACCACCTTTGATACGGCTGAGGTTTATGGAGAAGGGCATTCGGAACAAATTATCGGTCAAGCGCTTTCAGATGTGCGATCGCAAGTAGTTTATGCTAGCAAAGTTTTCGCCAACCACCTGAAACCCGAGTTGGTAATCGAAGCCTGCGATCGATCGCTAAAAAACCTCAACACCGATTATATCGACCTTTACAAATCCACTTGCCCGCTGGCACTTGGAATTCCGAATTAGTGCCAATTGCAGACACAATGGACGCCCTGAACAAGTTAAAAGAACAGGGAAAAATTCGCGCGATCGGCGTTTCAAACTTTTCCCGCGCCCAAATAGAAGAAGCCGCCCAATACGGACGCATCGACAGCTTGCAACCGCCATATTCTCTGTTTTGGCGCTGGGTAGAAAAAGATGCTATGTCCTATTGTGTGGACAATCATATCTCAATCATTGCCTATTCATCTCTAGCTCAAGGAATATTGACAGGTAAATTCGGGCCAGAACACAAGTTTGAAGAAGGCGACCACCGCGCCAAAAATAAGCTGTTCATCAAAGAAAATTACGACCGAGTGCAAACAGCATTAAGTCAACTCAGGCCAATTGCCGATCGCCACCAGATAAGCTTGGGCAACTTAGCTTTAGCTTGGTTGATTTCCCAGCCACAAACAAATGCAATTGTCGGCGCGCGCGACGGGGAACAAGCAGCCGAAAATGCTAAAGCTGCTGAGGTAAAATTGAGTGAAGAGGAATTAAAAGAGATTGATGCGATCGGGCGAACAGTCACCGATCATTTAGACGATAACCCCGTTATGTGGAACTTCTAAAACAGAACTGACGCAACTGGCATATATAGTAAGGTGCGTCAGAACATACATCCTAGATAATCATCCTAGAAATTCGTCTGACGCACCCTACAAGTCGATAGGAGTGTGACTTGTGCAAGAGGTATAATATTTACTGCGCTGTGGAAATATTCAAAAAGTTAAAATCCAAAATCTAAAATCCAAAATCTAAAATCGAATGAGTTACTGCCTAAATCCCAACTGTTCCAAGCCACAAAACCCTCCTGCCGCTAAAATTTGTCGAAATTGCCGTTCAAAACTGCTGCTGCGCGATCGCTACCGGGCTATAAAGGCGATCGGACAAGGCGGTTTTGGTAGAACATTCCTCGCCGTTGACGAAGATAAACCCTCAAAACCTCGCTGCGTCATCAAACAATTTTTACCCCCAGAAACCCAACTCATCCCCTCCGCAAGCAATCGCAACAGCAAAAAAGCAGCCGAACTTTTTGAACAAGAAGCAATGCGATTAGACGAATTGGGCAAACACCCCCAAATTCCCGAACTATTAGCCTATTCCATCCAAGACAGCAGACAATATGTAGTCCAAGAATTTATCGACGGGCAAAATTTAGCACAAATTTTAGAAACAGAAGGCAGATTTACAGAAAATCAAATTCAAGACTTACTCAATAGCTTATTACCCGTCCTTCACTTCATCCATTCCCACAACGTTATTCACCGAGACATCAAACCCGGAAACATCATCCGCCGCGCCGACAAACAATTAGTTCTAGTAGACTTTGGCGCCGCCAAAATTGCTACAGGTACAGCATTACTCAAAACAGGAACCAGCATCGGCAGCCCCGAATACATTGCCCCCGAACAAGCTAGAGGGAAAGCATTTTTTACCAGCGATTTGTACAGTTTAGGCGTAACTTGTTTGTATTTGCTAACTCAAGTTTCCCCTTTTGACCTGTTCGATCCTGGTGAAGATACCTGGATATGGCGACAGTATTTGGCTAACAACCCGGTAAGTGAACAACTAGGGAAAATTTTAGACAAAATGATTGAAAATGCTACTAACCGCCGCTATCAAACGGCTGTTGAAGTATTAAAAGAAGTTAATCCCCAATTTGCGATCGATCTAGCAATTCCTCAAACAATTACCAAGCCAGTCAAACCCGCCCCAACACCTGCCCAGTCCCAACAGCAAACCTATAACTGGCAATGTATTCACACCCTCACAGGTCATAAAAACTTAATTTACTCTGTGGCTTTTAGCCCCAACGGAGAAGTTGTAGCCAGCGGCAGCGATGACAAAACAATCAAGCTGTGGGGAGTTGAAGACGGGCAAGAAATTGTCACCCTCACAGGACACGCTAACTCAGTTTATACAGTAGCTTTCAGCCCGGACGGACTAATGCTAGCCAGTAGCAGCCAAGACAAAACAGTAAAACTTTGGCGGATGAAAGATGGACAAGGAATCCGCACCCTGATTGGTCACAGTAACTCAGTTTACGGCGCAGCTTTCAGTCCAGATGGAACTCTGATTGCTAGCAGCAGTTGGGACAAAACAATCAAGATTTGGCGCGTCAAAGACGGGCAAGAAGTTCGCACCCTTGTGGGTCACACTAATTTAGTTTATTTTGTTGCTTTTAGCCCTGATGGCGAAACTATTGCTAGTTGCAGTTGGGACAGAACCGTCAAAATTTGGCGAGTTAAAGATGGGAAGCTAATTCGCACACTTACAGGTCATACAGACTCCGTTCGCTGCATAGCTTTCAGTCCAAATGGAGAGTTTTTGGCTAGCGGCAGCCATGACAATACCATTAAAATTTGGTGGGTCAAAGATTGGCAAGAAGTTTTAACGATCACAGGACATTCTTGGTATGTTGATTCTATTGCTTTTAGTCCCGATGGCGAGATTCTGGCTAGCAGCAGCAATCAAACTCTGAAGATTTGGCGAGTGAAAGACGGTCAAGAAATTTGTAATATTGCGGGTCATAATAACTCGGTCTATTCTGTTAATTTTAGCCCGGAAGGAGAGTTTATGGCTAGCGGCAGCAGTGACAAAACTATTAAGATTTGGCAGAATACCATGTTTGTTTAATTACCCGCAATCAAAAGCGTTTTTAGTAAGGATTTTTGTCTTTATTGACTAATAATTTTGTATAAAAAGTTTTATGGCGCGGGATTTTTTCCCTAACTCCAGATGATTTATGAATTTTAAACAGAAGTACGATCGCCCTTCCTCCACCTCTTCAACAACTCCGGCGTCACCAAACCTTGCGGAAAAAATATCGTCCCCAAAACAATTAGCAACCCAAAAATAATTAACCGTCCATCCCGCAGAAATTGTGCCAACCAAAGCGGCAATCCCTGAATAGTCGCCATTCCCCTCAAAACCTCCGGCAAAGCAGTAAACACCATCCCACCCAAAACTGCTCCCAGAAACGTTCGGCTACCACCAATCAACACAGAAGTCAAGTAAATAATACTAGCATCAAAAGTACCTTGACGGGCGTTCCAAGTATTCAGGAAATGAGCGCTAACTGCACCCACAACCCCAGCTAAAACAGCACCTAACGTGAAAGCCAAAACCTTATAAAAAGTTGGGTTAATGCCGATCGCATCAGCCGCCAACTCATCAGCGCGGATCGCGGCAAAAGCCCGCCCCACCCGAATCCGTTCCAGCCGATAGACAATTGCCATACTTACCAACAGTAAAGGTAGTACAATCCACAAATACTCGATCGGCGTCGCAAACGGTTGCGGAATCCCAAAAATGCCCACAGCCCCGCCAGTGATGTCCAGATTCAGCGATAAAACCCGCAAAATTTCCACAAAAGCAATAGTTGCGATCGCCAAATAAATCCCGCTTAACCGCAGCGCCGGAATTCCCACCACAATCCCCAGCAACCCCGAAACAGCCCCTGCAATTATCATCTCCAATAACAACAATGGCAGTGGAAATAAACCCCCTGTCGGCTTAAACACCGTCGTAGACAAAATCGCCGCAATATACCCACCCAACGCATAAAAACCAGGGCTAGCGAGAGACAACTGACCAGTCATTAGAGGCAAATATAGCGACATTCCCAACATTGCACCCAACAACATCGAGACAATCAGAAACCCATAAGTAGTAAAAAATGCAGCCATGATTTTATTTTAAATAAGAAACATACTTAAATACCAACTTCATCTCAAATTCAGTCCCATCATAATCATTCATTTCTCTCTTCTCTTTCTCTGCGTTCTCTGCGTTCTCTGCGTCCTCTGCGGTTAAATCATTCCGATATAATTAGTTTCTGTAGGGGCAGTCCCCCCGTGGTTGCCCCAATTTTAATCACCTAATTATCTATTTTACACTTTTTGAATCAAACGCCGTCCAAACAAACCCTGCGGTCTAACTAATAGCATAATAAACAATATGGCAAAAGCAACAGCATCCTTATAAGCCGAAAAATCTCCCGGCACAAAAGCCTCCACCAAACCAATGATAAACCCACCCAAAACCGCCCCAGGAATACTCCCCAGCCCACCCAGCACAATCACCGCCAAACCCTTCAAACCAAAAGCAATACCAAAATACGGCCCAGCAATACTAACACTAGAACCCACCAAACTCCCCGCCAAACCAGCCAGAAAACTGCTCACAAAAAACGTCAAAACAATGTATCTATCAGTATCAATACCCAACAGACTAGAAGTAGTAGCATCTTCAGCCACAGCCTGCATTGCTTTGCCAAATTTAGTAAAATTTATTAAGTAAGTTAAGACAGCTACAATAGCTACAGATACCGCAAAAATTACTATTTGAACAGTACGAATCGGAATTGGTTTATCCGCAGTCCCAAAGTTAATGGCAGCGGGCAAATAGCCGTAAGTGTTAGCAGGAAAAGTGTAAATTTCCGCCCCGACAAGATATTGGATAATATTGGCGATCGCAACTGCCACACCCAAACTAGAAACCACCGTCAGCAGAGGATCAGAGAGTCGGCGGCGCAAAGGCAAAAAAGCAATTCGTTCAACAATTACTCCTACCAAACCAGCCATGACACTTCCCAAAATTAACGCCACAGCAAAAGGCAACTGCAGGGGAATTCGAGCATTAGCCCACAACCCATTAAAACCGAAAGTACCTCCCATCAGCGCATAGGTGAAATAAGCACCCAAAGTAAATACTGCACCGTGAGCAAAATTAATAATTCCCAAAATAGAAAAGACCAGCGTGTATCCCAGGGCAAAAATAGCATACACGCTGCCGATCGACAAACCATTCAAAAATTGTTGCAAAAACAGAGTTAAGTCCATCACCAGTTAGAGATTCGGCATCAACATTAAATCATTCAAAAACAAATAGCATACAATTTTTGACCTTGCCGAATACAGGTATGAATTCAAGATTTCGTAATTGCTAGAAGCCAAGTAGGGTGAGTTTTGTAACATCAAGCGAAAAGTTGATTCATACCGTGAATCAGCAACGTCCAATTTTTAATCTGACTTCTGACTTCCCCCTTGGGGGGCAGGGGGGGTGACTTCAGACTCACACTCAATAACTCATCTGTGTATCCGTGTCAAAATCCGTGTCGTGCCTTCATTTCAAAAACTCAAACTTACCATTATTGCCATCCGCCTCCATTTTTATCTTTGCCACATAAAACTCTTTCTGATTAATCTCACCTTCAGGCGTAAAAGAAATTTCCCCCAAAGGCGTATCGTACTGGCCACCCAACAACTGCTGATTCAAATTTGTACGCAACTCTGCCAATGGCTTTTCGCTAACCTTAGACTTAGCATTAATTGCCTTTAATGACTCAACAAAAACTTGTACACCAGTAAAAGCTTGAGCGCTAAACTGAGGCGGTTCTTTCTTAAATTGAGCGCGATAAGCATCACGAAAAGCCTTATTAATCTCATTCTGATATTCCGGGCTGTAGGCTTGGGCTATCAAAACCCCATCGCAAAGAGCCTTGCAAACAGGAAATACATTAGAAGTATTCAGACCGTTGCCCCCAATGATAACGCCTTTGTAGCCTAACTCCCGCAACTGCTTAATTAAATTGCCTCCATCGGCGGCCAACCCAGAAATAATGATTAAATCCGGCTTGACATTTATCCCATTAGTGGCTTGAGATTGGAAATCTGTATCAGTAGTCAAGAATTTTTGGACTGTTGCCAATTCCAGCCCCATATCTTTAACCGTTGTCTGAAAAGTTTCAGTCTCAGATTTGCTAAAAGCATCATTCTGAGCAAAAAACACTGCTACTTTCTTAATATTGGGATTTTGCTTCAGTGCAGCTTTAACTGCATTAGGTGCTACCACGGCCACAGGCGCGGAGACTCGGGCCACGTAATCGCCAATCTGGGGAATGCCTTTAGCGGTATTGGAGGGGCCGAGTACGGGAACTTTTGCTCGATCGGCGATCGGATCGGCACTAAAAGCCTGCTGCGAGAGGGTCGGGCCCACAATACCCACCACCTTATCCTGATTGATCAGAGTATTGAAGGCATTGATCGTCCCCTGTTCATCTCCACCGGTATCTTGGAACACCAGTTTAATCGGCGTCCCATCCACACCGCCCTTATCGTTGAAATACTTCTCAGCAATTTTCGCGCCAGCCACCTGTTCCTGACCCAGTAAAGCCACATTGCTAGTTTGCGCCACCCCAACCCCAACGGGAATAGCGGTAGAGTTCCCCGCGGCCGAACCCTGTGGCGAAGTTGCCGGAGATGGCGAAGTACCTGGAGATACTGTAGTCGATGTCTGGGGAGTGTTCGTCTGAGTGCAAGCGATCAGCAGTGAAGCGCAGGTAATGAATAAGGCACTAGGGCGAGCGGCAGGTTTTTTCATAAGCGGGCGATCGAACATCTATATATAGGACATCTACACGTAGAGATATTCTACCCATGCGCGGTAGATCGTCCCTTCAAAAGTCCAATCTTGCCCAAAAAAAAGACCCCATAGTTAAAAGAGGAGTCAGCCAGCGGAGGTCGGAGAGCGACTTGATAGCCGAAACCCTTGGTGTGTATAGGCTTAAAAAAAAGTCAAAAATATTTTCGCAAAACGCTTGACAACTCTGGGGAGAGTTGATACATTAATAAAGCGCCAGAAGGGAAGCGGTTCACTGAACCACGAACTAAAGGTAAAAAACTGAACCTAGAAAAAAGAATAGTTTGAAAGCTTAAAGCACTATTAACCTCGTCAAAAAAATCAAGATAGAGAGTAAA
>NZ_JAUBOS010000083.1:0-24247 GCF_036700365.1 Microcoleus sp. w2-18bC1
AAGTCTAACTCATGCACTGGCTAATTTCATAAAGTCCTTTTTTTGTCAACTCCTAATACTGAACCGACGCCCTAGTGCGGCAAATGAGATCTCTACCACCAGAGCTGGGCGGGCAAATTCCGGCGATCGCCCTGACTGCCTATGCTGGAGACTTTAATCAGAAACAAGCTCTTGCTGCTGGGTTTCAACATCATGTTGCAAAACCTGTCGAAGCGAATGAGTTAGTCAAAGCAATGCTGAAATTGCCTCTGAGACTGCATCGCTGAGTCCGAATTTTAATAGATTGTCGATCGCCGACAATCTATTAAAACCCGTCCCCACAACTGAATTATGACTCTTGAATCCTGAATTTTTTATTGTTAAAAGTTTTGAGTTCTGAATTAAAGATTCTTTAATTTAAAACTCAAAACTATTTTCTTTTAATCAACTCATCAATCCCGGCTGTGAGTAGCTCCATTCGGCAAAATTGCGCCGCCCAAAGCTGCTTCATTCAAATTATCAACATTCAAGCTGGCCCCAATCAAATTAGCCTCCGACAAATTAGTTCCTGTCAAATTCGCCCCTGTCAGAGAGCTCAGCAGTAAACCCGCTCCCGACAAATTGGCGTGACTCAAATTCGCCCCCCGCAAATCCGCTTCCAGCAAGCTAGCACCTGCCAAATTCGCACCGCTCAAATTAGCTCCCCGCAAAGAAGCTTTGTTCAAATTAGCAGCCCTCAAATCAGCATTGTGCAGAATCAAACCATTTAAATTAGCTTTACTCAAATTAGCTCCCTGCAAGTCGGCACCGCTCAAATTAGAACCATTTAGATTGGCAGATTGCAAGTCAGCACCGCTCAAGTCAGCACCGCTCAAATTAGCAGCGCTAATAGAAGCTTCCCGCAGACTTGCTTCGCTCAAAGAAGCCCCAACCAAATTGACGCCGCTGAGATTTCCGCGATTGAGATAAGCCCGGGTTAAAGTTGCTCCGCTCAGGTTTGCCCCGGTCAAATCTACCTCGCTGAGAATCGCTCTCGTCAGATTTGCTCTACTTAAGTCAACCCCGCTCATAATTGCTCGGCTCAGCGTCGCCCCGCTCAAATTAGCCTCCGTTAGTTTTGAGCCGCTTAGCAAACAAGCTCCTACTAAACTCGCTCCCGTCATCACAGCTTTGCTCAAGTCAGCCTGAGACAATATTGCTCCGCTGAGATTTGCCCCGCTAAAATCTGCGGAGATCGCCACAGTTCCAGTTAAACTAGAACTCCCGAGGTTAGCTTCAATTAATTTCGCCTTAGACAAATTAGCCCCGCTCAAGTCGGCGGCGTTTAAATTAGCTCCAATCAGTTTGCTTCTAATTAAGTTGGCACCTTTCAAATTAGCGTTGCTCAAATTTGTTCGACTGAGATTAGCTTCACTCAACTGAGCTGCAATGAGGTTAGCTCCTCGAAAATCTCGTTCCCCGTTTCTATGTCTAATTAAAAGTTCATCGGCACTTAAAAGTTCAGTGAAATTCATAAAAAAATTGAGTGAGTTTCCTTAATTTCTCGATGTTCTATGTTGTGTGAAAGTTTCTACTATCGTGTTTGCCAGTCAGTTTTTAAAACTTAAACTGCCACCTTGACAATTGTCAAAACTGCTTGATTTCTACCATCACCCTGCTCACCTAGTTATAATTTACGAAAATAAACCTGGTTCTGGTATAATCTGATGAGGTTGGCTAGCGCGGAAGTTATTAAAAAAAACCGCGTTTCTAGCCGCCTGTAAGTCCTGTAAGTATTATTTTGCTAGTAATTAGTTGGCGATTGATATTAGTTGTTAATAATTAGTTGTATTTGTACTAA
This sequence comes from Microcoleus sp. w2-18bC1, assembly GCF_036700365.1. Taxonomy (NCBI): domain Bacteria; kingdom Bacillati; phylum Cyanobacteriota; class Cyanophyceae; order Oscillatoriales; family Microcoleaceae; genus Microcoleus; species Microcoleus sp. w2-18bC1. The sequence continues at coordinate 1,820 of NZ_JAUBOS010000083.1, forward strand.
CTGTAACCACTAAATATTACCTGCTAACTCTTTACCAAAATACCGAGAAATTGTCGATCGATCTTGTCAAGGTTGATCGAATATTTGGGGTATTGGGGGTGGCATCCGCACCGCCTTCTGACCCGAAAATTTGCCAGTACAGGCGATCGAATTTATGAGTGCAATCAAGAAAGAAGATATCGGAGCTTCAACCCCTAATGCCTTCTAAATAAGTGCTTTCTACCTTCGATGAACCCGGACGGCAGCGCCAGGCCAGCTCAGCTAGTGTCACCTCCCCCCACTGTGCTCCGTGCCAGTGAAAACCAACAGGAAGGCTGTTTCCCTCGGAGTGCTGAGCGAGTCGCCGGCGAAGCAAGCAATACGCTGTGCTGAGCCTGAGATTGCGCGAAAAAATGGTTCGCGAGTCGTTCCCCTATTCCCGCGCTGCTGTGCTTGCTGTTAATGTTTTCTCGATCCATGAGCGCTTGCGGTTCTAATTTACAGAACACTCGACACCAGACGCGCTCCCGGACATAAAAGCTGTTCCTGGGGTTCTCAAATGCTTCTCTGAGGCATTCCCAGAAAAACTGTATTCATGCCGCAGGTCTTGCCAACAGCAATTGGGCTGCTACAGCCAAGCAATGACCAGCCTAAGTCTGGCGGGAAAGCGACGACAATATTATTCTAATAGTTGCCGACCACTGCATGCCGTACTCGGCGCGCGGGACTGGCTACTTCACCTGTATAAGTTGCTGAAATTAGCTACCCATAATTAAAGATAGTCGCTCTTTGACTAACTGGGCAATATCTGTGGTAATTTAGGTCATTCAATTTGATAATACTGCGGGGTTTAAAATCTAGCAGTAGTGAGTGTTACAGACTAAAAAACCGCTGCGGATTTCTGCTGTAAAAATTCAGGGAGCCGATCGATCCACTGGTGGAAAGCCCACCTTGCCAATCAAAATTAAACTTTTGACAGGTGGCTTTTTGAAGTTTCCAGAACAAAACAAAAGCCGGCTTTCAGAGAAAAAGCCGACTTTTGAGATAATTTTACCTACGAAGCGTAAAACCGCTAGCTCGCCGCTGTTGGTTGGATCACTTTCCACAATCCGAGTGCGCGAGTGCGACTACCCTGCAGAAAGTAGAAACAATACCCAAACAAAGTCTGAATTATTAAACCCGACGGTGGCCGGTGACACCCTGATTGGGATCGTAAATATCAGCCGTAGTATCAACGCCGGGAGTGCCAGGAGCGCCGTAATCAGCCCGAGCACTATCGACGCTGGGATTATAGTCGTAGGTGTTCCAATGCTGAATGCCTCCGCGGCTCAGGATGGTTTCAGCTCTAGCGACTTCTGCTTCGCTGCCGTCAACCAGTACCAAGTAATCTCCCCTTGCCACGCGATCGTTGTATGCTCTAGCTTCCTCTTCGGGAATTCCCATACCGACTAAAGCTCCGATCAAGCCGCCTGCTGCCGCACCCAAAGCCGTACCGGCTAGTGTAGTGGCAATCGCCGTAGCTGAGGCTCCTGCCAGCATAATCGGCCCGATGCCCGGAATTGCTACTAGGCCCAGACCTACCAACAAGCCCGTCAAACCTCCCAAAGTACCACCTGTGAGTGCGCCCTTTGTGGCCCCTTCATCGGATTTGTTGTCCGCGCTGTCGTGCACGTCAATGCCTGCGATGTCGCCTTTAGACTCAGCATCCTTAGCGATAACCGAAACCCGATTCATGTCGAAACCGGCAGTTCTCAGTTCTCCCAGTGCGTGTTCAGTCTCGCGGCGGGTTGAAAATACTCCCACGGCGCGCTTCTGGTGGCCCGAAGCTCTGCGGCCAGTGTCTGCCGGCACATCGTAAATGCCCCAATCCTGAATGCCCCGCACAGTCATAATTCCTTCGGCTGTGGCAAGTTCGGCATCTGTTCCTTCTACGAATACCAAATATTCTCCACGGGAAACGCGATCGTTATAGACTTTAGCTTTTTCTTCGGGAACTCCCAAGCCGACCAAACCGCCGACCAAACCGCCTGCTGCTGCCCCAATCGCGCCTCCGATTACAGTATCTGCCAGCAGAGTTGCGATCGCACCCCCCGCCATCACCGGGCCAACTCCCGGAATCGCTAGCGCTCCAATGCTTCCGAGTAACCCAATCAAACCCCCCGTCACGACTCCCGCTGTCGCGCCTGCTTTTGCGCCACCGCCCACTTTGTCGTCGGTACCCTTACCAGTACCAGTGCTAGCGCCGGCAATTTCGCTGCGATCGAGATTTTCGCCAACTACCGAAACTTTATTCATCGGAAACCCGGTACTTTGCAGCTCCATCAGGGCTAGTTCCGTATCTCGGTAATTAGAAAATGCTCCTACAGCTCGCTTGTGTTGACCTAAAGCCATTTTTTTTCTCCTGAAAAATATACTACTTTTACACAACCACAGAATTTATGCTCTGCCATCAATCACATTTAGTCATTTTTTCCCAACAATTTTCATCGGTCGCTGGGAATAACTTCCCACTCTATCTTCAGGTTGGTTTCCAACTAATTCTCCGGGAGGGTAAATCAGGAATTGGGAAGGGGAATTTGCAGGTGTTGCGCGAGTTTTGAGTGCGTGAATTTAAAATTCAATTTAAACTCTTTAACTTAAAACTCTGATCGATCTCCCTAGAGAGTCACCTAAGCGTTGCAATCCGCTCCGCAAGCAATCTTACAATGCCAAACTTTACCCTCTTCCCTCAGACTTCTCTCCTAGATAACTACATCCTTCTTCCTTATTTCCCTCGGAATTCTTCCTTCCAACTTATTGATTGCTGCTAGGCGATGCGGGAGCAGCGGGGGCGACAACAGCCGTAACATTGACATCTTTAACACCCTTAATCTCTTTAGCTAGTGGCTCAATTTTAGCTAAATCAGTTTGATTGGGGACTGTGCCACCTACGGTGACAACCCCGTCTTTTGCGTCAACAGTTAGCTGACCTTTAGTGATGTTTACTTCTAACTTGGAGCGCACTTCACTTTGGAGGTCGCCATCGGCTCTTATTGCATCGCCACCAGTCACATTGTTGCGCTGTTCTCTGGCCCTGATATCAGAATTTGCTTGGTTTTGGCGAATTTGGCTAGTGGCGTCACCCTGAGTTTTTTGAACTGTCTCGGCTGGGGGTGGGCTAGTGGTATTTCCTGTGGCAGAATTAGGAGAATCAGCGCTAGTTTTAGCTCCTTCGCTGCAAGCAGCAGCTCCAAATAACAGGAGACCGCTCAGGATAATTGGTGTTAGTTTGTTCATAATATATTAATACCCTCCGGGTAAGCTTTCGATGAGGCTGACTTGGTTGAGCCAGATGGGAGCCAGATGGAGCAAGACAGCATCTTTGTTTATGCTTTCTGATTTTTGCTTTCGGCGATTTAAAAATCCTTATATCAAATATATAAATTTGAGCAAGTATCTACATCGCTCCACGGGTGTAAAATTAATCTATATCGTTAGATAGAGTACAAAAAATACAATAAGGTATTAAGTCAAATTTAGCTTAATGGAGTTTTGGCCAAATTATTACTCAAAAACCCGGTTGATGGCGACCTTTTTTGTTGCCAAAGCCACTATTTTCCTAAACACCGAGTTGCCAAGCGTAAGTTTTATTAATAAATTCGATTGCCACTTCCAACTCACTTTTTTATTTTTTTGCCACTTCCAACTCACTTTTTTATTCTTTCCCTGTAACTTCTGACTTATTCCCTCAACATTTATCAGTTAAATATGTTAAATCTCCTAAACTACTCCTTGTAAAAGTTCCTGTTTCAAAACAAACGAAAAGAGTCTAGAAATTTTTGAGCATTTTCTGGTTCTGGAGTAGTGGCAACCAGCCCATAAACGCGCGTTTCCACCAAATAAACTTGACCTACACCTACAGGTTCAGTGGGAGAAAGTGGCTGAAACTCAAATTCTTTTCCCGGATAGCCTCCGAGGGAAATATCCCGCACTTGCAAGACTTTAGCATTCGCTGCCACGACAAAAAAATCAACGGCATTATTTAAAGTAATTCTGATATTATTGATATTATTGTTCCTCAGCCGAAAATCTAGGTCAAAGTATTGAAGCAAATAAGTTTCTTTGTTTTTTAATTTCGATCGATATGTATGAGCAATAATTTGATTTGAAAAAATTTCGGAATTAATTTTGGGATTTGCCGGCATATCGATCGCAAACTGACCCATCGCTGAGCAAAATGGCTGCCACTCTGGCGTCTGAATGGCTGTCCGCAGCGGGGCTGGTTGAGATGCAGCGGGACGGGCAAACTTGACAGGGTATGAAAGTAATGTAGCAGTAACTAGAAGTAAATACAGAAATTTCATTTGGGTAAAAATTATGTATGCCCGATCGATCTGCGCTAGCCTAGAAATATATCCGCAAAGGGGGGATTTATGCTGAATATTATATTTACTCAACGGCGAGGCAACTCTCAAGAACGCTCTAAAATCACTAAAACCAATAAAACCAATATACTCGCTGCTGTAAATACTTGGCTGGCTGTGTGTCTCCTGGCTGCGGTCACAGGTTGTGCAAACAGCCCCAACAGCAAGGCACTCGAAGAATCATTAGCCGCCGATCCGAAATTAAAACAAAATCCAGTAGTTTTCTCTTCCCCGCCACCAGCGACAGCTATTGAGACAAACTCTACCGCCAAACTTCCTCCGGATTTTCCTACGGAGATTCCACTCTATCCTAATGCTGAGTTAATCGAAGTTAGTGGGCAAACAGATTCGTTGCCCAAAAATGTGCGACTGCGCTGGGAGAGCACAGATCCGGTTAATTCGGTTCAAAACTTTTACTCCACAGAGTTTGGGCGTCGCAACTGGGAAATAGTCAGCCGCCCCACCGCCGAGGGACAAGGTTCTTTGATAGCAACGCGAGATAATTTGCGGGTAACAGTGTCGCTTTCTCCTACTCAGAAAGTAGGGGGTTCTACAGAATTTGCGATCGACTACAGCAAAGACAGCCCAGAAATTGCCACCAGTCCCCAACCTAACAATTCCGAGTCTAGCGCATCTCCAACCGCTTCACCAAATTCATCTAATTCAGAGGGAACTACTCCAACACCATCCGCGTCGCCAAAATCAGCAAACGTTAGCCAACTAGACACCCAAATTCCTCAACAGTTGCGGCAGTATGTGGCTGATTTAAGTCAGTTGGAAGTGCTAAAAGTGCGAGCGACAGAAAATGGTAATTTAGAAACAGCCAGCACTTTGCCCAAACCCAACAAAATTGTCACTCGCCGCGAATACGCCCGCTGGTTAGTAGCAGCTAACAATCAGATTTATGCTAGCCGTCAAGCCAAACAAATTAGATTAGCAGTAGACTCTAGCGAACCGGCTTTTTCTGACGTATCCAAAACAGACCCAGATTTTTCAGCAATTCAAGGTTTAGCAGAAGCCGGTGTAATTCCCAGTTCGCTTTCTGGAGAAACTAAAGATGTGAAATTTCGCCCGGATGCACCTTTAACTCGTGAAACAATGATTCTCTGGAAAGTGCCTTTAGATAGTCGTCAAGTTTTACCGACAGCTAACATTGACGGGGTGAAAGAAAAATGGGGCTTTCAAGATGCTTCTAAGATTGATTCCCAGGCATCGCGGGCAGTTTTAGCTGATTTTAACAATGGAGATTTGGCGAATATTCGCCGCGTTTTTGGTTTTACTACTCTGTTTCAGCCGAAGAAATCAGTCACTCGCGCCGAAGCTGCTGCTAGTTTGTGGTATTTTGGCGTTCAAGATCAGGGATTGTCTGCTAAAGATGCCCTGGAAGCAAAGTCTCCACCTGCTGAGTAGAGTTTTTTTGGGGTGGTTAAAAGTTTTGAACACAGCATCTACTTACCTATACCCATGAAACCGGGTTTTTTCTCTGTAAGCAAACCCGGTTTCTCCGTCCAAGACTGCCGAAATTTTACCAAATTTTGATTAATCGGCGTGCGATCGCCTGCAACGAAAATTGGAGCTTGAGTTTCTAGGATTTCTGTGAATATGGCTGACCCAGAAACCGACTTTTATCTAGGAAAATGCTCAGTAAAATGCGAGGCATATCTGGTGAAAAAGCCCGTTTCTTTTCCTCTGGAGGAGTTATCGTAAAAAACCTTTTCCTAAATTATACATTGGCTTTTCTTCCTTGTGGCCTACCCTAGGGGATAGATTTTTTTTGCTTTAATCTTAATTTCTGTATCCTGCCATACAACCGCTGCATTGGGGGGCAAATTTTATAGATATTTCAACCAACACTGTTTTTAAAACTCTCAGTAGGATTCCGGATGCCGTAGCGGCCTTAACGATAAATGAACAAGAGTGTTTGAGCTCTTGGAGAGCATTTTTTAATGTACGATATTACCTTATTTACCCCGCAAGACATGGCTAAATGCAGCTTAGTCCTGCGCCACTTAGGTAGAAATACTGCTAGTATGGAAGCCAGCAGCCAGAAGATTGTTAACTATATTTACCGACATTTTTGCAATTCGCAAACTGGAGAAAATTCCTGTGCCTTAGTGCGTTTGTTCAAAACTCATCCCTACGGGGAATTAGAAGACTCATTGCAACAATCTGCCCGCCGCTTGATGAAGGGAAATTCCCCCACCACCGACATGAAATGTTGGACTCTGCTAGCAGCCGCAGGCCCTGAACCGCAGTGGAATTCTCGGCACACAGCAGCAGAAAATACAGCTATTCCATTACTTAGCACAAAATTAGTGGCTCAAATGCCAGCGATTGCAGAAATAATCCGGCAGTTCGGTTTAGACATTCCTACATTCCTCGGAATTGAGCTAAAAAGGTTCCTGCAATTAGAGCCCGCAGTATTAAATATTTTTCACATATCAGAGGCAAAAGGCAGCCCCTTTATTCCTGAGCAAAATTCCTTAATTATCCCCTACCACGTCAAGTCTGTCTTAGGATTTGGGGGACTTCTGCGGTCAGGAAGTGTGTTTGCGGTAGTGATGTTCATGAAAGTTAAAATTCCCCACAACACTGCTGAAATGTTTAAAGATTTGGCACTTAGTGTCAAAACAGCATTGTCCATGCCCGACAAAAAAAGTGTTTTTGAGTATTCAGAAAATCCTCCAAGCTTTGTTACAAATAACAATATTTACGAAACCCAATTACTTGAATATCAAGTGGCTAATCTGATGCAATTGCTGGACTTTTCTGAACAAGAAATGCTCAGACAAGCCACTCGCTTGCAACAGACTATTGACAATTTACAGTGCGAACTAGCCGAATACAAAAATAAGGAACAAGCTTTGAAAGTAAGCCAAAATTCATTTACAGGCATCCTCAATATTCCCAAAGATGCTATTGTGCGCGCAGAGGAAAATCCCGGAATTCAGCGTTTTAATCCAGGGGAAGAACAGATTTAAACCAAGCTCTGTGTTTAGCAAACCGGTTTATCCAAGAAACCAAGTTATTGCGGTGTTTGTTGAGTAAATTTTGTTTTTACAGGAAGGAGTGCGAACATCCGGCTTGCTGTATATACATCTAAGTAAGTCGGTAGAAAAAAATCAAGGTAAATAAAGTAATGTTAATATCCGTTCCCCAAAATAATACTACAATGATGCTGAGAGCGTGAGAAATATTTTATGCACGTAAACTACCAAGAAAGAATTGATTTAACCTCAGAGGAGTTAAAAATAATTTTGTCGCAGCGCCGTGAACTATAATTAATCGACAAAAAATTCCGATACCGAGATTGATTAAAGGCTGAAGATAGCTAAAGCCTTACAGATGTAGTGAAGTTAAATAAATTTTTAATAAAATTGAAAAAAGTCAAAAGTAAGAAAGCTTTCAGTAAAAACAAGTTTTTTTACTTTTGGCTTTTGACTTTTGACTTTTAGCACATCCAGTATTCAACTCAAAACTCTTAAGGTGCTGCTGCCGCCCTGCGGTTGGCAACAATCAGGTTAGCCTGATATTCTGCCGCTTTTTGCTGAGCCTTTTGATAGTTAGGGCTGGTTGACGGTACGGCTCTCATGAGCTTAACCGCTTGCTGCCACTGGCTTGCTACTGCGATCCACTCATTTTGAGACTGAGCCGTCTGGGCCGAAATTGCTGCCTTCTGAGCTGTGTTAACGGCTTCTCTCCAAGAGTCAGGCTTGGGCGCGGCGGCTTTTGGTGGAGGAGAAGCTGGAGCTGGGCTTGCTGGCGCAGCAGTCGGAGCGGGTTTTGCGGCAGGGGAGGCTGCCTGTGGGATGCCCGGAGAGGCGGCGGTCGAGGATGCAGCGGCTTTAGACGCGGGAGATGCGGGTTTCGGGGAGGGGGAAGTAGCTACGGGGGCGATGGGTTCTGGGTTAGAGTCGCCGAAGGGGAAAGTTTTAATAAAGAAAAGCCCTGCGATCGCCGCCAGAGGTACTAAGATACCCACAGGTATTACCCATTTGGGAAATTGTTTTTTCGGAGGCGGGGCTTGATCTTCGTCTTCGTCTTCGTCTTCCTCGTCGTCATCTCGATCGAATTCTCCTTCTTGATAATAGTCTTCGCCTTCGGGCTCGACATCATCTAAACCTACAGAGTCGTCAGGCATTCCACTATCCAAGGGGTAAGGCATTGAATCGGCAGGCATCAGATCAATTTCATCTTCCCACGTAGGCTCACCGTCACCTGTTCGACGCCCGTAAACCTTTACAGTGTGAATTGATTCAAGTCCCAGCTTCGTCATGCCGGTGCGGATGAAATCGACCAATACCATTTGATCCGGTACTTTGTCTGCCTCCAGAATTATGTGGAGGCAGCCGTTGTCCCGCGTCACATCGGCGTTGATGCCTTTGGGTTTGAGTGTACGGTTGATGCTAGATGCGATCGCTTTTGGATCGCCTTGCTTGAGCAGTTCCCGCGGGTTCTGTTGTGTCATGGGTAGCGCTCTTTTTTTGGGGGGGGTGGAGAGCCGGCAAATAATATTAACCGATCGGCATTCGGCGGACAATATTTATTTACCACATTAACTTCTACTTTGGCATTCTAAGAGTATTTCTAGTATCTATTGACCTTTTGCCCCGTGATCTGGCATCAAGCACATAGCCGAAGAAAGAAATTTGTTATAAAAATTTACAGTAAAGCGCCGCTCCTGTGCTCTGTCGCGCATCAGCGAAACAAGCTAGAAAGTTCTATAACTTTGGTTTGCAGGGTTGAGATTTCTTCTCGGCCCCGTTTTAAAGAAGCTTCTAACTCTAGGAGCAAAGGCAAACTTTTTTGCAGTTTTTCTAAGCTGGCATTCTTGACTTCTTGCCGAAAATAGTATACTCGTTTCGGATTGCCGAGATCTAGAGCTTGAGCAATTTTATCATCGCGATCGCCCGCTTGGATCATCGCCTTTACCCACAGCCAAATCCGAAACTTACCAGTCAAGCCAGCCACAATTCTCAAACCAGGCTCGCTGCGGCCAGTTAAGCCTGCCAGTAAATCCAAAGCGGCGGAGGTATTGCCCTCGCGAATCGCATCGGCTAGCTGGAAAGTATTTTGGGCGTGACAGTGTACCAGTGCTGCCACTCCCTCCGGGTTCAGAGGTTGGCTGCGGTTGCCCGCAAACAGTCGCAATTTTTCGAGTTCGCTGTATAGCCCGCGGGTATCGCTGCCAATGGATTCGGCCAAAAATTCGATCGCTGTGGCGGTCAATTTTACGTTCATTTCGCCCGCGACTTGGCGCACCCGCTGGGCTAATTCTTTGTCATTCCAAGGCGGAATCGGTGAAAATTCCCGCACTTGGGCGGCGGACTGGGAAATTAACTTGGTAGATTTGAGCCGGCTGTCGGGTTTTTTGACGGATGTTAGCAGCAGCACGGTGGTGTCGGGAATCACCGGCAGCGTCCGTTCAAATTGTGCTAACAGTTCTGGAGAACACTGCTGCGTTACAGTAGTATTTGCCAGCCAGACAAAACGGCTGCCGGTACCGAAGGGGGGCGTTAAGGCTCGATCGAGCCCTTCGACCACAGCTCCGGCGGAATCGGCAATAATCTTGTCATAGTTAAAACTAGCCCAGTTGGGGTCGAGGACTGAGGAGCGCAAACTTGTCACAGCCTGCGCCATTGCAAAGTCGTCTTCCCCCCAAAACAGGTAAATTTGCATGATTTAACGCTCAGTAGCCCAAAAAATCAAAGTTGCAGGTTCCGCAAGTCCAACATATCCTGAATAGGGCTGTTGGAAGCCCGCACCATAATATAAAATTTGGTGTGGGAGTTTGTCACCGCGAGGAAATCAAGATTGGATGATACTTATCAAGCTTACGTAAATCGGGTGGCGCGAATGACGCTGCTGGACTCCTACAAGTCCCAGGTGGAACACATTCAGGAATCTCCAAAATTTAAGCCCGACGAAGCAGGCCGGAGATCTCCTGTACCTTTTCCAGGTTATTCAGTGATTACGCCGCCTGCGGGGGAAGATGCAGAAAATGCTGCATTTTATAGTAATTTGCAGTCGAGCCAACAACGGCTATTGCAGGAAATAGGGGAGGGTGCGCTCGTGGCACTGCCTCCTGATAGCTTCCATTTAACCGTAGCCGATTTAATTTGGAACAGCGCTTTTCGAGATGCCTCTGATAAAAATCCAGAATTTGAGGAGCAACTGCGCTCGCGCATGGCCGATGGTTTTGCCGCCTGCAAACCCTTGGCGGGCGGCGCTCCCATTCGCTGGATAGTGCTGGGGTTGATGGTGATGACTAGGGCTGTGGGTGTTTGTTTGGCACCGACGGACGAAAACTCTTACAAGCAAATTCTGGAGTTTCGCCGATCGATCTATCAAAATCCCGATTTAATGGCTTTGGGAATTGAACAGCAATATCATTTTACGGCCCACATTACTCTGGCTTATTTTGGGGACACCGGGCCGAACCTTGACCGCGATCGCTTGTGCGCTTTGCTGTCAGAGTTGAACGAGCAATGGCTGGACACGCCGCAAGAACAGTCCGTACACCGAGTGGAACTGCGGAAGTTTGACGACATGACCACCTATCTCCGACAACCGGAATGGCCTGTTTTTGAGTTTTAACGAAGGAAGAGGGAAGAGGGAAGAAGGAAGAGGGAAGAAGGAAGAAGGAAGAAGGGAGAAGGAAGAGGGAAGAAGGAAAATTTTTTCCCATCTCCCACTCTCCCCATCTCCCCATCTCCCACTCTCCCCATCTCCCACTCTCTCGCCCCCTCTCCCCCTCTCCCCTGTGACAACAGTCAGGATATTGCCTATTAAATGCTTTAATTATTTTTGTTTGAAAGTAAACTCAAGGAAAAAATTTATGAAAAACCAGGAAAAATCAGTAATTCTGGTTTTTTACTTTTTGCTTAAAAAGTGATAATACACGTAGTTGGTATCGGTTTAGATGGAGCTTCTGGGCTGAGCGAATCGGCGCGGCAGGTTGTAGAAATGGCCGCTCTGCTAATAGGCAGCGACCGCCTTTTGAGCTATTTTCCCCAGCACGACGGAGAGCGCTGGGCGTTGGAAGATTTGACCGAAGCAATTCTGGAAATTCGGCGCTGGTGGGCGACTGAACCCGAATTAGATCCCTCTGCGGGGACGGTGGAAACCCGCGATCGACCGATCGTAATTTTAGTGGCGGGAGACCCCCTGTTCTACGGCTGGGGAAAGTTGTTAATTGCCCAATTGCCACCCGAAAAATTAACTTTTCACCCCCATGTCAGTTCTGTGCAGTTGGCTTTTAATCGCTTGAGAATCCCTTGGCAAGATGCTCATTGTGTAGGCTCTCAAGGACGCTATTTTGAGGAGCTGACGGCGAAGCTGAAGCTCGGTGTGGAGAAGATTGCGGTGCTGGCGGACGAAGCTCACACTCCGGCTTTACTGGCAAGTTTGGTGAAAGCTCTAGATTTGCCGACACGCTACAAGTTTTGGGTTTGCGAAAATTTGGGGGCTGCCGAGGAACGGGTAAGCCCCAAGTCTCTGGAAGCTTTGCTGAGAGAGTCTTTTGCACCGCTGAGCGTGGTGGTGATGCTGCGGGAACCCCCGCCGAGGGCAGAACCTTTGGATTTGGAAAAGTTGCCTTTGTTGGGAATACCGGATGCAGCTTTTATCGGTTGTGGCGATAAGCCTGGTTTGACGGTTGAACGGGAAGTGCGGGTGTTGGTGTTGGCACAATTGGCTTTGCAATCGGGACAAGTTGTCTGGGATGTGGGTGCTGGTAACGGTTCTGTGTCGATCGAAATTGCTCGTTTATTCCCGCAGTCTGAGGTGTACGCGATCGAACAAACGGTTTCTGGTAATTCTGCGATCGAGTTCAACTATGGCCGTTTTGGGCTGCAAAATGTGTTCTCGATTCACGGAACCGCCCCGGAAATCTTGCACCGCTTGCGTCCTCCGCACCGGATTTTTATTGGCGGTAGTGGCGGAGGGTTGACTAAAATTTTGGGCGTTTGCGCGCTGCGGCTGCTCCCTGGAGGCTCGATCGTGCTGGCTTTGGATGCTTTTGAGGATATTGCTACTGTTTTGAGCTGGATTGGCGATCGGGTGCGCCGGGAACCGCACTGGAGTTACCGAATCGTGCAAGTGCAGTTGTCGCGTTCTGTGGCTGGGGGGAATTCAACTCGTTTTGATGCGTTGCGGCCTGTTTCGATTGTGACGATCGATCGACACTTGAATTAATGTCGGAATTTTTACCGCAGATTTAAGCTGATTAGCGCTGATTAACGCTGATTTGAGTCAGGAAGAGTAAGGTTGCGGTTGCTAGTAGCAATAAAATGCCGGCTGCACCTGCTAGAGGTTTTGCTGCTATTCCTGTAATCCATTCCGGTGCGCGGCCTGTGGGATTAATTGCGCCTTCTGTATCTACGGTAGTTATACCCCAAATCCAAGCTGCGTGAATGCCGATCGCCAATCCTAAACTGCCATTGTCGGCGATGCGGGCTAATGTTAAAACCATCCCCATCAGCCACAATCCGGGCAGTTGCGGTAGAGTTTCTTTGGCGGCCCAAATTAGATGGGCGATCGCGAAAATGAAACTGGCGATCGCTGCTGCGATTAGCATTGAGTAATCTTGCTGGAGGATTGTTTGCAAGCAGCCGCGAAAGATTAACTCTTCTGTGGCGCTAATCCACAGTCCTAATAACAGAGTCAGCAAACTAGCCGGGTTGAAAATTAAAGTCCACAAATTAATTTTTTTTTCGCCTGTTTCCGTGGAAGCCTCGCTTTTTTTTAGCTCGATCCAGCCTGTGGCTAATTGCAGACCGAATAAAATTACTAAGCTAATTATTCCTAATCCTAATCCCCGCATTAATGACATCAAAACTGCGGGTTGCCAATCCCAACCCCAGTTAACAAAAGATGTGTTTTCGATCCAACTTGTCGCCCATAAAATGAAGGGGACAATCACGTAGAGGGAAGCTAGTAAAGGTAGTTTTTTGTTTCCCAGGGGTTGGGGTGGATGCCATTTGAGGGCGATCGCCAGCACAATTGCTATGGGCAGCCACACAACAATCCAAGTTGAGAAAAACAAGATTATTTTGACAATTGCTGGTATGGACGGCGACAGCAGTCGCAGGTTGTTTATGCTATTCCACATTTAATGGGTTGCAACTATAATACTGTTGACTGTTGACTGTTGGCTGTTGGCTGTTGACTGTTAATTCTTAACTAATGACTAATGACTAATAACTAATGACTACCGATCGAGCTTGCGCTGAATTTGCCTCAAAGACTGGTACATTTCCGGCAAACGGTTGTATACGGCTGCGGCTTTGAGAAATAGTTTGTGGGGAATTGCTGGAACTCCCGTCACGATCGCACCTGCGGGCACGTCGCTGTGAATTCCAGCTTTAGCAGTGGCGATCGCCCCATCTCCGATTTGGGCTTGATTGGCAATTCCCACTTGACCTGCCAAAATTACATTGTTGCCAATTTTGACCCCGCCAGCCATGCCAACGTGAGCGGCAAACGCGCAATTTTTCCCGACTTGACAGCCATGACCTACGTGTACTAAGTTGTCGATTTTTGTATTCTGGCCGATGCGGGTTTCTCCGACAGCGGGCCTGTCGATCGTGCTGTTGCAGCCAACCTCAACGCCCTCTTCTAATACCGTGCAGCCAGACTGCTCCATTTTCACCCATCCTGTGGCTGTCGGGACGAACCCAAAACCTTCGGAACCAATAGCCGCACCGCTGTGAATCACGCAATTTGCCCCGATGCGAGTACGTTCGTGAATGACACAATTAGCGTGTAAAACAGTGCCTGCGCCTATTTCCGCATCTGGGTAAATTACGACATTTGGATGAATGCAAACGTTGCTGTCTATTTTGACTTTTGCTTGAATAACGACGTGGGGGCCGATATAGACATTTTCACCAATTTGTGCTGAGGGGTGAACGACGGCTGAGGGATGAATTTCGGATGCTGGGCGAAACGGTTGATAGAAAACGGCGATGGTTTCAGCAAACAGCAATCGCGGATCTGCTGCGGCAATCCAAGCAATGTTGCGATCGCTACATTGAGCTTGTAGGCTTTCATCTAACGGTAAAATTAAAGCCGAAGCATTTGTAGTGGCTGTATGAGTGGCAAATTTAGCACCTTCTATGTAACTGATAGTACCGGGTGCAGCTTCATCAACAGGGGCCGCGCCTGTAATTTCTGGATCGGTAGCAACCGACGCTGTGAGGGTGCGACTGGTGGCTAAGTTAAGTTTTTGTACTATTTCGCTAAACTTCATCTATAAAAATTTGCTGTTAACACAGATTGACCATAGTTAAAATTACCAGCTTTGGAGCACGATCTGAGCAGTTGGCATTTAAAAAACAAGAACCCCGATTTCTTGAAGAAGTCGGGGTTGTAGCGCTCGATTATTTTTGGCAATTATTGTACAGAAACTGCATCTACGTCAACGGTGCTGCCTGTGGCTTCAGAAGGGCTGCCGGTGGCTTCGGATGCTGAGGCTGTCTGTGTTTGGCGGGATTTAAAGTAGTCGATCGACATTTGCGAAATTTCGGAAATCAGCAGCACAGCAATTGCCACATCGTCAATTTGACCGATGACTGGCAGGAAATCCGGGGCAATGTCGATCGGGCTTATGAGATATGCCAGGGTTCCGAGAATAATCCACCAGCGGTATTTGGGGTTGCGGAGGGTGTCGCGGTACCAGTTGTAAACAGATTGTATAGAAAAGTTCATGGGGTTGTCCTCTACTTATATTTTCAATCTTGACAAATTCTCGCTCGAAATGCTTGTGGAGATATCCCCCCTAGGGTTGGCAAGAGAATTCTACCTGGGAGTATTGGGAATTCTGCCGGAAGGATTTGTCAAGCTATGTCGGAAAGGCGGGGACTCTTGGCAACGCCCTTACAGAAACCTGACAGATGAAAGCGGATGGAATTAATCTGTGTTTATCTGCGGTTTAAAAAAATATTCATATTGTTGACGGTAGATTCGGAATCTATTACTTGTATATCGTGATTAAAGCAAGTTACTTAGATTGGTTTTTTTTACCGCAGATGTCTGCAGATAAACACAGATGAACGCTGATGGAATTTATCTGTGTTTATCTGCTGTTTAAACAAATCTTCATCTCTCTCACTCACGAATTTTGAAAGATCCATTTTTGGTCGCCGATCGCAATTTCGCAGCCATTTGGCAGCCAAAAAGGCTCGTTAGCCGCCAGCCTCTGCCCACCCACAAAAGTGCCGTTGGAACTGCCGCTATCGACAAGCTGATATCGCTGTTTGCCAATTTCGTCGGTGGCGCGGCGGATTTGAGCGTGGTAGCGCGAACTTTGCGGATCTTGTAATACTAAAGTGTTGGTTGGTTCGCGTCCAATTGTAAAGGGATTGGCTGTTAGGGCGATCGCTTCTCCAGAAAGTTTGTAGATTAAATAGGCGGTTGTTTTGCGATCGCTGCTTGCGAGTACGGTTGGTGCAAGTTGGGGAGGATTTCTCCCAGGAGGGAGGCTATTTTGAGCAAGTTGTTGTGTCAGTTGTTGTAAATCTCGATCGAACCCTGCTGCTGTGTCGGAAGCTGGAAGACTCGCAGGAGAATTACCTGAAATTAAGTTTAACTGCTGTACGGGAGATTGAGGAACAATCGGACGGCCTGCTTCGGCAATTCTCATTTGCAGGGCGGCGGCATTTTCTGCTTCCTGTCGGGCACTCATTCCCTCAACTTGGCGAATAACTCCGTTGGTTTCGGGAAAGCTGACATCGCCAATTCGCACGTCTTCTAAGTTAAAACCTAGGGTATAAAAATCTTGGACGCGATCGAGCAAATTTTGGCGCAGCAACAGCCGTCCTTGACTGATAAGCTGTTGTAGGGGTATTTGCCCGATCGCTAATCCCATACAATCCTTAACTGCACTTGCTAAAACAGCTAGAGGATCGGACAATTCCAAAGCTACCCGTTTCGGATCTATAACTTGATAAATAACAGTCAGAGTGGCATCAATTAAAAACCGATCCTTAGACAAAAAATCTCCGTGCGACTGTACATCCAAATTGCGGAGTTTGGTGTCTACGATGACAATTTGACACTGTTCCAGCAGGGGAAGGGCGAAGCTGAAATGCCGCCCGGATTTCAGGGTACGCACGGCGCGGCCGTTTTTGACCAACAAACCCGTGTAACCCGCCCCTATAAAGTCCATGCTAAAGCCGGCCCAGCGTTCTGGAGTCACGGTTTGAATCAGGGGAGAAGCGTTGTTCATGGGAGGGAGTTGAGGGAGGGGAGATTCTATTTTTAGGGTAACAAATTGCTGCGGGCGAGCGATCGGGCGGTGTGCCGGTTCCGCAACCTCTATTCTATACTTCTGGACTCCCCGCGATTCAGGCCGGACTGGATCTAGCTTGCATCTAGTTGATGGTGGGGGCGAGAGAGATGCTGTTCGCGCCGGTGCGTCAGATCCGAAAAACTTGTTGAAATCGAAATAATTAATGTCTGACGCACCCTACAATTTGCTGTAACTGTGACTATTTGTGGTAATATTAAAGAAATTAAAAATTACCAATTAATAGCCTTTAACTAAAATGTCTAAGTAATCAATCATCACAGAACATATCGAAATCACGCCTGGGGTGCTTGGTGGTAAACCGTGCATTGCCGGTCATCGAATTGCTGTAGCACACATCGCCGAAATGTATCTCAAAATGGGGATTTCTATAGAATAAATCGCGGGCAAGTATGATTTGCCACTGGCCTCGGTTCATGCAGCAATGACCTATTATTACGATCGTCGAGAAGAAATCGATAGTCACACTGCTGAAAGTCGAGCTATTGTGGAAGAATTAAAGCGCAACAGTCCACCATCTCCGTTACAAGAAAAATTGAGGGCAATTAGAGGTGAGTGAGCAAATTCGTTTTCATTTAGACGAACATATTGACTCTAATATTGCGCGCGGTTTACGTCCTTACGGGATAGATGTGACGACAACAGTTGATGTGGGGTTGCGTACTAAAAGCGATGAGTCACACCTGGCATTTATTCGCGAACAGCAGTTTGATTTTAATTTATGAAGTCTATACACCTGAAGAAATGATCGGAAGGATTGAATATATTTGACATGATTGTAAGGCGATCGCACTTTCGGAAAATAAGGGCGATCGCACTTTGAAAAAGCAACAATTGCGTTACACCCAAAACATTAGGAAACTGCTTTGAGGTATTGCGTTACAGGCTTCAAATCGATGTCATCGTTGTCAGTCAGTATTTTAAATAAATGACGCGGGATGCCGGCTGCAATCAAAACTTCCAAATCGCGATCGAGCTTTGAGAAGTCTTCATAGATACCCACAAACTGACTTACGCAAGCTAAAGATGAATCTTTCGGGTCATTGACTCCCGTGTATTTGTACTGAATATCAAAACCTGCTTTTTCGCCAATTTCTTCGATATCCCAGTCTACAAGATTAATATCGATCGCTTCAACGGCTAGGGCAATATGACCGGGCGGTATGGGGTCAAGAGGCTCGCAGCACCAACCCTCAGAATGGTTCCAGACACTCTTACCTTGAGATTCTCGAATTTTCATGTATTTTCCCTCACTGAAAGTAGCAGCGAAACCAGGCTTTGCGGCCCGGGCGAAGGCATTTTTTACCTGTCACTGAAGAGTCTGTACATCAGGATATGCCAGAATTTTTGCATCAGCAGTTAGTAAGGGACACCCGCAAATCCTCGCAGTTGCCACAATGATTTGATCTGCTGGATCGCGGTGAAAACCTGTGAGTTTAGTTGACTCGACAATGATGGGAATGGTGAGTTCGAGTAGCTGCACTTCGGGATAAGCCAAAGCTTGTTTTAACCACTCATCAACTGTAACGGACAAAGTAAGTCTTCCCATTTCTACTAATTTAGCAACCTCCCAACAAGAAATGATGCTGACTCCTAAACCTTGAGATTGATATTGTTGTATCCAGTCCCGATGTTTCTGAGTCAGTCGTGTGTTATCGTCAACCCACCAAACCCATATATGAGTATCTAGTACAATCATTGTAGCACTTCCCAATCTTCCAAGGAAACCGCAGGTTCAAACGGCTCATCATAGCCAATGACAGTGCCTCGCAAAGGATATAGAAAAGTATTTTTCATGGTTTCATTTACCAAATTTAGATAGCTAATGAATTCTCGATATCCATCCAATTCTGTTTGTTCTTCGGAAGTTAGATTTGATGCTTGTTGTTGAGCTGTTAAAGTTTGAATTCGTTCCTGGGTTTGAATAGAAGCGCTAAATATTAAGAGTCCGTTGACTAACTCAATGCGGACAGAACCTTCGCTGGGCAAGCTGTTGGGTAAGTGAGGCAGCTTGATGGGCAAATTAGCAATCATGGCATTAAGTGACTGTATTGGATGTTGATTTTTTAATTATACCGATCGCTCTGTTGAATTTGACAGTTGTTGCCATGCTGAAATTATAGGGCGATCGCACTTTAGGAAAAAAAGCGCGATCGTACTTTCTCTAACTTTACTTAACTGGCTTCCAATTATTGAGAGATTCCCGAATCGAACTTAATTGACTGAGGTACTCAATAAGCTTGGCTTTTTGAGCCTCAAGACGAGCCAGAATTTCCGGCGCTTCTGCTTCTTTCGTTTCCCGTTCCTTCAAAACGCGATCGAAGTCATTTTGAAACCTTTGAATGTAATCATTGATTTGCTTTTCGGCACTCCTGAAATCAGCAGAAACCTGTTTGTTAATAACTCGTTCTAACAAATCTCTGTTTCTAGAACTTTGCTCATTTATTTTTCGATTTACTGACTCTAATGTCTGTCGTAAATCAATATCAAAAAATTCCCAATTTTCCGTAACATCAACATCAGCATAATAGACTTCATCAGAGTTGCAGCAACGACTTTTTCTACCTGTTTCTTCCCTTCTATTTCCTACAACAACTGCTAATTGTACATCTTTAATCCGTGCATCAATTCCGGGAAAATCAAAGCTAGGAAACTGAATCGGGTTGATGTTCAGTTTCACTTCTAAAGCCTCACCAAGATAATTAGATAATTCATCTGATATTTGTTGGATATCTTCTTGAATTATTATTGCCAATTTTTCTCGAATATTCGTTCCCTCTCGAACTAATTCATCCTGAGTATCTATCCACCAACTTTGAATATAGGGCGGGCAAAATTTATTAATTGTTTGAATTATTTTTTCAGCTTCCGCCTTAGTTTTACACCGAATAATGTACGGATCAAACTCTTCACTATCAACAATCTGTTCAGAAACAGAGGTATTGAAAGCTTGTGGAATAGACTCACTCAGTCCATCCAACAAAGACGTAGTGACTTTGAATGCTTTTCCTAATACGGGACCGAAAGAAGGTATCAATCCTAACAGTCTTTCTCCAATTTCTCCCACTATTTGTCCAAACACCCCATTGTTAGTCTTAACTTCTACTGGTTTGAGCAATAAGGGAGTTTTTTTTGACTGAGGAGATTTAGCGGATTGAGATTCGGCAATCTTATGAATCTCACTGCCTATCTGCTCTTTAGCCTTATTCGCAAATGTGTTAATGCCTTGACTAAATCCTTGGATTAGTATTTGTTTTTCTTGCTCGACAGTATTTTTGACTAACTCAACTTTGTACCTCGCATTCTCTGAGCGTTTCCTGTACTCTTCAACTTTTTGTTTGAGGGCTTCAATCCCCATTTCCCAACCCCTGATATCTGTATTCAGAGTATCTTCAATTGCCTTAGCAGCTTTATCGATTTCTGCCACCACCTCACTCAATAAATTCCAGCCTGAATTTTGCGTAATCCTTTGAATGACTGTTTCTTGAATGCTCGGAATGCCGCTATCTTGCAAAGCTCTTGGTGCAATTTCTTCAGGTAAAGGAATTACTCTCCTACCTTTTTCATCTCTCTCAGCATATTTGGCACTAAAGAAATCCTCAAAATCTTTTATCTCCTTGTCAGTTGCTTTTCCTTGCTGAATCAGTTTCGCTAAAAGTCCTTGTCGAGAACTAGCAGGGTAAATAACTGGATTGCAAAAGCCAAAGCCAACTAACTCTCGCTCTAAATCTTTAATGACATCAACAATTTCTTTGTCTCTCTCTGTTTTTTGGTCAACTTTATTCAAAATGAAGTAAATTTTTCCCGTGTTCTCAGCTATAAAATCTTTACGATTTTCAACAACATCCTTAAACAAATCAGCAACTGCATTATCTTTGTAGGAAGCGTAGTTTAAAATAAACAGAATTGCATTGCAGGTTCGCAGTGCTTCTAATGCTGTCTGCTTCAGTTCATTTATGTTGAAGTTTGCAGACTCCCACTCATTAGGGCCGGGAGTATCAACTAAGGTAAAGCCTGTGAGAGAAGATAATTGGCTAATTGCTTCAATCGGATGCTCTATCTCAAAGCGTGTAGTGTTATCCGGATTGCCTTGTTCTCTGATTTCACGGGTACGCTGCAGGAATTTTTGCTGAATTTCGCCAGCGTCACCCTCAACAAGAATGACTGGTTTTCTTTGTCCTTCTCGATACTCTAAAAGTTTAGGAATTTCGCCCGGTTTAATGTGTCGGACATCTGTACGGCAGATAGTACAGGCTGCCGTTTCACTCGCCAGCACATCAGCACCGATGATAGAATTTAAGAAGGTGCTTTTGCCAGCTTTCATGGCTGCTATGACGGCTACTTGATACTTCTGATCTTGCAAAGCCTTTAAAGCTTTGTTAATTTCATCTTCAATGCTTTGTAGCCCTTGACTTTCATCTCCCTGAATGCGGAGTCCGTCACGGAATTCTTTGAGATATTGTAAGAGGAAAGTGCCTGTACTGTAAATGCTGGTGTATGCTGCTTGAAATTCTTGAGAAGACATAAGTTGACACTTTTTAGTTGAGGGACGGGCTAAGTTAAAGCTAGAAATTCGCGGTTCAAATTGATAGAGATTGTGCGCTTACCAACCTAGCCGCCAGGGGTTTAAACTCCTGGGGGACTCGTGGAACAAGCGCTAAATATCAACAACCTAGTTATTAACCAGGGACTGAAGTCCCTGGCGCGAGTCAATGTTTAGTCGTCAGAAAGAGCCTTGCTAATCCCGTAAAATGCCAAACCTGCTAATGCACCTACGGCTATACCAACGGGGCCAGCAGCAGCACCCATACCAGCACCTCCACCAACAGCACCAATTGCCGTAAAACCAGAAGCAGCTACCACACCAGCACCTGCAGCAGCACCCGCAGCAGCGGAACCTGCCGCTTTCGCTATTTCATCACCTTTAGCCATTGAAATACCTCAGTGTAAGGAACAAAAACTAACTTTTTGACTAACGAAAGTTAACTAAACAGACAAAATTTGAAATATCGCGATCGCACTTTCCCGCTTTTCTAAGTATTTGCACTTAGACAATGAGTGGGTAATTTAATACTAAACTACCTATTGTTAGCATACAACTAACAAACGCTAGCAATTTCGGTTATGCTATCGTTAGCCACATCTCACCACACCCGAAAATGGCCTCAAAGGAAGATTTATTTGCCGAAGCCGCGAAACACTGGGACTTAGAAAGGCTGTACCAAGCTTTTGCAGAAGCTAAACGGCAAATTTCTCCTCGATCACGCAGGGGACTAACAGAAACAGAAAAACTTTACCTCCGAGGATTGCTTTCCGGTTGCAGCCCCGCCGAAATCGCCCGCCAACTTTTTCAGAGTTCCAAAAGTGCAGAGGTTTATTTATGTAAAACTTTATACCAATATGTTAAAAAACTCGCCGATGTACCTAACGAACCTGTAGGAAATTGGCGCAATATTTGCGATCGGCTAGAAGAAGCCGGATATAAAACTCAGTCTGCTCCTGAATTTAAAATAAATAATTCTATACCTACAGAAGCATTCGTAAAAATAGTTGGTATCGGTGTGATTGAGAAAAATACAATATCAATGGATATCAACATCCAATTAACATTTCCCTCAACTTCAGAAGCTCCAAAAACAGAAGATTTGGATAAAGATGGTTAGGAATGAAAAATAAATAAGTTGATTAGTTATCGGTTATAATGAAAAAAGTGTGAGATTACAATTTTTACCAAAA